>JBMZBW010000097.1:0-9413 GCA_049612785.1 Alphaproteobacteria bacterium | reverse complement strand
GTGGCTGCAAACTAAACAGCCGTTGTTCATTTGGTGCAGTCTGCGATTGGACGAAACAGAAGCAGGAGAGAAAACTCACTCTGCCGGTGGCCTGACCTTGTCTAGAGAAATACGGGTCCAAACCAGCTGAATTCGGGGCCATCGCACGGATGACTGCAAGCAAGCAGGGCAATTCGTCGCGCCTACTACACTCTTACTTAAGGCTCCCTCAAGGGCGCGTCCACCGTAAAAAACGCAGCTTACCTGCCACACTAGTCGGATAATGAAATCAATTCGATGTGAATTTAGATTTACAATCAGTGTTAAGGTGCTATTTCAGAACAATATTTTTTGAATTTTAAAATTTCTTCGAGTCTGAAATTGACGATTATTTTTATGTTGTCAGGACTTGGTAGAGCTTCTTGAAGGATCGCATTGGTGCGACTCGCTTTGATTTTCGGCGTTATGGGTCTGTTGCTGACCCTACTCTCACTGATGGCCCGATGGTTCCGGCAGCTGTTTTCGCCGCTTGCTCCGCGGGTGCGCTGGATCGCAGGGATTTCGGCCGGAGCGATCACAACCTTTCTCGCCCTTTGGAGCTTTTCACTCGCCGCCGCGCAACCTGATGTGCGCGATATCCTCGTCGGCACAAATTACGAGCGCACGCGCGTTTCCATCAGCGTTGACCAAACTGTCGCTTATCAATTGTACGTCCTGCAGTCACCAGACCGCGTGGTTATCGATCTGCCCAGCGTGAGTTGGTCGATCAACAACGGCAATCTCCCGCAACCCGGCGGGGTCGTCCGTTCTGTGCGCTACGGTCACCAATCTGAAACAACGTCACGGATCATTTTTGATCTGTTCGAACCTGTTTATGTGGCGAATGCCATGATGGTCGACTCAACGGGTCAGAACAGGCACTCACTTGAGCTTGAGTTCCGCCCATTGAGCCAAGGAAACAGCACGTTTGGAAACGATCAGGTGATCGCGGCCAACACGTCACAGAACATCGTTTCCCTGCCGCAAACCAACATTAGCCTGGCCAACAAGACCGAAGCGGCCTCAACCCTGCCCGTTCGCCGGATAAGCGGTGATCTGCCCATACCCGCGCCACGCCCACCAGCACCCGCGAAGTCTGCAATCCGCCGCGTGATCGTTCTGGATCCCGGGCATGGTGGTAAAGACCCTGGCGCGTCAAAACACGGCATTCGGGAAAAGGACATTACCTTGGCTTCAGCCAAGGAACTCAAGGCAGCCCTGGAAGCCACGGGGCGCTATAAAGTGCACCTGACCCGGTCCAACGACACTTACATCAAGCTTCGCGACCGATATGAAATCGGGCGAAAGCTGAATGCGGATTTGTTTATTTCCATGCATGCAGACGCTCACTCCAAAGCGTCAGCGCGCGGCGCATCGGTCTATACCCTCTCGGAAAAAGCTTCGGACAAAGAAGCAGAGGCGCTGGCGCAAAGGGAAAACAAGTCGGACATCATTGCCGGCTTCGGAGCTACCGACCAGTCAGACGTGCTGCTCAACATCCTGCTTGATTTGGCCCAGCGGGAGACGCTGAACTCCTCCGCACAGGCTGCGGAAATCATCAGTGAAGAGCTTTCCAAGACCTGGGTCACCAAAGAAAAAGCGCACCGTTTCGCAGGTTTTGCGGTTCTCAAAGCGCCAGACATGCCGTCGCTTTTGCTGGAAATGGGATACGTCACCAACGCAACCGACGCTGATATGCTGCGCACCAGCACATCCCGGCGCGGCCTGATCAAAGGAATGGTTCAGGCGGTCGACCGTTATTTTGCCACGCGCGCGATTTAGCAATGCACGCATAACATCGCTTTGGTGAGTTTATCCCCCGCTTCGGGACTTCGCTTAATCATCAATACGCGGTAAAAAAGTTAAAGTTTGGCGTTGGGGGACGCTGGCGGAGCGGGATGAGACATCCCACGTCCGTCTTATAGTCGAGCATCACTGTTCTCAGGATGCTCACCCCTTAGGCAGATTAATAAGGCAAAGACTCGCATGGTCTCCTTCTTCTACCGCTTTGTCCGGTTCATACTCATGACGTTCCTGTTGGGTATGGTCGCAGCATTTTTGCTGCTCGCCGGCGGCTGCGGCTACATGTACTACCGCTATGGTCACGATTTGCCGGATCATGACGTGGTCAAGGAGTACGAGCCGAAAGTCATCACCCGTCTGCACGCTGCTGACGGCTCGCTGATGGCGGAGTTTGCGGAAGAACGTCGCTTGTTCATTCCAATCGAACAGGTGCCTGAGCACGTCATTCACGCTTTCATCTCTGCGGAAGACAAAGACTTCTACAACCACGGCGGTGTGGACTTCATCTCCTTGGCCAAAACGATGGTGCGCAACGTGTCCCGTGCGACGTCAGGTCAAAGGCTGGCGGGTGGTTCCACCATCACGCAGCAGGTTGCAAAGAACTTCATCACGGGCGACGCGCGAACCGTGGAGCGAAAGATCCGCGAAGCATTCATCGCCTGGCGACTGGAACGGGATCTGACAAAAGACGATATTATCGAGCTGTACCTGAACGAGATTTTCTTTGGCCTGCGCGCCTATGGTCTCGCAGAGGCCTCGCTTGCCTATTACAACAAAGCCGTTGCCGATCTGACTGTATCGGAAGCCGCTTATCTGGCATCGGTCATCAAAGGGCCCTCAAACTACGAGCCAGACGAGCCCGATGAGCTCGCTCGCGGCATGGAGCGTCGCGCCTACGTCCTCAATGAGATGGCCGACAATGGCTACATCACGACCGAAGAAGCCGAAGCCCTGCGGGATGTTGTGCCAGACTTTGACCTGCAGGTTCGCTCTAACGCCGCCGCAACGGACGAAACCGGTTATTTCAGCACAGAAGCCTATCGCCAATTGTCCAAAACATATGGCCCTGAAGTGGTCCGGACCGAAGGACTGTCCGTTCGCACGACCATGGACCCCAAGCTGCAGGAACTGGCGCAGCGGGTGCTGCGGGACGGATTAATGGACTATGACCGTCGCCACGGCTACCGCGGACCGCTGGGTTTTGTGGACGTTAACAATTGGGAAACGGAGCTGGCAGCGGCTGAGCTGCCTTATGACACGCTCGATTTCCGCCCTGCGGTGGTTTTGCAGTTCCAGGGTCGGGACGCCTTGCTCGGATTTGGTGACGGTGCAACGGGTACTCTGCCTTATGAAGGGTATCGTTGGGCTAAGATCAAAATCGATGATGACACCGTTGGACGCACGCCAACTCAACCGCGTGATGTCATGGCCATAGGCGATATTGTGCTGGTGTCCCCACGAGGATCCGGGGCTTACAATCTGGAGCAAACGCCAGAAATCGAAGGGGCGCTGGTCGCGCTAGACCCCCACACCGGGCGGATTCTGGCACTCGTTGGTGGTTATGCTTACGACCCCTCGCGCGGGGCCTTGAACCGCGCAACTCAGGCAGAGCGACAGCCCGGTTCCACCTTCAAACCTTTTGTTTATCTGGCGGCGATGGAGCAGGGTTTCTCGCCCAACTCAACCGTTCTGGATAATCCGTGGATCATTCCGGGGCGGGATGAAGACGAGGAAGACTGGCGCCCCCAGAACTACGACGGCACCTTCTGGGGCCGACAGCCCCTCTATGCCGGGCTTGAGTGGTCGCGGAACCTGATGACAGTGCGGCTGGCCAATGAAGTTGGCATGAACCGGATCGTGGAAATCGCGCGCGATTTTGGCATTGATGACAGCCTGCCGCCCTATCTGGCGGTTTCGCTTGGCACAGCAGAAACGACGCTCATGGAACTCACGACAGCCTACGGCATGCTTGTTAACGGCGGGAAGCAGGTTGAACCGACCCTGATCGACCGTGTGCAGGATCGTTATGGCCGCACTCTGTTCCGTCACGAAAAGCGCAACTGTGTCGACTGTAATCTCGCCGAAGACTGGGATCGAACCACCATGCCCGTGGTTTTTGAACGCGCAGAGCAGGTTACGACCGAGCTCGCGGCCTATCATGTTGTCTCCATGCTGCGCGGCGTTGTTGAGCGCGGAACAGCACAGCGCCGTGTCGGGCAAGTGGTTGATCGCCCCGTTGGTGGCAAAACCGGCACCACGCAGGAAGCCAAAGACGCCTGGTTCATCGGCTTCTCCCCCGACCTTGTGGTTGGCGTATACGTCGGTTTTGACCAGCCTCGGTCCCTGGGAAAGGACGAAAGCGGCGGCAAAGCAGCCTCTCCGATCTTCGCCGCCTTCATGAACGAAGCACTTGCAGGCACCCCGGTCACCCAGTTCCGCTATCCCGAAGGCGTAAAGTTCTCCACCATTGACCCGCGCACTGGTGTGATTGACGTCCGGCGCGTGGCCAGCGATGGCCGGGTTATCGGTGACACAGGCGTCACCACGGAAACAGTGTCGGGCGCGCGCGGAACCGGCAGCAATGGGAACGATGCCGTCAACGCCGGTTTTGGCAGCGAGGACAATTCCACTCAGACGAATACGGGGAACACCAGTTCCTCGCGCTCATCGACAGGGCAAAGCTCGCGCGGTGTCACGTCTTCGGATGCGATCTTTTAGGCCAGTGGTGGCGATTACAGCCCTTTACCCTCCCGTGACGGGCGGAAAGACGGCAACTTCATCTCCGGCATTGATGACCGTCTCCAGCTCGGCAAACTCCTGATTAACGGCGACACGCAGCCGGTCACGCTGCTCCATCGCAAGGGCATGACCGTCACTGAGCGTCGGCAGCCAGTCGAGCATTTCGGCGACGGTCAGGGGCGTTTTCGGGGGAGTCTGACGCTCCTCATCAACGCCAATTTGCGCTCGAACCCATGCGAAATAGAGCAAACGGATCATCACAAATCCTTCAGCAAGAGATTTTCACCGAGTTGGCCCGTTTTTCGCCACGCTGCCCGGTCATCAGTACCTATCAGTACTTAATGCCACGTTTGTGATTTCGAAGCGACGAAATGCGACTTCACGGCATTGGGAAACTGGCCAGAAGCGCCTAAATAGGACAAAGAACAAGTCGCGGCACCACCGACCGGCGTCTTTAAGTACGGGGAGACAGAGACAAGCATGGGAACGGGATACCGCCCTGAACGAATGCTTTGGCTGCAACAGGCAATCAGAATGATTGCCGTCGTGCTGCTGCTTGTCTCAGTCGTTTCCTTTATTCCACCGGCGAGCGCGCAGTCAGAACGACTGTCTGAGCAGGAACGCCGGATAAACGGTCTGGTCAAAACAGGTCGGGCGATGCTGACCAATCAGCAGTACGCTCGCGCCTACAAGCACTTCCTGACCTATGCCCGGCAACAGCCCGAAGAGGCTCGTTTGTATCGGTGGCTGGTTCTCAGCAGCTTATACGCTGACCGGAAGGATGCCCTGACCGAATTGATGCTGGATGCCTCGGAACAGGAGACACCGACAACCAAGCTGCCCTTCCTCTCAGAACTGGCAGACTATGCCCTTGCTGAATTGGCCATGTCCGATGGCAATGTTGATGCTGTTGATAATCTGCTGACCGACTTCAGCGACCGAACCGCACCCTCGCCCGTACTGGTTCTAAAGGGACAAGTCGCTCTGCTGTCGAGTGATTTTGAGACCGCAAACCGCTATGCGGATCTGGCCCAGCGACGGGACAGCAACGACCCAGAAGCACAGCGACTGGCGCAGATTGCCTCCGGGCTGTTTGCCATGACAGAGGAACTGGATCGCGTGATTGCTGATCCGGCAGGTTACAACTTCCTCGACATGACCAACTCTGAGGTCTTTGCCGCTGCCTTGCTGCTCCCTTATCAGCCCGTGGTGCTTCAGGAAGAGGTTGGGACGCAGCTGATCGAAGCCTACCTGAGTATCGGCAATCGTAACCAGGAGCTCCGCATCCTGGTTGACGTCTATCGCCAACTGGCCGACTTGAGCAACGGCGGCATGGAAGCACTGATGACCATTGATGCAAGCATCAATGAGCTCGCGGCTCTGTCCCCGGAATTTGCTGAATCTGCCAGCTTTTTGCAGGTTCTGGAACTGATTGGACGCTTCTGGCTCGCTGTGCGCGAGTACGAGCGCGCCTATGAGACATTCGACCAAATCCAGCTGATTCAGGAGCAGCGCGGCGAGCGTACCGCGCAGGCCTGCTCGCTGGTCATTCTCGGACGCACAGCAACCCTGATGGGGCGACGGGATGAAGCGGGAGACTTCCGTGAAAAAGCACGGGAAATCACCGAAGCAGAAGCACAGAAGACGCGCGACCAGCTGGTTCGCCCTTGGGGTCAGTTCTGGCCCTTCGTCGCTGTCGGTCTTCTGGCTGCATTAACGCTGGTGTCATTGGTTGGCTCAAGGGTGATTGCGCCATCACTGATTACCCCGCTGCGTGCGCAAGACCCCGGTACGGCGCGGATCCTGTCCAACCAACTGACCCGCCGGGTTTGGGTGCTTACGCTGTATTTCGTTGCGACATTGCTCCTGCTGCTGGCAGTTCTGGCCGCGGTGACCTTGGGTCTTCTGGTGCTGGATTGGGCGTCGGTTGAGGTCTTCAAGTGGCGCGATGCCACCATGGTTTATGGCCGAGTTTACGAATGGACAGACGCTCCCCGACTGGGCGCGGTCACGGCTGGTTTCGCCCTCATGTCCGCGTCGATCATGGTGCTGGTCTACGCCAGCACGCGGCAGAAGAAGCCAGCGGAAATTGCTGAACGCATCGATACAGGACTGGCAACCGGCGGCAGTTTGGAGGCTTTTGTCACAGCCGTCTCATCCGCTCCTACGACTGAAATCAGCAGCCGCAACCCCGCATTGGTGACACGAGCGCGCCAGGTGACGAATAACGGTGTACCGGGCTGGATATTCCCCTTTGCGCTGAGCCCCCTTCTGTTTGCTTTGGGTATCATTGTTCTTGGTGGAGTCCTCACGGGCTATCGCTACTTGCCGATCCCGGAACAGCCGACACCGCCGCTCTGTGATCCCGATACCTACGTCCCGCCACCCTTTCTTCAGGCCAGCCAACCGGCGCCGCAAACGCAGCAAAGGCAAGCGCCGATGACCGGCGAAGGTGAGGGGGAAACCGGGCTGGATGTCTCGGACAGCGAAGTGCCGGACAGCGCTATTGATGATCTTCTCAGCGAACAGTCTGTTGGCGGACTGGATGACGCTGGCGAGCCGCTGGATTACTATACGGGCCTACCAGACAGACAGTTCGACATCGACCGCTCGACCTCGCTGGATCCAAACCGGTCAAGATCCGGTTCCTATCTACTCGACGACACGGGCTTGCGTCCGCGACAGTCGGTTCCAGAACGATATAGAGGCCGTTGGGACTGATCCCTTCACGCCCTTTTTTCTCCATTCCTCGCGAATGCCCAGAAGCAAAGACGAAACAGTATGAATACCGAAGTTTCAAACGACCAGATGCCAGAAACAGCCAATGAGGTGGCAGCATCAGCACCTGCGCCGACCGCAGAGCCGGCGCAAGCCCAGATGCACAGGCAGCAGCTGGATCAGGCAAGCATCGATCACTTCGCATCGCGCTTCCATGCCATTGCAGCAGAGGTCCGGAAAGATATCCTCTCCCCCGAAGGAGAGGAAGATTTCGTTGGCGAACTGCTCACCGCCCTGTTTGCTCGCGGGCATGTCCTGCTGGAATCGCGTCCGGGTCTGGGCAAGACCACGCTGGTGCGCTCACTGGGCGCAGCTCTGGGGCTGCAGTTTGGTCGCGTGCAGTTTACGCCAGACCTGATGCCGGCTGATATCACGGGCACAACGATCCTGCGAACAGACGAGCGTGGCGGGCTTTACCCGGAATTCCAGTCTGGACCCGTTTTCGCAAACATTCTGCTGGCCGATGAAATCAACCGCGCCAGTCCCAAGACACAGGCAGCGCTGCTCGAAGCCATGGCAGAACGCCAAATGACGGTCGCGGGCGTGACCTACAAGCCCGGTCAGGACTACACCAAAAGCGCCAATATCGCAGAACCGGACACCGGCACTGACGCCAATGGCCTGTTCCACGTCCTCGCGACCCAGAACCCGATTGAGCAAGAAGGCACCTACCCGCTTCCTGAAGCGCAGTTGGACCGTTTCTTTTTCAAGCTCGTCATCCCCTCCCCGGACGATAGTCTGCTGGCCAGTATTGTCACTCACACCACCGGCGTGCAGCGTGAAGTCAGTGAAACGGCACAGCATGTTGATGGGTTGACGTTCGAGGAACTGCAGTATTTGCAATCTCTGCCGCTGCTGGTCGAAACACCGGAAAGCGCCTTGAACTTTGCCGTTGAACTTTGTCAGACGCTTAATCCCGTTGCTGGCCGTCCAAGCGACCTGAGCGCAGCCAATGAGTATGTCATGTACGGGCCATCGCCGCGCGGCGCTCAAGCCCTGATCCTGGCTGCGAAGGTCAGAGCACTGGTCGAAGGGCTGCCGAACATCAATGCTGATCTCATCGCTCGCGTGGCTGGCCCGGCGCTGCGGCACCGGGTGATCCTCAACCACCGTGCAGCGATTGACGGAATGGATAGCGACCGTCTGATTGCGGACGCTGTGAGCCACTTGGGTCAGTAGATCATTGGCACAACCGACTTCCCCTTTACCTGCCTCTCCTGAGTCCACTCAGAGCGGCGCGCACCGGCGTCTGGATGATCTGGACCCCGCTTTTCTGCGCGCTGTTGGTGACCTGGTGCTTCCACCGCAATGGATCCCACCGCGCGGAGCGGCGATGGGACCCCATCTGAACACGTTGGATGGAGACAGTCTGGAGTTCAAGCAGCACCGGACCTACACCCCCGGCGATGATGTCCGGCGTGTGGACTGGTCCCTCTACGGACGGTCAAAGCGGCTATATACGCGTCTGGTACAGGATGAACACCAGCCGCGCTTGGTTCTTGCGCTCGACACCTCGGCTTCCATGGCGACAGGCGGATGGCAGGACAAGTTTCGCTCGACGGTCGAGTTGACTTTGCAATTGGCTCTGATTGGTCTGAACAGCGGCTATGCCGTGCGGGTTTTGCCCTTTGGTGACAGCGTGGCAAGCGACCGCGCGATAAACGTCATCCATGCCCGTCAACTGCTTGGCTCACTGCGCGAGCGTTTGGCGGGTCTGGAACCAAGTGGGCCAACGAACTTTGATGCTCTGGGAACGGCTTCGCTCGATTGGCGAAATCAGGGGGCTTTGGTTGTGGTTCTGACCGACTTGCTGTTCGACGTCGACGACGACCGCCTGAACGACACGCCACCTGAGGATTTGCCCAAACTGCCACTAACCGCCAGCGAGCGCGGACACTTGGACAGCGTGCGCGCGCAGGCTCGGCGCAGGCTGCTCATGTCTGCACAAAACGTTGCAAAGGGCCTGAAGTTCCTGAGCCATCCCAATATTCGAGGTGTCCTGTGTCAGGTTTCTGGTGCGCAGGATCAGGATTTGAGCCAAGCGCGGCAGATCATCGATATGGAAAGCGGTGTGT
>JBMZBW010000096.1:0-9818 GCA_049612785.1 Alphaproteobacteria bacterium | reverse complement strand
GCAATGAGTTCTATTTTAGGTGATATAAACCCACTTACTTTGCCATTGTATACCTGTAACGGTTCGATGAGTGCTTTCAGATCATGTATTTTGAGATCTGGAAAGTCTAAGCCCATAGAATGAAAACATCCAAATCGCTTTCCTGGTTTCGGATTCAGGCCAGCATCTATGTCGCGTGTCCCCATTTTAAGGTGATGTGCTATGTCCCATTCTAGAACTTCTCCGTTCAATCGCGTGACGACCCAGCAATGACCATCATCGCATCTATTCTTCTTTTCTTCAGGAAAAAAGAAGCCCGTTATGTATCCTGCTTCAATACCCACACTGCGTAATGCGGCCAAGAAATAAGTGTTAATGTCAACGCAGGAACCTTCCACCATGCCGCATCCAATTGCCGGGATTATATCAGTTGCAATATTAAATGGGGTCTCTGGGTGCCCGTAGGTAAATCTTCCAGCCACATGGCACGCAATTTTTTTAAGCAGTGCATAACCTTCTAAATCCCCAGCAACTTCTTGTATCTCTGATACTAAGTCACCCGCGTATCGTGTATATTTTGATTGTTTGGGTTGGAAAATTGTTTCTGGATAATTGGCCGCGACAGTGTCAAAGGTAAATTCAATTTTGAGCTGATCACCTGTAACATCCATCAACAATGCTTTTTGCTGTGTGTGGTGCTCGGTTATCTCTCTTAGTTCACCCCCAGACACACGCACGCAGCGCCCATAAGGCGTTTCTAACCCAGCAGGAATTAAAACTTGCGTTGCCCCTGCAGTCATCGTTGCTGAATAAGAAACTAGTGCCATCAGATGCAATTCACTATGGTTAAACGGATTGATTTTGTATCATTGGAGTCGCACATGTACGTTGACAAATAAATCGGCCTTGCGAAATCAATTCTGATCAAACCAAATCGGATTTGACCACGCGCGTTTTCCAGCGCGATCGATGATAGTTACTCTGACCCACGGGCTGTTGTGGAACCGAGCCAGGTTTATTTCGGCTCGGGTTATAGCCTCACCATGTTTGGCAACTGCAGCAGATCCTTTTCCTTGAACGATAACTGTCGCGACCGAACTACAGTTCACGACAACATGTTTTGCAGAGACTTCAATATTATTAATTTCTGGTCCTTGGCTTGAATAATATGATCCAGTTTTCAGTGCACGAAGCAAAGCCTCGGGTTCGTTTGACTCAGATTTTACCATGACCCAGCCACCAAAGTGATCTGGCTCTGTAAAATGCGCATCGTCTGTGGCGCAGAGCGTTAGAGCGCGGCCTTCTTCCAGCAGGCGGTCCAAATGCCAGAACCCCTCTGCCCGGTCCGCGCCGACCTGACAGCCGTGGTTGTAGATTTCAACCGCATGGGCGGCTGTTAAGCTGCGAGCGTCCTGCAACGATAATCCACCCCATTCGGGATGGGCGACGGCGACAAAAGCGCCTGCCTCACGGCAGCGCATGGCAAGTTCTGGGCCGGTCTCCATGCCATCAATAGGCTGAAAACCAGGGGAATTCGGTGGCGCAAAGTCGAGGGGCAGGCCAACCGCAAGAATGTGCCATAACTCGCCGTTTTCCATTGCACCGGAATGCACCTCTGCCCCGAGGATCGTCGTGAATCCCTCCGTCCGAAAGGGGCGCGTATCCACGATGGGATAGTCGTATTCGCCAATGAAATGGTCGGTTAGGGCGATGAAGTCATAGCCCTCTTCGCGATAGCGGTGGCAGACTTCCTTGGGAGGCAGCACCCCGTCCGAGCGGTTCGAATGAGTGTGCAAATTGCCGCGCCAAAAGCGGCCGGGGGCGGTGAAGGTTGGGTCTTGCATCAGAAAACTCCATTAAGTGTCTTGGTCATGTGTATGCGGTGATTGTCGTCTTTGTTGCTGGTGGGTGGTCAGAAATCGGTCACGTTGTAACCGAGCCGCGAATATAAGGTGAGGAAATGGACTTGGTGCCACGGCTGTTGCCCTGCGCTTGCGGCAGAATGCCAATAGAGTCTACCATGTACAGAGGGTGGACCTGCGCGTGCATAACCACGCCTTGCCATTCGCCAATCCAATAGACGCGGCCGGTCGCCAATGCCTTAGCCATCCAAAGGTATGGCCCAGGCAATTGGCGGCGAAGCGCCCTTACATATTCTACAAATGATGCCTCGATGCCTGCTGTCACGGCCTCATCCTCGTCTGGCTGCGCGAGGATCAACACTTGCGAAATACCATAACAAGGCCTCGGTCGGCGGCGTGAGGGTGGTCTTTACCCTCGTAGATCGGAATGTCGCGGAAGCTTAAATCGCTGATGAGGCCGCGCGCGTTCAGAATCGCGAGTCGTGATCCAAAGCCCATGCTGTCAAAGACTTGTGGAATGCAGCCGCAGACAAACAACGCGCCAGAGCGGCAAACTCGGATCATCTCTTGCAGGCAATCCGGGCCGACATGGCCATGGGTAAACGTACCGGATGAGATCACGCCGCCATAGGTGTCATCGGCCATCTCAAGGGGCTCTAGTACATTGCCGAGGATGCGGTGGCGGTATAGGCCTTTTTGCGCAGCCATATCCAGCATTTCTTGTGTGATGTCGATTCCGTCCACCACGCGGCCTGGCAGATGCTCGGCCACCAGCCCCGTGCCTGCGCCGATATCCAGGATCGGTTCATTGCGGTCGCTAAGCGCTGTGTAGATGCCTGCAATCTCACGCGGGGCGATATAGCCCCAGCCCTCGCTAAAGCTGCTGTCATAGGTTTCTGCCCAGCGGCCATAGAGTGTCTTAGCGTTGTCGGGGCCGTCTATTTCATAGGCGTTATCAAGATCATAATCGGCCATTTAGTTCTCCATCGTGACTGTGCCGCGCTCAAACGCGACCACCCGACTGCGTTGATCTGGGTCCAAAGAGGGTATCGCGGCGAGCAGGGATTTTGTGTAATCATGTTGCGGATTTGTGAAAATCTCGCGCGTGGGGCCTTCTTCGACGATCTCCCCCAGATACATGACGGCGACGTAATCGCAGACATGGGCAACGACGCTGAGATCGTGCGAAATGAAGAGGTAGGTGAGATCCATATCCTGTTGTAACTGTTTCAGCAGGTTCAGGATGTCGGCCTGAATCGAAACATCAAGAGCCGCGACACATTCATCCGCCACGACAAATTTCGGTGCGGCGGCTAAGGCTCGCGCGATAGAGATCCGCTGCCGCTGTCCGCCGGAAAAAGCGTGCGGATAGCGCCGCAGATGTTCTAGGTTGATTCGGCATTTGCTGGCGATTTCTCGCACGCGAGCGTCTGTTTCTTTGCGGCTTTGGGTAATGCCCAGCACCTCTAATGGTTCCGCGATGATGTCTCGCACGGTCATGCGCGGGGAGAGTGCGGCGTAGGGATCCTGAAAGATCATCTGTGCTTGGAAGCGAAAATCACGCTCTTCGACCTTGGACATGCTTGCAATGTCATAGTGCCGCGTGCCGTCGCAATAAGTGATCGTCCCGCTACTGATAGGCGAGGCTTTCAGGATCGCGCGCCCCAGCGTTGTTTTGCCGGAGCCGCTTTCGCCAACCAGCCCGACAAAGCTGCCCTTTGGGATGTTTAGTGAGACACCTTTGACCGCCTGCACCATAGGCGTCGGACCAAAGAGCCGTCGGCCAATCGGGAAGGCTACAGTCAGGTTTTCGATTATAACCAGAGGGGTCATCGTACATCCTCAGGGAAAATTGCTGCGAAATGGCCAGGGCGAATTTCGGTCATGGGCGGTACGTCACGCTCGTAGCGAGAGCCAGGCGCCAGTTCCGGGTTTCGAGTGTGAAAAACGCAGCCCGAAGGGCGTTCTAGCGGTGAGGGGATATCTCCTGGGATCGGCGTTAGAGGCGCTTCAAGATTGCTGAGATCGGGTAAGGAATTCAAAAGCCCGCGGGTATAGGCATGAGCCGGATTCCGCATGACATCGCGCACCGGACCTTTCTCCATAATCCGGCCAAGATACATCACCGCAACGCGGTCGGCGGTCTGTGCGATGACGCCCAGGTCATGGGTAATGAAAAGGATGGACATGCCAAAATCGGCTACCAACTCTTTCATCAGGTCGATAACTTGCCGCTGGATAGTGACGTCCAGTGCAGTTGTCGGCTCATCCGCGATCAGCAGTCGTGGTTTGGTCGTCAGAGCCATAGCAATCATCGCCCGCTGCCGCATCCCGCCAGAATACTCGAACACGTATTGATCAAAGCGCCGTGCGGGTTCAGTGATACCGACACGGTCGAGCAACTCGATCGACAGTTCTTTGGCTTGGGCGTGAGTCATATCGGTATGAATTTGTAGCTGCTCCACCATCTGCTTGCCGACGGTCAGGGCCGGGGCGAAGCTCGCCATTGGTTCCTGAAAGATCATCGAGACCTGCCCCCCCCGAATAGGCCGCATGTCCCGTTCGCGTCGTAGTGACAGCACGTCGATGCTGGGATCGCCATGTAGCATGATTTTGGACGCTGGATCATAGACCGTGTTGCGCCCGTTTAGCTGCATCAAGGCTTTGGCCGTCACCGATTTGCCCGATCCGCTTTCACCGACCAGCCCCAACACCTCTCCCTGCGATATGTGGAACGACACATCTTCGACCACGGTGATCAGACCTTCATCGGTCTTGAAGCGGACCGTTAAGTTTTCGACGCTCAGCAGGCTCATTTCTTGGTCTCGCTATAGGGGTCTGCCGCATCGCGAAGCCCGTCTCCGACGAAGACAAAGGCCATGACGAGTGTGACGAAGAAGATCACTGGAATGAAATACCATTGGTAGTTCAGCAGCACGTCGGCATTGGTGGTGTTTTGAAGCAGCACGCCCAGCGAGGTCACGGGGTCTTTAAGCCCCAGCCCGATAAAGCTGAGCGCGGTTTCCGACAGCACCATATAGGGAAAGGAGATCACTAGATCGACGATGATATAACTGGTGAAGCTGGGGAGCAGATGCCGCCGGATGATATGGCCCGAACTGGCACCACACAGTTGCGCCGCCAGCACGTAATCCTGATTGCGCTCAACTAGCAGATGCGTGCGCACTCGCCGCGCCAGCGTGGGCCATCCGATCAAGCCGAGGATAACTGAGATAAAGAAAAACCGCGTCTCCGCGCTCCACGTATCAGGGACAAAGGCGGCCAGCGCCATAAAGAGCGGAATTGCTGGGATCGTTCGAATCGCATCAGTAATCATCTGCAAGACGCCGTCCACGACCCCCCCGAAGTAGCCCGCAATCCCGCCAATGGCCAAAGCCATCACGAATGAAATCAGCACCCCCAACGTGCCCACTGCTAGAGATGTTTTGATCGCGTGCAGGGTGCGGCTGAAGATGTCTTTACCGGTGTCATCGGTGCCAAAAAGGTGGACATAGCCGCCCTCGATTCCGAAGAGGTGCCTATCCAACGTGACGCCGATCCACTTATATTCGTCGCCCTTGACGAACCATTGCAAATAACGCCGGTCCTCTGTGTCGATGGTGCTCACCCAGCGGAAATTAGTGGCCAGTGACCGCTCCCGCTTGACACCGTAAATGAACGGTCGGACCGAACAGCCAATATGATCGCAGAATTTCGGAATTTGAGGCGCGCCATTGGTATAGTCCTTGTTTGCCCCAGCAATGGTTGGATTATAGGGCGCGATGAAATCGGCAAAGATACCCATGAAGATCATGACGGCCAGAAGCCACGCAGCTACCATCGCCGAATGCTGCTTTTTGAAGCGCGACAAGATCAACTGGCCTTGGGAGGCGGTGAAATATGCCTCTTTACTTTGCTGCGAGATGTCGGTCATGCGCGGCCTCCAATTACGGAATTGCGCATCCTAGGATCAAGTGCGGCTAAAGCCACATCCGTGATGAAGTTCAGCCCGACAATCGTGGCGGTCAGCAGAAAGATGATCGCCCCGGCAAGCTGCTGGTCATTAGATCGCGCCAGCGCCTCCAGTAGCAGCGCACCTGCTTCGGTCAGAGTTAGAATAATCGCGACGATGGGCAATTCGTTGAAAATACGGTTCAGGTCAAACCCCAGAGAGTTAACAATCGGTCCCAATGCGTGCCGCGCCGGATAGCGCCAAAGCAGTTGTCGCCCATAAAGCCCGCGCGCCCGCGCGGCGGTCACGTAAAGCTTGGATTGCTCATCAAGCATCAGCGCGCGCACTGTTTGCAGCGCAAAGGCGGTTGCAGACCAGCCAAGGATGAAGATCGGAAGCCACGCGCGGCTAATGAAGTCCCAGAATTTGGCGATGGACCACGGGGCGTCGCGGAATTCCTTGCTGAATAGGCCACTAAGCGAGTCGCCATAATAGACTGTCGAGATCAGCATGATGATTAGCGCCAGCAGGAAATTGGGCAGCGCGAGGCCAAGGTATGAGACGAAGCGCAGCATGTTGTTCACCACTGCGTTGCGAGAATTTGCGGCATAGATGCCGACGGGAATCGCGATAAGGTAGGCGACAAACAGCGCGGCAAAGCAAATGCCCGCCGAAATCAGGAATTTTGATCCCAAAAGCTGGCTGATGCCCACGCGCAAGATGCAGCTTTCGCCGAAGTCTCCGATAAAGGCGCTCGAGACCCATGTGGACCAACGAAATAGGAATGGCTGGTCAAGCCCCAGGCGCGCGCGTTCCGCGTCGATATCCTCGAGGGTCAGGTTCTGACCTTGGGTGTTTTTGTAGGCTAGATAGCGTTCGGCACAGTCGCCTGGAACGAACTCCATCAACGAAAAGACGATGAAAGAGACGATCAGCAAGGTTACGACTGCAAGAACCGCGCGGATGGCGACGAATCGAATGAAATTGGCCATGTGTCCAGTCTTTTGCCTTTAGGTTCATGCCACAAAGATCATTATAGAGAAAGCCGAGCGCAAAGATGCGCCCGGCCCACGTTTCATGCGTCAGATCAGTTGTCTTCCGCGAGGAACCACTGGGTCGCCCGATAGGGATAGGTCCGGTAATATTCGTAAGAAGACGTCTGGAATTCAGGCACGTTCCTTAGGCCGTTGCGCACAACAATCGGAGACGGCGCGATGACGGTGCCGATAAACAGCTGATTGTCAGTGAAGGCTTTGGCGATTGCTTCGCCCGCCGCCGATGCTTCTGCCGAGCCTGGAGCCGAGGATTGCAGCGTAGCCACGTTTTCTATCAGCGCGTCGACCCATGCCGGAGGCTCGATGCCCGCAGTGCCGTTGCTATCGATATACTCGGCCCATTTCATGCCAGTGCGGTGCCCGAAATAGGAACCGAACGGCGGCACGAGGCCTTCATTGGTGCCGAGAGCGATCGCCAAAGGCTCACCCTTCCACCAAGCTAAAACATCAAGCTCATTGGCGGATTGCGCGGCACGGTATTCGTCCGGGGTAACTTCCTTGACGGTGGTTTCGACGCCAACATTGGTCCAGTGCTGGGCAATCATCTCCAGCAGGTCGCCAGAAATGCCCTGCGTGGCGAACTGGATGTTTAGCACGATATCGTCGCCATTTGGCAACTCGCGCACCCCGTCGCCATCGGCGTCAACCATGCCAAGCCTGTCCAGCGTGGCTTTAGCACCCTCAGCGTCAAACGCGGTGCCAACTTTGCCATAAGCGGCTGCGAAGTCAGGTAGCGGAGAGAAGCCTGTATAGGCCATCGGCTCGCCCTGACCGAAAAAGACCACTTCGTTCAATTCTTCACGGTTGATCGCGGAGGACATCGCCTTGCGAAACTCGGGGTTCGAGAAAAGCGCGCGCTTGGCCTCATCATTCGAAGTCACGTTGAAGGACAGTGTAGGGATCGCGACCGTTGGCTTCAGCTGGACCGTATAACCACCTTTTTCCTGATTTTCCAATAGAATAGGAGCGTTCGGAAGTTGCAATGACTGCGCCTTGTAATCCACTTCGCCGTTGATCAGGGCGAGAATGCGAACTTCGGAATCGTTCTTATAAAGCTCATCCTGACGGCTTATGTAGGGCAGTTGCTGGCCCGTGGTGTCGACCTGGTGAAAATAGGGGTTCGCTACCAATCTACGGCCTTCGGTTGTGTCCGCCACGTAGATATGCGATTCGAGCGTGGGCTGAGTAGCATATGGCAACCTTGCTGCCTTTGCTGGATCACGAAGCATGGGAGAGGGCGTGTCGGTCCAGTCGGAAGCACCGAAATAGTAATTTATCGCCTCATAGCCGCTTTCAAAACCGAACTCTGCCGCCTTGGCATCCGCATCTGTGTTCAGTTCTGGGTGGAACTGGCCAAGAAAATGCGAAGGCTGGAAGGGCTGGGCATAGCTGGTGGCAAAATGCACCAAGAGGCCCGGCTTTGGTGCGGCGAGGACAAATTGAAAGGTCTGTTCGTCAATGATTTTGATCTGGATCGGCTCACCACCGGCCAGTACATAATCAGCGGCCTCCTTGCGGATGTTGGTATCCAGTGACAAGTTTTCCAACCAAAAGCGCACGTCTTCTGAGGTGAACGGCGCGCCGTCCGACCATTTGTGGCCTTTGCGCAGGGTCATAGTCAGCTCGGTGAAGTCAGCGTTCCATTCCCAGGCCTTAGCAACATTCGGAACGATGGTGGTCAGGTCGTCCGAGTAGCGCACGAGGTTCACGTGGCGTATGGACAGAAAGTCGGAGGTGCCCGCTTCGGTATTGTTGGACAGCGCGTCAAACGTGCCCCCATAGGTCCCGATTATGTCATACGGTGCTACGACGAGCGGCTCCATCGGCAAGCGATCTGCGAGGGCAGGCAAACTTGGGTTGCCCTGGATCTCGGCATTCAGAGCCTCTATTTCTGGGTTGCTGCTGAATTCCATAGAGCAGTTTGCCGCCGCTTCGAATTCTGCCAACTCATATTGCTGCGGGTAAGCACCGCTTGCTACACCCATGGGGTCGGCTACGGTGACGGGAGGGCAGGTTGCAAATGCAGCGTTTCCAAACATAGCCATTGCTGTGCAACTTAGTAAACGAATTTTCATGGTGTCTCCTTGGCAGTGTTGATTCTAGAGAAACAAACACCAATTTTGAAAACGTTTTGTGACAGATCATTAAGGCGTCTCTTTGAACGCGCAACGGTTGATTGTTGCGTTAATCGGCTGATTTGATTTGTCAGATTAAATTGCCTTGTCCTAACGCGTGCTGAAAATAAGCCAAATAGTCATGCCTAATCCTTTATCCTTACGCTATTTCAAAACCAGCCCTGAGATCATCCAACTTGCAGTTATGCTGTATGTGAGGTTTTTGTGTGATTAAGCGGTTCTAAATACTGTGTCCCGCCATTGGTTGGAGACACAGTGTTTGATCCAAACCATTTAAAAACTCAAAAACACACTTTTGCACACACCAATTTAAGAGACATGCAACTTATTGTATTAATATAACTATTTATTGCCATCTCTATTGAAAATCCTCGTGTCGGTGGTTCGATTCCGCCCCCGGGCACCACTTTCCAAAACAATATCAATGACTTAAATTTTGCACACTAACGCTATGCGTGCATGATTCAAAACCGTGCCGAAAACATACTTATTGCTGTGTTTGTCAGTTGGGATTCCTGGGTTCCGCACTGTGTCTGCAACCTAGCGCATCCGTGAAGGGCGCGGTTTGCTCCTAACTTGGAGTTTGCATGATGATTAAGATAGATGTTTATAGATCGTAGTTCTAGACATTCCGAGCTGTCTTGCAGCTTCTGAAACATTACCATTATTTTCTGCAACTACATTCTTTATCGCCTTACATAGTTCTTCTTTCCATGAGGTGCCGCAGCAAGCTTCGCAAACTACTTTGGATTGTTGCGTGTCATTGAATTGCAAACCAGTCGACAAAATGTCAGTCTCGGTAATTATTTTTTCACATTTTCTGACGAGTAGATCG
>JBMZBW010000095.1:9639-9865 GCA_049612785.1 Alphaproteobacteria bacterium | reverse complement strand
CAACTTCAGTCAGAACCGCTTAATAGTTCTGGCCAAAACACTCGCCGGTTTCGGTATCGTAGTTACCGCAATCGACTTCAGGATCAGCCCAGTCGGACATGCGCGTTGCAGATGCCGCCAGGAAGTCAGTCCACGCGTCACCCGGGACTTCGGTGGTCTGGGAGACAATGTCGAACTGTCCATCGTCCTGAATTTCACCAATCAGAACTGGCTTGGTCAGGTGGTG
>JBMZBW010000095.1:0-9629 GCA_049612785.1 Alphaproteobacteria bacterium | reverse complement strand
TCAGGTTTGGAACGGACATGCCGTAGATCTCTGGACGCCAGTCAGCGTAGGTTTCGGAGCCAGCAGCCTCAACCGCCTGCGCCCACAGCTTGAAGCCGATGTAGGTCGCTTCCATCGGGTCATTCGTGACGCGGTCTTCGTTGCCGATGAAGCTCTTCCACGTTTCAACGAATTCGTCGTTCACGTCAGCTTCAGCAGACTGGAAGTAGTTCCAAGCGGCAAGGTGACCCACAAGTGGGCCGGTATCCAGACCGGAAAGCTCTTCCTCACCAACGGAGAACGCGACAACCGGGATGTCTTCAGCGGAAATCCCCTGGTTCGCCAGTTCCTTGTAGAACGGCACGTTCGCATCACCGTTAATCGTGGAAATAACGCCCACCTTCTTACCGGAAGCGGACAGATCCTTCACTTTGGAAACAATGGTCTGCCAGTCAGAGTGACCGAAAGGCGTGTAGTTCACAAAGATGTCTTCCGCAGCGATACCCGCATCGAGCAGGTACTGCTCAAGGATGGTGTTCGTTGTGCGCGGGTAAACGTAGTCGGTCCCCAGCAGCGCGAAGGACTCTACACCGAGTTCTTCGAGGTAGTAGTCAACAGCCGGGATTGCCTGCTGGTTTGGAGCAGCGCCGGTGTAGAAGACGAACTTGGAGGATTCTTCGCCCTCATACTGCACAGGGTAGAACAGCGGAACGGAGGCGAGTTCTTCGATGACGGGCAGTACCGACTTACGCGAAACCGATGTCCAGCACCCGAACATCACGTCCACGCCTTCAATCTCGATCAGTTCCCGCGCTTTCTCGGCGAACAGCGGCCAATCCGATGCCGGATCAACGACAACGGCTTCGAGTTTCTTACCCAGCAAACCACCAGCCTTGTTTTGTTCCTCGATCATCATCAGGACCGTATCCTTCAGCGTCGTCTCGGAAATGGCCATCGTGCCAGAAAGCGAGTGGAGTACGCCGACTTTGATCGTATCTTCATCGGCCAGAGCAGCATTCGTGCTGACCAGACCCATAAGGGCGCTGGCCGCAATCAGGAGCTTTTTCATCGTCCTGGATTCCTCTTTTTTTGTCTCATGGTTGAACCGTGGAGAGTGGTTCGGAACGCTGGTGAAACGTTCTGAGACAGAGGCTAATCTCGGGGATGTGAAGGGGTCTAGTGCTCAATAGGCGACGCCCTGTTGACGTAAAGTGAACAGGGTTAGGAAAGCTCCAGAATTGGCTCACCGAATTGAGCGGGGTCTATGTCCAGCCCCAACCCGGGTCGATCAGGAACGGAAAACATCCCCTGCTCAACCCGTGGGCCGTGCACCGGGTCATAGTGATGATCGATGTAGGATTGCGCGCTCCAAACGCCCGCCAGTCGCTTGGGCTGGACCGTCGCAGCGAGATGAATGCACGCTGCCGTAATGATGTTTCCGCCCCAAAAATCATCGCATGTATGGGGGAGATTCGCAGCCTCGCAGACGTCACGAACAGCCATCATGGGCTGTAACCCGCCCAAGCGCGTGACCTTTAACCCAAAGCCATCAACAAGACCGTTTCCGACCATCTGGGTGATACCTGCAAGATTGTCCGCAGTTTCATCGATATACATCGGATGGTTCAATGATGGGCGAACTTGGATGCATTCCTCACTGGTCGCACAAGGTTGCTCGATCACCAGCGGAATATCGCGTAGTCCGTTTGAGAGAAAAAGGGCCTGCTCCCGGCTGAGACTACGATTGGCATCCAGCACGATGTGAGCCTTCTCACCAACCGCCGCATGGACGCTGCGCGCAACCTCAATGTCTTCTCTGACATCCCGCCCACCGACCTTGAGCTGCAACCGGCCAAAGCCTGCCTGCACACGATCCTTTGCCAGGCGTGAAACCTCATCCGCTGGCCCCACATTCAGGGCGTAATAAGACGGCACTCGAGCGGTTAGTTGACCGCCTAGTAAGTCCGCTACGGGCCTGACAAAAAATTTCCCCAAGGCGTCAAACAAGGCGATATCGAGGGCAGCTTTCGCGTAGGCGTGACCTTCAAGCAGAGAATCCATGCGGTGATGGAAAGCGCGCGGGCGCGTTAAATCGACACCCAGCAAACCCGGTGCAAGCACCGCCAACGCAGCCCGTGCGCCTTTGGCGTGGGAGGGAGCGTAAGTCGTGCCGAGCGGACAGGTTTCTCCCCACCCAATGATACCGTTTTCCGCTTCGATTTGAACCAAGGCCGTATCGAGCGCATGGATCGGACCGCTGGACATGATGTAGGGACCGCCAACAATGGGCAGGTCATGCTGGAAAAGGCGGATGGACTTGATCTTCACGGACTCTGCTTCCAAGGCAAGGGGACACCCCAGACTATAGCGTCGGCCCTGCTGGGACAATTTGCCTCGCTGCGCCGCCATTAGATGGCGCTCAGAGACTTTCTCCGCAAACAAATCTGACGCAAGGTCGAGGCGACTGAGTGGAGGAAAACAGGGTCATGGAGTTTAGCGTTCAGCTCTCTTCGGACTATCCGGACAAAAGCTACGGCGGTGAGCGGGTCTATCGCGATATGATCGAGCAAGCTGTGCTCGCTGATCGGCTGGGCTTTGATGCCGTTTCGATTACGGAGCATCATCTGGTCAATTGCCTGATGATGCCCGCGCCGCTGACTTTTGCGGTGAAGTTGGCCGCGCATACGCAGCAGGTGAAAATCCTGACCTGTGTGGTTGTCCTGCCGCTGCATGATATGCGGACCTACGCCGGTGAGGTCGTTGTTGCCGATATTTTCTGTGAGGGTCGGCTGTTTCTGGGTGTCGGTCGCGGTGCTTTCAAGTTCGAGATGGAACGCTTGGGCGTGCCTATGGATGAAACCCGCGAACGGTTTGATGAAAGCCTCGATGTCTTGCAGGCGCTGCTGAATGATGAAGAAGTCAGTTGGGACGGTAAGTACTATCAGTTCGAACCCATGACGATCATGCCGCGCCCTGTCCGCCCCGGCGGGCCACCAATGATGATGGCCGTCATGAACCCGGAGGGCATCTATCACTGCACCAAGCGCGGTTTTCACATCCAGACCACACCGCTGTCCGGCAATCACCAAATGTTGGTTGACCAGGTTGAAGCCTTCAATCGCGGTAAAGCCGATATGGATGGCGAGGGCGATCATCTGACGCTGTCCCTGTCGCGTGTGGCGCATGTGGCCGGGTCACAGGCCGAACGGACGCGGAAGAACCGGGCGGCTTATGACTATTACTGCCGTTTCGACAACATCTATCTGGGCCCCGGGATTGTTGACCGCGGGATGATCCGGCAAATCCCCCGAAAGCAATCTGCCGAGGAGTTGGAAAAAAGCCTGCTGATCTGTACCCCGTCGGAAATGATCGACAAGCTCGGCCCCTATCAGGAACTGGGCATAGACCGGGTTATCATGAACATGAATTTCGGGCTGGAGCAGCAGGACACGCTGGACGCTATTCAGTGTTTTGCCGAAGAAGTCATGCCGCACTTCAGCCAGCCCAAAGAGCCGAAACTGTCGGTGGTGGTTTGAGCGCGATGACTGAAGCAATGGATTGCGCCTACACGGTTCAGGGCGATGGACCGCCGCTTTTTCTGATTCACGGTATCGGTGCTGCCCGAAATACGTGGCGGCGAGCACTGCCGGTTCTGACCCCGCATTTTACCGTCGTAACCTATGACCTGCGTGGCCATGGTGAATCGCCCATGCCATCGGGACCGTTTGAGCTTGAAGCGCTGGTTGCTGATTTGGAGCGCGTGCGTGAGCGCACAGGTTTCGATCAGGCACACTTTGCCGGTCACTCGCTGGGCGGCATGATCGGACCTGCCTATGCGCGCGCTTTTCCTGATCGTGTGCTGTCCTTGGGTCTGCTATCAACCGCTGCCTTCCGCACCGAAGACGACAGCGCCAAGGTCAAAGGCGTCGTTCAGGCCATGCGCAGCCAAAGCGTACCGGAGATCCTCGCGACCCTCTCTAACCGCTGGTTCACAGACGGCTTTATCGAGACCAACGCCGACGTGGTTGCAGCGCGAATGGAACAGGTCATCGGAACGGACACAGACGTGTTCCTCAATGTTTTTGACATCTATGCGGAAACTGAGATGGCCCCCTGGCTGGCGGAGGTCATGGCACCTTCTCTGGTGCTGACCGGGGAAAACGATGGTGGCTGCCCGCCGCGATTGAATGAAAAAATCGCCCATGCCATGCCTAACGCGCGTCTGGTGGTCTTGCCCGAGGTCAAGCACTCCATCATGCTCGAATGCGGCGACGTTGTTGCCGAGCATATGGTTTCTTTCATCCAAGGTTTGACCCCATGACAGCCAAGCGCATTCTCTTTACCGGCGGCTCTGGAAAGGCAGGACGGCATGTTGTGCCGTGGCTGCTGGATCAGGGTTATCGCGTGGTCAACATTGACCTTACGCCGCTGGATCATCCCGGCGTTGACAACCTGCAGGCAGACATCACCGATAGCGGGCAGATGTTCAACGTCCTGACCAGCTACGCCAACTTCGATGAGTTGGAGCCGGGTACAGGGGTTCCAACCTTTGATGCTGTGGTGCATTTCGCTGCTGTGCCTCGGATCTTGCTCAAGCCAGACAACGAGACCTTTCGCATCAATACGGTCGGCACCTACAATGTCATCGAGGCTGCGACGAAGCTGGGGATCAACAAGATCATCATCGCTTCATCTGAAACGACTTACGGCGTCTGTTTTGCGGATGGCAAAGTGAACCCAGACTTCCTGCCCGTCGAAGAAGACGATTACGACACCAACCCAACCGATAGCTACGCGCTGTCCAAAGTCGTCAATGAGCAAACGGCTCGGAGCTTTGCGAAACGAACAGGCACAGACATTTACGCCCTGCGGATCGGTAACGTGATTGAACCGCATGAGTATGCGCAGAACTTTCCCGGTTACTTCGCGGACCCGGCGGTTCGGCGTCGGAACATCTTCTGCTACATCGACGCGCGCGATCTGGGTCAGATTGTGCATCTGTGTATCCAGAAGGATGGGCTGGGCTATCAGGTGTTCAATGCAGGCAACGACGACAATTCGGCCAACCTGACATCGGCGGACCTTGCCAAGACATTCTTTCCGGGCACGCCCCTCAAGCGAGAGCTTGGGACCTATGAGGCGCTTTATTCCAACCGGAAGATCCGCGAGGTGTTGGGGTTTAAAGAGCAGCATAACTGGCGGATGTATGTCGCCGATCCAAAGGAAGGCTAAGGTCCTTTTTTAGTCGGTTTTGGATCCCGAAGTCTTCTCAATCCTGCCCCGGTGCTGCTCGAAACATAGACTAAGGTACCGCAATCATTGGGGTTTCGGGGGAATATTCCATGGGTCATCTCAGACTGCTCGCCGCGCTTATGGCGCTGGTCTTGAGTGGGTGCTCGGCCAGTCGCGCCGATGAGCGCAGCGGCTCTGTTACAACTTACAGCACCCAAAACACAGGCGGATCGAACTTTAGCGGCGGGACTGTTCTGGCGTCCGGCGGCACGACCGACCTAACACAGTTGGACGACTTGCTGGTTGCGGAGTTACAGGCTTTCAGAGCCACTCAGGGGCTCAACGCTCTCAATCGAAACCCACAGCTCGATGAAGCGGCGCAGACACTGGCCAACGTGATGGCGCGGAAAGATGAACTCAGTCATCGCGCCGATGGACAGCGGGCGGGCGACCGGATTGAGGATACGGGTTACGTGCTCTGCACCAATGGTGCGCCTTGGGCGGAGAATATCGCTCGCTCCTCCCAATTCGGAGGCACAGCGGACGTTGCCGACATCATGATGACAGGGTGGATCAACTCACCGGGGCATCGGCGCAATATGGTCGGGGCCTTTGCGGAAGTCGGGATCGCCGTGGCGGAAACATCGGGTGGCGCGCGGGTCTATGCGGCTCAGGTCTTTGCCACACCGGGACCGGGAAACTGCCTTTAACGCCAAATATCGCTATTGATGGTCGCATCGTCCTTGCGATTGAGGAACACGGCGCGGGTGAAAACGGGAGCTTCTTCGAGGATGTGGAGCTGGCTCTGCCAGAGCAGCCCCTGAACCATGCGCTCAGGCAGATAGGCCGTTCCCCCGCGCTGCAGGATATATGAAAGCGCAGGTGATGGCGCGTTGAAGGTCAGGCGCGCTGAATTTGCGTCAGCGTAGAAGGTCATGTGCTGCTGACTGAAATCTTCTCCGTAATCAACGAAGACATAACCGGGGTCAAAGCGAATGGGCGCGCGGGGATCGGTGGAGACCAAAACCAGCCGGTCCGCCCCCACCGCTTCGGTTACAACGCCAACGCGGGTGATCGGGACATAGCCCAGCGCGACATCAGCCAAACCGCTGTCGAGCCAGTTGCTCAGGTCGCTCTCTCCTCCACAGAACAGCGAAACACTGATCCCTTCGTGCTCATCCAGCGCAGCAAACAGCTTTTCGCCCCAACCATCCCACAGATCGCTGTGAACCGCGCAGTTACGAAACACGCGGCTTCCGGTCGGTGACGATACTTCCAACCGGGCCTGACGCCACATGCCGGAAATTGTTTGTGCGTAGCGTTGCAGGCGCAAACCGGCGCTGGTGCATGTTGCGCCGGATTTTGAGCGATTGATAAGCGTTTGGCCCAGTGAGTCTTCCAGCGACTTCAGCCGCGCAGTGACGGTCGATTGGGTAACATTCAACCGTTCGGAAGCGCGAACCAGCGAGCCGGTTTCGACGATGGCGAGGAAGGTTTGGATTGCTGCGATGTTCATAGCTTCGTTAATTCACGTTTTTCGAATTTAAACCATCATTAATTTCATTTTCTTACAGGTCATTGATGTTTTAGGAAGGTCTTAATCAATGCACTTCGTTGGGGAGGAACTGCGACGTGTCTCTTGAAACTTACAAAATGCTGATCGACGGACAGTGGGTCGATGCCAGTGATGGCGGTCGGTTTGAGTCCGTCGATCCATCGACGAACACCGCTTGGGCAACAATCCCGGAAGCGACTGAAGCGGATGTCGATGCAGCGGTTCAGGCCGCGCATGCGGCGCAAACCAAAGGGCCATGGTCCGCCCTGACCCCTTCGCAGCGTGGGAAGATGCTGGGAAAGCTCGGAGACCTTTTGGCCGCAAATTCCGAACACCTTGGCCGCGTCGAAACGCGCGATACCGGCAAGATGTTCAAGGAGACAGCCTGGCAAGCCAAGTACATCGCGGAATATTTCCACTTTTTCGCGGGCGCAGCGGACAAGATCAGCGGCGAAACGCTGCCCATCGATAAACCCGACATGTTCGTCTTCACCGACCGGGAGCCTCTGGGCGTTGTCGCCGCGGTTATTCCGTGGAACTCGCAAATGTTCCTGAGCGCGGTCAAGATTGGCCCGGCGCTTGCCGCGGGGAATACCATTGTTCTCAAAGCCAGCGAAGAAGCCTCGACCCCCTTGCTGGAGTTCGGGAAACTGGTCGCACAGGCCGGGATCCCCGACGGTGTCATAAATATTGTTACCGGCCACGGAGAGCCCTGTGGACGCGCTTTGACCAGTCATCCGCTGGTCGCCCGCGTCGCCTTTACGGGCGGTCCGAAAGCGGCTGCGCACGTGATCCGCAATACGGCAAACAACTACGCGGCTCTGTCGCTGGAACTGGGTGGCAAGTCGCCGTTTATCGTCTTTGACGACGCCAACCTTGAAAGCGCGGTAAACGGTTCGGTGGCCGGGATCTTTGGCGCGTCGGGCCAGAGCTGTGTCGCGGGCTCGCGGCTGTTCCTGCAAGAAGGCATCGCGGACGAATTTCTAGAGCGCATGATCGCCACAGCAGAGGGCATCCGCATCGGCGACCCCATGGCAGACGAAACGGAGATGGGGCCACTTTGCACCACGGCGCAAGTCAGCCACATCCAGCAGCAGATCAGCACGGCTGTGCAACAGGGCGGCACCGTCCTGACCGGCGGCAATCAGCCCGAAGGTCTGGGCAGTCAATACTTCCAGCCAACCATCATCGAAGCGCCCCATCCTTCGCTGGATATCGTAGACACCGAGCTGTTCGGCCCGGTCCTGACAGTCCAGCGCTTCAAGGACGAGGCCCATGTTCTCGATCTGGCCAACCAGTCTGACCACGGCCTCGCCGCCGGTATCTTTACCCGCGACAGCGCGCGCTCGGTCCGGATGGCCAAGGCTATTCGCGCTGGCATCGTTTGGGTCAACACCTACCGCGCCATTTCCCCTATCGCTGCCTTCGGTGGTGAGAAAATGTCCGGCTATGGCCGTGAAGCGGGGATGCAGGCCATGTACGACTACACACGACCAAAGACCGTCTGGATGAACCTGTCCGACGAGCCTTTGTCGTCCCCTTTCCAACCGCGATAAGACGAAGTGGATTGAACCCGTGAAATTCCATCTCGCAATCAACCTTGAACGCAAGTCCACCGACACGCCCATGATGGATGTGCGCCACCACGTTGAAGACATGATCCGCATGGCCGATGAAGCAGGCTTTGAAATCGCATGGGCGGCTGAGCATCACGCGTTGGAAATGACCATCGCGCCCAATCCCTTCCAGATCCTGACCTGGTGGGCCGGGATTACGAAAAACATTCGCCTGGGCTGCGGCGTCGCGAATGCCGCGTACTGGCACCCTATCAATCTGGCGGGTGAAGCCGCTCTGCTCGATCTGCTATCCGATGGTCGATTGGAGCTGGGGCTGGGGTCCGGTGCCTATCAGCGCGAGTTCGACCGCATGAAGCCCGGATTGGAGCAGAAGGATTCCTGGCAGTACATGCAGGAGATGCTGCCGCTGATCAAAAAGCTTTGGGCCGGTGATGTCGAGCACAACGGCCAGTTCTGGCAGTTCCCGTCGGCAACCTCCTGCCCCAAGCCCGTGCAGGATGATGTCCCGATGTGGGTGGCTGCGCGCTCACCGATTACCTTTGACTACGCCGTTGCCAATAACGCCAACATCATGAGCTGGCCGCTGACCATGCCCTTTTCCGAGGCAGAGAAGTATCGCAGCCAGCTCGATGACTCCATCGCCAAGGCGGGAAACACCTACGCCGGCACCTTCGCCATGATGCGCCATTCGGCGGTCTACGAGAACGAAGGCGACCGCCAGTTGGCGCTCGGCGCTTTGCGGCACACGCTGGGGCAATTCGGGAACCTGATGCAAAAGAAGGGTGACGTGATCAACGGCTTCCCCGAGCGCGTTCCCAACGACCAACTCGACGGCAACATGCGCTATGACCCGACGACGCTGGAAGAAAACCTGATGTTCGGCTCCGCCGAGCAATGTGCGGAGAAGCTGGTCGCCTACAAGGATATCGGCGTTGATGCCTTTATCTATTACGCCTCCATGGGGCTGGACATGGACGCGCAGAAGCGTTCGTTCTCCCGCTTCATCGAACACGTCATGCCCCACGCTGCCTAGGAAAGGACCCGACCCATGGCCGTAGAAATTCGCCGCACCCTGCTGCAGATTCAAGACACCTTCATCGAAGGCGGGAAAGTCATCGACACGCCGACAAAACTCGTCGCCGCCCTCGCCGTGATCCGCAATCCGTGGTTTGGCCGTGGCTATGTCGAGGACTTGCAGCCGGAAATCCGCGAACACGGCCCCGTGCTGGGCAAGCTGCTCACCCAGATGCTGCTCGATACCGTGGGTGACACGCTGGAGGGTTGCG
>JBMZBW010000094.1:0-9987 GCA_049612785.1 Alphaproteobacteria bacterium | reverse complement strand
CCCAGTACCACGCCTTCAGCGTCAATCAGGATCCACTCCTTCTTGATGTCCTTTGGCGTCGCAGTGAAAGACTTAATCATGCCTGTAATCCATGCTTGAATGTCTGGACGGACAAAGGCACAGCAGAATCACCCGCCGTGCCCTTAAGATGGCGTGGGTTTTAACAAGAAGTTCAGCGACTTCAAGGACAAAAAATCACGCAATTTCAGTGTTTTAAAATTTGGGTATCATAATACCCTATTGGTTTCAGCCCGTCACCAACCGAGAAAATTGCCTGTTTGAGGCGACTTTAACCGTCTGGGGCGTGCGCAAGGATGTGTGCGGCAGGGCGCGGTTCTCGGTGTATTCGGTTGCTAAAGCACTGAAACCGTTCGTTTCTTCAACATCAATGAAGGTCTTTGCCAGCAACCGCATCTGCCGCTGCAACATCTGCGGCGCGACATAGGCCCCGGCCTTGTCCGCGGGTAGACTGAGGGTCAGCACCTGTTCAGCTATGCCCTTAGCGGTAATCTGGCTCAACATACGATGGCCCGCGTCGGTCCAATCCACGCTGCCTTTTTGACTGCGACCACCGAACGACAGCGAAACCGTCTGGATCACGTTGGCGCGGCGATAGAGCTGCCGGGCCTGCAGTGCGGCGAGGCTCACCGGGTCTGGCGCGAGGGAGCCGCCACCGGACAAGCGGAATTCGGCCCGGCTGCGTGCTTGGACACGGGAGTCTTCTCGTCGGTGCAAGGGGTGACGCAGGGCAGCAGCAGCGATGTCACTGCCTCGGAACTCAAACCGGCCTGCCCCCTCACTCTCCGCCAGGTAAAGCCCCTGCGCTTTCCAACTGCGGAACAGGAAGGGACGGACATTTGCGGTATCGAAAACCGGGATCGCCAAATCGGTCAACGCCGAGGAAAGATCCGCACCACCGAGCAGTCCATCCGGACCGGTCAGCCCCTCGTGATAGGTCACCTCACGGCGCTCCGGCTCCCCCCGAAGTCGCCCGCGAATGGCAGACCAGAAGGACTGGCTTTGACGAAAGGCAGGCAGATTTTCTTCGATGGCAATGGCGGCAGCTTCTGCATCCAGTGGCAGAACGCGTCCCCCGACACTGCGCAGGCTCAACAACATGGCGAGCACGGCCCCCGCGCCTTCGCCAACGATCAGGTGAAACAGCTTGTAAACCGGCTGTCCGGTGCGACGCTCTAACTCTGCTAAAACATGCGCAGCAACGGCGGTTCGTGCCCCATCCCCAGCGATGGAAAGCACGCGTGCGACGCGTTTCGGTGTGTCAGCGGACATGAAAAAGTCCTCAATTCCAATATATTCTTCTGCGCCTTAATTTGCTTTTTGCCGGCGGCAGGTGGCGCTTGGAATTGAGGTTACAAAAGGTGTGCCGTTTTGTAGGCAGCCCCTAAATTTGGCAGAAATTCTTTAAACAAAGCGATATTATGAAATTTCGCCTAGGAATTTACGTAGGAAATAGCAGATTCCACGTCATCCTTGACGGTGATGAGGCTCGTAAAACCCGTAACGTTCAGGATATCAGCAACCATTTCATTGGGTGATGCGAGGACGAACTTCCCCTTCTCCTCGGCTGCTTTCGCAATAATGAACATGACTCGCAATCCGGCAGAAGACACGGTTGCGGCCTCTGAGAGATCCACAACGACGTTCTTTCCTTCCTCGACAAGCGGCGTCAGCCGATCCTGCAAGTCGGGACTGGTTGCCCGGTTGATGTTGCCTTTAGGGGCGATGACGGTCACGCCGTCCTGTATGGATTCATGCAGTTCCATGACTTTATCCACTGGCTCTGTCGGTTGGCCGCATTGAGGAGTTGCGAGTCAAAGCAGAACAAAACTCCCGACGCACGTTCTTGGTCATAGCTTCACTCTCAAAGTTACGATGTTGCGATCTTTGGATCGTTCGAAATTGATACCGCTGAGCAAGTGATGCATCACGAACAGACCCATGCCGCCCTCTCGCTTCCCAGACAAGGTATCATCCAAAGATGTTGGGATAACAGAGGTTGCTGGATCAAATGGTGCACCGAAGTCTTCGACTTTGGCAATCAATTCACCCTGATTCTCATCAAGAAGAACATGGATTGGGTGGCCGTTTTCGTCTTTGTAAGAGTACTTGATCACGTTGCTGACCCACTCGTCCAGCGCGACTTGCAAGGCAAACACGGCCTTCTGAGTCCAGCCCTGACGTGCAGCCACACGATCAACCTGGTTCGCGATCGTTTGAATTACTTCGATCGAGCTGTCGACTGTTAAATCAAGTAGCGCCATCTAGGCTCAAGCCGGTCCATTCCATGAACCTTGCTTGTAACATATCGTAAATTTGTCTCAACCTGTTTTACTGTCTCACCTGGGCAATCGATCCCTAGGCGGTTTAACGCATCGATCATGCCTTGGCGCAGTCACAGGAGTCTAGCTGCACTGATTGAATCAGCCCCCTAATTCCTCCCGGAACGACGTTCCAATCAGGGAGCGAATGATGTGGTAGTGATCTTCGAACATCCGTTGGGGTTCGATCTGGTTAAACGGGACCCACATAGCTAAAGGCGTTTCGTCCCCGCCCCTGACCTTGGGCAATGACGTATCGTCTCGCAACTGGATCAGATGGGCGTGGGCAATGGTGCGGCCTCGGGCGGAGCGCTTGGGGTAATCGAAGACCTTGGCCTCGCGAATAGACCCTCGCAGCACCGCTTCAGGAACCTTGAGCCGCGTGTCTTCCTTCAACTCGCGGATCGCGCCATCTTCGATGCTCTCATCGCTGCGCAGAAAACCGCCCGGCAGCGCAATTTGCCCCAGTCCTGGCCGCGTTTTGCGCTTTACCAGCAGGACATGGCCCGACTGAACAACCACCGCCGCAACGGTGACAAAGGTGGGCGGATAGGGTGAGTTGGCCCACCCTCTTTTGTAATTCTGGATGAACCGGTCTTCTTCGACAACTTCGACCACGTCACGCAGAGCAAGGAAGCCGCGCAACAAATCGATAACCGCGCCGGTGGTGACGGTGCGCAGGTAACGCACAACGTCCGAAGACTCATCCGAAAGATCGCCTCCCGCGTCAAAAATGGCGCGGCGCAAGTCCGTGGCGTTGATCCCCTGATAGTTTTCGCAATCAATACTCTGCCACTCTGGAAACAGTCGCAGGTAATAGGAGCTTTCGTCTTTGGAATGCCCAATCAGCGCAATCGACGGCTTCTGGTTGGAAGGATCCAAACGCAGCATTTCCCGACCCACTGCAACACGAATATTCGTGATCCACGCCGGGTCGTTATAGAGCACGTCCATCAGCGGAATGATCTCAATGCGCGCATTGTCTTCATCGCTGAAACTCGCGCGGATCATCGCCGCGCGTTCGCTGTGCGTGAAGGGGTTTCTGGGCGAGCGAGGCTGATGAGCGGACCCCAGCAAAAGCAGTACGTGCTTGGCTTGGGACAGCGCCTGCTCGATTACGGTGCGATGGCCAAAATGAAAGGGCTGCGCTCGCAAAATGAAAACGGCAGCATCAGTCCGCGATGCGCCCGTGGCGGTTGTAACGGTCATAACGCCCAACAAGCTCCTTGCAGGCAAAAAAAACACGTACCGGTCTATCCAGTACGTGTTCAAACCTAGACAGCTTGCTCAAGGGGTCAAGCGTTGAAGGCTATCAGCGCTTGTTGCGCAGGTGGATCCAGCCCTTTTCTACGCGATCAAGGTAGCCGCGGTCTCGACCTGACACGTTCTTGGCGAAGGTCTCAATATCGGCATCAACCTCTTCCCACGAGCGGTCCGAGCGGATCGTTGGACCAAAGTGCACGATCTTTTTGTCGTAGTGCATGGTGATCAGCAGGATCGGAACATCAGCGCCGTGGGCAATGTAGTAGAAGCCCTTCTTCAAAGCCGGCGTGGGCGACCGCGTCCCCTCTGGCGCGATGGCAAGGATGACTTCATCCCCGGCGTTCTTGAAGGCTTCAATAGCGGCTTCGACGTGGCCATGGGCTTTGGAGCGGACAATGGGGATCGCACCGGTCCATTTCAGGAAGCGCCCAAAACCGAACTTGAACACTTCAGCCTTGATCATGTAGCGCGTTTCAACCCGAAACAGCAGGAAGATCCACACGGCAATAATGAAGTCCATGCTGGATGTATGCGGGATCAGGATCGCGACAAACTTTTTCCGCTCGGGCAGAATCCCCATGGCCCGCCAGCCCATGAGCTTCATCCCCCAAACGCCAATGAAGCGAAAAGGACGGAAGCCGGGCTTGATGGGAATTTCTTTGGGAAACCGGTTGATGCCATCGAGCTCCGGCAGGGTTTCCGGATCAGTATCCAGCGGAAAAACCCACGGTTTGCCGCTATCGTCTTGTGAGTCCAAGCCTTGCACCTCCTCCATGCTGCTGTTCATCAGCAGTCTGTGCGCAATGTAACACGATTCTCAAACTTACGCCGTTTTTAGCTCAGTAGCCCCGTCACGCCGTCCCACATCAGCTTGGACGCCGTCACGAAAAGAGCGGCTTCCATGAGGATGAAGAAGGGTCGTTCCGGCATCACACGATGCAGAACAACCCCCAGCAGCATCGCCACAACAGCAACCGGCAGCAGAACCGCCGACAGGGTGAGCGTGGTCAAGGGGATTTGGCCGATCCCGATGTAAAAGGGCAGCTTCATCAGGTTCACAATCGTAAACGTCAGGATCGTTGTTGCCTGAAAGGTGGTTTTGTCGAAGTTGAAACGCAGCAGATAAGCCGACCCAGCCGCGCCGCCGGCATGGGCTATGGTGCTGGTGATCCCCAGAAGCGAGCCCAGAATCCACGCAATGAAACCACCCGGCGCAGGGGTTTCTTCGCGGGCTTTCTTGACCGTCAGGCCGAGCGCGCGGGATATGCCCCAGCGGTCAAAGAGCACGTAAAAAGCCACCAGAGCCAACAGAATGCGCAGCCAGTTCGGATCAACAAGCGCAAACAGGATGATCCCCACCACGACCCCAGCCAGCATCGGCAAAATCAGGGAGCGCACCGTTGGCAGATGCCAGCGCCGCCAATAGGCGCGGATGCCTAAGGCGTCCATGACAATCAGCAAAGGCAGCATGATCGCTGCAGCCAGAACCGGGCCGATGAACAGGGCGAGCAAGGGCGTTGAAATGACATTCATGCCAGAGCCAAAACCGCCTTTGGATATGCCCATAGACGTCACGGCAATCACCGCGATCAGCCAAAACTGTCCGGTTTGATCAAGAAAGACAAAATCAAGCATAAGCTCGCAGATTTTCGAGTGCTTCGGGGGTGTCGACGTCGCACAGAATCAGGGGGTCGTCGACCTCCACAGGCTCGTATCCGAATTGCTTAATCAGGTGGCGAGGCCCCTCATCACCGGAAAGGCGTGTCAATTCCTCGACAAAAGCGGCTGGAAACAGGATCGGATGACCCGCTTTGGATCCATGCACCAGTCGGGCGATGCGTTCGCCCCTAACATGCTGTTTCAGCGCGTTCAGAGCAGCGCTCGTGATCAGCGGTTGATCGCCGAAAACCATCATCGCGGCGTGGTCAGCCGGAACGCGCTTCGCCAGAGCCGCCAAGCTGCGGCCCATGCCGATTTTATCCTGGGGTAATTTTACCACGTCAAAGCCCGGAGGGACGATAGGCTGCAAGTCGCTCGCGCGGGCATCGTCAGGCAAGGCGACGTAACCCGCGCGCAATCCCGCCTCGGCCAGACGATCAAAAACGCGCCCCAGAACCGGTCGGCCACCCAGATCCGCGAGGAGCTTGGAAGAAGCGCCAAAACGACTTCCCTGCCCCGCCGCAAGAACCAGCGGTGTGAGGGTCACGCCTTCCCCCTCAACGCCGCGACCATCTGCGCAAGGATGGCAACGGCGATTTCCTGCGGGTTGGCTGCACCGATATCCAGTCCGATGGGACCATGCAGACGCGCGTAGTTTTCCGCGCTGACACCGGCGTCCAACATCCGCTCCCGACGGCTGGCCTGGGTGCGTTTTGAGCCCAGCGCGCCAATGTAGAATGCTTTCGAGGCAAAGGCGGCCAGTAGCGCGGGATCATCGAGCTTTTCATCATGGGTCAGCGCCACGACAGCGGTTCGGGCATCGATGCCAAAATCTGATACGGCCTGATCGGGCCAATCGGTGATCAGCGGAACACCGGGGAAGCGTTCAGCGCTCGCAAACCCGCCGCGCGGGTCAATGATCGTTGGGGTGAAACCGACCGTAGGGGCAAGGGCGACCAAGGCTTGAGCAATGTGAACGCCGCCCAGAATCAGCAATCGCAGCGGTGTTGCGTAGGTCACGGAAACCGCTGTGTCCTCGCCAACGTCCAACCCAACTGTCACTTCGCCCGTTTCCACCATAGCGGCGAGCGTCTGGTCCGCAAAACCGGCCTCTGGCTGGTGCAGATGGACCCGAATTTGGCCCCCGCACGCCAAACCGACAGCCCACGCGCTCGCATCGCTGACGCCGTAATCAGCCTGCCGGATCGGAGCGGCATCACCGGCGGGACTGTCCATCATCTCCAACGCTTGCGCGATCACGTCGCCTTCGACACAGCCGCCGGACACGCTGCCGACGATATGTCCGTCTTCGCGAATGGCCATTTGCGAGCCGGGACGACGGGGCGCGGAGCCCCATGCGGAGACCACCGTTGCCAGAACAGCCCGCTTGCCCGCTTGCTCCCACTGCGACAGGGCTTGGAGGACTTCCAGATTCTCACTCATAGCTTTTGGCCTTCGGGCTCATCGTTGGTTCTTGGGTTAGTCGAGTTCGGAAAGAGCTTCCCCTATCGCGGCAAGACTGTCGAGAGAGTGAACGGAGACGCGACGTTCGGCGCACCTTTCAAGAATGGCGGCACCTTGCGCCGTTGGCTCATAACGGTCGTAGCGCATGAGCGGATTGAGCCACCACAGACGCGAAAACCGGGACAGCCGCCGCGCTTCGGTTTCCAGCGCGCCTGTATCACCCCGCTCCAAACCATCTGTAATGAGCAGACAAGTGCCCCCGCTGGACAACACGCGGCGCAAATGACGTCGATTGAATTCAGCCAGAATCTCACCAAGGCGCGTACCACCAGACCAGTCAGCGACGCGTTCAATCGCAGCTTTCAAGGCCCGGTCGGGGTCGCGGCGTTGCAGATCTCGGGTGATGGAGGTCAAGCGTGTCGCAAAAACAAAGATCTCGACCGGGCTATCCATTTTTTGCGCCAAAGCATGCGCGAAGATCAGTGCGGGTCGCGTGTAGGCGTCCATGGAGCCGGAAACATCCGCCAGAATAACCAGTGGATCGGGCCGCTTGATCCTTTGGCGTCGATACAGGCGCTGCAAGTCTCCTGCGGTTCTGGGCATTCCTTTGAGGCTGGCGGAGAGGTCAATTCGCCCACTCGTGGAGGAGGGTCGAAAGCGCCGGGTCGGTCGCGGTTTCAGGGTCTGGGCAAAGCGCCGGATGATGGCCTCGGCCTGCGCGGTTTCCTCGCTCGACATGGCGGCAAAATCCAGCGTGCTGAGCCGTTCTGTGCTGGTTGCTGCCGTGGCTTGCAACTGGACTTCTACGGCTTGCTCGGCCTGCGTCTGCGGTTGAGACGCGCGCAGGGCATCTTCCAGAGCTTTGGGCAAATCAGCCTGATCAACGGGATCAGGGGCGTCCTGCGGATCATCGGCCTGAGCCGTGAAACCACTGGTTGGCTCGCGCCAAAACAGCGCAAATGCGGCCTCGAACAAGGCGCGGTCCTTGCGGTGATTGATCAGAACGGCACCAAGGGCGGCTTTGACCTGCCGGCGGTCCGCCAGATCAACGCGGCTGAGCGCTTGTGCTGCCAAACTGGTGCTGTCAAAGCCCAGAGCCATCCCCGAGCGGCGCAGCAAATCAGCGAAACCGGCAATGTTGTCGGCCAGATGTCCGGCGGCGATGGAAGGGGTGGAAGAAACACTCATGAGAACAAGGACATAAGCGCGCTAGAACAGGATCTGCGCGTCCTGTTGCAGAGCGCTCAGGTCGTTAAGGATGATCCGCGCCTTTTCGCCTCGGATCGCTGCCAGATCATCCTGATACTTGAGCACGGCACCAAGGGTCGCGTCGACGATTGTTGGATCGAGAACCGCCGCGTCCAAGGCGACCAGAGCGCGGGCCCAGTCGAGGGTTTCAGCGACGCCAGGCGCTTTGAAAAGCCCCTCGTCCCGCAACCGCTGAACAAAGTCCACGACCTGTCCGGAGAGCTGAGCGGGGACATCAGGCAGGCGGGTGCGGAGAATATCCAGCTCGAGTGTGCGCGAGGGAAACTCGACGTAAGCATAGAAACACCGACGCTTGAGCGCGTCATGAATCTCGCGGGTGCCGTTGGCGGTCAGAATGGTGATCGGCGGCTGGTTCGCCTTGATGGTACCAAGCTCCGGAATGGTGATTTGCCAGTCGGAGAGCAGCTCGAGCAGAAAAGCCTCGAAAGCAGCATCGGCGCGGTCAATCTCATCAATCAGCAAAACAGCAGGTTTGCCGCTGGGGTGACGGATGGCTTGCAAGAGCGGACGCGCCAGCAGGAACCGCTCGTCATAGAGATCAGCCCCGGTGTCGCGCTTGAGTTCCAGCAACTGAGCGGCGACGTTCCAGTCATAGAGCGCCGCAGCCTGGTCCAGCCCCTCGTAGCACTGCAACCGCACCAGCGGCAGATCCAGCGCCTGAGTCAAAGCCTGCGCGATGGCGGTTTTCCCGGTCCCGGCCTCGCCTTCGAGGAACAGAGGGCGGGAAAGGCTCATCGCCAGATGGATCGAGGTCGCAAGCTCTGTGTTAGCAATGTAACCCGTATCCGCCAGAGCGGTCTGGGTCGCGGTAACCGTCGGGAAAGCAGCCGCGCTCACGCGGAACCTTCGCCTTCGGGCTCGTCTTCCAATTTGCCTCCCACCTGCTCGGCAAAGGCTTCGAAGAAACGATCTGCGTATTTCTTGGCCGTGCTGGTCATCAGGCGTGCGCCAAGCTGAGCGATTTTCCCGCCCATGTTTGCGCTGACTTCATAGGACAGTTCGGTTCCGCCCTCGATATCCGCCAAAGCGACCGATGCGCCGCCCTTGGCAAAACCAGCCGCACCGCCGGTGCCTTCGCCGACCAAACGGTAAGAAACGGAAGGTACGATATCGACCAGTTCCACGTTGCCTTTGAACTTGGCTTTGACCGGTCCGATTTTGGCGCCGACTTCGGCTTCGAAGCTGTTCTCACCCGTCGATTCGAAGCTTTCGCAACCGGGAATGCATGCCTTTAACACGTCGGGGTTGTTTAATGCTGCCCAAACCGTGTCCCGGTCTGCTTTCAATCGTGACGATCCGGTCATTTCCATGCTTGATCCCTCCCTGGAGCCAATAGCGCTTGCGGCTTTGAATAAAGAAACTCTGTATCCCTACATAGGTGCTGGACCCTGTGCCGCACTGCCGAGTACCCTAGTTTCAGCTATGAAAATATGCACGGTGCTCGCGGAGAGCCAGAGATTTTTGGGAGAGTTGTGATGGGTATTGTTGAGAAGTTCTCAACAGGCGCTTCTGTGCGTCGGTCTGAAGACGAGCGTTTTGTTACCGGACAGGGCCAGTACACCGATGATGTCAACATCGAGGGTCAGGCCCATATGTTCGTGGTGCGCTCGCCATTTGCCCACGCGCACATCCGCTCCATCAACACAGAGCAGGCGAGCGCCGCAGACGGTGTTGTCGGTGTGTTCACAGCGGCGGACATGCGCGCTGCGGGGGCAGAAAACAACATGCCCCACGTGGTTGTTGCGCAGGAAACCGCCAAACCGGACCGGACCATTCTGGCAGAAGACCGGGTGCGATTTGCCGGGGAGCCGGTCGCGATCATCGTCGCCGAAACCCAGAGCCAGGCTGAAGAGGCCGCTGAACTGCTTGAGGTCGACTACGACGTCATGGACGCGGTCACCGATCTGGAATCGGCACTGGCCGAGGGTGCCCCGCTGGTTCACGACGATGCACCGGGAAACATTGCCTTTCGCTGGCGCGGTCAAGGCGACGA
>JBMZBW010000093.1:0-10731 GCA_049612785.1 Alphaproteobacteria bacterium | reverse complement strand
CAGACCCGTCCGCCAATCGTAGCGCCACAGACCACCCCAATCGCTTTGTTTCTCAAAGCAGACGACCTCTGGAATTTCCGAACCCTTGGCTTTGGCAGACTGAAAAGCACGCAGTTGTGCCAGCCCCGATGGTCCTGCGCCGATGATGGCTACTCTCTTCGACATACGTTAGCGTCCTCTTAATTCAACAGATATGGAGAAATGCTACCTCTCAATCGCCAAGCTGTCGATACTTTCAGGAAACAAAAATTAATCGTGGTAAATCAATTCTCAAACCGATTCTGTCCTCGCCGTGATTCCGTGAGCGGCATTTGCCGCACGATGGACTCATGCGCCCGCTGATCGCACATGGCGCGCGGGCAAAGGCGACAGTTGACGCCAATTTCAGTGGCGTGACCCGGCAGACCAAAGGTGTTGTCCGCGCCGTAAACCAGTTCGGGCGCGTGCTGAATCGCGCACCCCACCGAGACGGCTTGGCGTCGGTCTTCCTGATTGAACCGGCTTGAGGGGCGGGATACGGTTCGATTGATGGTGATGAATTCCGCGCCATCGGGCATTTCGACCCGCTGGGTCAAAATTCGGCCCGGCACGCGGAAGCAATAGTGCACGTCGAGCCTCGGGCAGGTGCCGCCATAGCGTGCGAGTTGAATGCTGGACGCGTTGAAACGCTTGGAGACGTTGCCCGCCTTATCGACCCGCAGAAAAAAGAAGGGGATGCCGCGATTGGACGGTCGCTGCAACGTGGTTGCGCGTTGGCAGACTTGTTCGTAGGAGACGCTAAACGATGCCGCGAGGCGCTCGAAGTCATAGGCCCATTTTTTGGCCGCTTCGAGGAAAGGCTCGTAGGGCATCAGCAGGGCCGCGGCAAAGTAGTCGCACAAAGCCACCCGCGCGCGGGCCGCATCGTGCTGATCACTGAATTCGGCCTGACGCACTACCGCATCAACCTCGTCCGCGTAGACCATCAACCCGATCCAGTGGGCCAACTGGAAGACTTTATTGCCGTGATCGAGCGAGTCCGAGAGGTAAAGGGTCTGATCGTTGGCGTCGTAGCGTCGGACAGAAGGCGCAATGACCTCGTGCTCGACGACCCGGACCGTAGTCTTATGTTCCTGCTTGATGATGTTCGACAAGACACTCAAGGCGTGGTCGTTGGATAATTCATGCCGTGCTCTGAAGCCCTCGGCGATCTGCTCCAATTCCTCGAAGTAGTTGCCTTTCCGCTGGAAAAATTCGTGCACGCGCTGCTCACTGGCGCGCAGGCTTTTGGAGCGGTCCTCGGTGGTTTCGAGTGTTCCCGCCAAGCGCTCTTGAACCAACTGATAGCTGTCGAACAGAGTCATAAGCCCTTCGACCACCTTGGGCGCGAGGTCCATGGCCGAGCGGAGCTCATCGATGGAAATATCGTCCACACCCACAGCAGGGTCCGAGAGGGTTTTACGCAGCTGTTGCAGGGAGACTTGCGTGTTGGCGGAGGTCAGCTCCTGCATCTCCAGACCAAAGACATCACTCAGCCGCATTAAAACAGCCAGCGACGCGCTCCGCTGATTGCGTTCGAGCAAGTTGACCAAGGAGCCACTGACCCCCAGCAGCCGGGCAAAATCAGTTTGTGTGAGCCCACGTTCCAGGCGCAAAGCCCGCAAGCGCGGGCCTATGAAGAGTTTTCCAGTTTCCATAGTGAAAGTAATTTACAAAACTGACAATTTGTAAAGATGTAAAAAACACAACCTACACTTTGACACGCTTTTCCGTGAAACTTTGCTCAGGCTGTGGCTCTTTGTGTTCGCATTGTGGAGGAGGAAAGACCCATGATCATGGAAGTAACGCTCGTTTCGACGCTGAGAACAGACACCGCAACCCGCTTGGTCAATCAGGGATTTGGCTGTGTGCTGGACTTGCGAACCAGCATTGGTTCCGCCGCTGGTCGCCCGATTGAAGAGCCCGTGCTCACGACGCTGAGGCAGGGATTTGTTGATTATGAACAGATGCCTGTTGAGCTTCAGGATCCTAATGGCCCGGGTCTGGGTGATGCAGTGGCGGCTGTGTTTGCCGTTTTGAAACCTCTGGCGCTCGTCGTTGATGATGTCGAGGCCTGGCGCGATGAACTAACCGTACTAGGGATCAAAACCGTGGGCTTGCAGCTCGAAGCTGCCGTTCCTCTGGACGTTGCTGCCTAAACTCTTCCCTTACTTTTTCTGCCTTTGGACCCTTTGATGAACCACCAAGACTTGCTTGAATATTCCGTTGTCTTCACTGACCGCTCCGTAAACCACATGTCGCACCGTTTTCAGGCCTGTATGAACGAGCTGCATACGGGGCTGACTGAGACCTACAACGCTGCCTCCATGGTTCTGGTTCCCGGCGGCGGGTCTTACGCCATGGAAGCCGTAGCGCGGCAATTCGGGATCGGGAAGCGCAAGACCTTCTTGCGCAATGGGTGGTTTTCCTATCGCTGGACCCAGATTTTTGACGCCATCGAGCCTGGTTATCAGGCACCGGTTCTCATGGCGCAGCGGGTCGGCGAGGGCGCAACCGCGCCGTTCCAGCCGAAACCTCTTTCTGAAGTGCTGGAACACATCGAGACCTACCGGCCTGACGTTTTCTTCGCCCCTCATGTTGAAACGTCAGCCGGTATGGTTTTGCCGGATGATTATATCCGCTCCGTCGGCGCGGCGGTGCGGGCCAATGGCGGTCTGTTTGTCCTCGACTGCGTGGCCTCGGGGTCGCTCTGGATCGACATGCAGGATCTCAACATCGACGTTCTGGTGACAGCGCCGCAGAAGGGCTGGTCCTCCACGCCATCCTCCGGCGTTGTGTGCATGGGCGAACGGGCGCTGGAGCGTCTGGACGAAATCCAACCGACGAGCTTTGCCCTTGATTTGGGTAAGTGGCACCAGATCATGCAGGCCTACCTGAACGGCGGTCACGCCTATCACGCGACAATGCCAACGGACTCCATTCTCAGCTTTGCCGACAACATGCGGGAAACCTTGGAGTTTGGTCTGGAAAACTGCCGCTCCGCGCAAATCAAGATTGGCAAAGACGTCCGCAATCTGTTGTCCAAGCAAGGCTTTGAGAGCGTTGCAGCGGAAGGGTTTCAGGCGGCACCGGTTGTGGTGAGTTTTGCGCCGTCAGCAGACTACCAGAACGGCTCTGTGTTTGCCGCTCAAGGTCTGCAAATCGCCGCTGGCGTCCCGCTCGCAGTCGAAGAGGGCCCTGATTACAAGAGCTTCCGCTTCGGTCTCTTCGGTCTCGACAAACTGCGCAATCCGGAACGGACCGTCACGCGCCTCGCCGATGCAATGGGGTGGTAGAGTAGGACAAACGCCTACTCTTCTTCATCTCGCATTTTCACGAAGTACGGGACCAGAAACAGCACACAGCCCAGCAGGAACAACAGGCTTCCCGTCATGCCCCAGAAGCTGCCGACGCTGGTGATGACAAAGCAGATGGCGCACAGCAGGAAGACGATCCAACCGGCAATTTCAAAGGTTGAACGCTTCATGCGGTCCATCCCAGTTCTCGTTGACGGCGAAGGGCGGCGAGGGCGTTACGCATCAAAATCGCGACGGTGACAGGACCAACACCGCCGGGAACAGGCGTAACCCAACTGGCGACGTCCTTCACCGCTTCGGTATCGACATCGCCAACAATCCGGGTTCCACCCTGACCGTCGCTGATCTGATTGATCCCAATGTCGATGACAGCAGCGCCCGGACGCACCATTTCGGCTGTTATGAAGTTGGGAATGCCGACGGCCACCAGAATAGCATCGGCACGCCGGGAGTGAGCAGCGACGGAGCGGGTCATGTGGTGACACACGGTCACGGTCGCCCCTTCAGCCATCAGCATAAAAGCCGCCGGTTTGCCGACAATCGCTGAGTGGCCAATCATCACAACTTCCAGCCCGTGCAGGTCCAGCCCCGTTGCCTTGATCATCTCCACGGATGCAGCGGCGGTACAGGGGGCCAAAGCCAGATCGTCGTAGACCATATTACCGATGGAAGCGGGGTTCATGCCTTCCACGTCTTTGAGCGGGTGGATGGCACCTTGCAAAGAACGAACATTCAGGTGCTCCGGCACCGGGCGTTGCAGGATCACACCCAATACCGCCGGATCATCATTCATCGCGACCAGCCGCGCTTTGGCGTCTTCGGCGGTAATGTCGCCCGGCCAGTATTGGTCATCAAAGGGCAAGCCAACCTGTTCAGCCGCCCGCTTTTGCCCCCGAATGTAGACGGCAACTTCTGGTGTATCCCCGATTGAAATCGACACCAGGCGCGGTAAAGGCGCGGCGGTGGATATTTCTGCAATCGCATCGGCCACTTCGGCCAGAATTCGTCTTTTGACGGGGATACCGCTAAGATAGCGGGGATCAGACGGAGCCATAGGGGGCTTAACCTTCAATGGTCGTTATGAATAAAAAGTGCCTTACAGGAATATTCGTCAGCATGCCAGACTTTGATTTTCCTGTGCGCCGCTTGACCCTAGAGGGGAACAGCGGCGATAGCACGGCTGATTTGGAGGAGGGGCCTATGAACAACAAGCAAGCCGAAGAACTGCTACGCCGGGCTTATGAACTTGATGGCGCAAACCCTGATGAAACCCGCGCCCTTTACCGCGATTGGGCAGAGACCTACGACGGGACCATGCTTGACGGTCTGGGCTATGTTTCACCGAAGAAGATCGCAGCACTGGCGGCGTTGTTGCTGCCGGACAAGGCGGCTCCGGTTCTGGATGTTGGATGCGGCACGGGCCTTCTCGCCGCTTATCTGGCTGAGCAGGGCTTCACGCATATCGATGGTTTGGATTATTCCGCTGAAATGCTCGATGTCGCTGAGAAAAAGGGCCGCATCAAACAGCGGTTTCTCAAAGACCTGAACCAGCCTCTGAACATGCAAGCTGAGACCTACGCGGCATTGACGTCCACCGGGACATTTACCCACGGGCACGTAGGGGGAGCTTGTTTGCCGGGGTTGCTTGAGCTGCTCAAACCCGGCGGTCTGTTGATCTGCACTGTGCATCAGGATGTCTGGGACGAGGGCGGCTTTGGGGACGCGCTGGATGCACTGGTGGTGGCGCATAGCGCTGAAATCGTTTCTCGTGATCCGGATCGTCTGTTCGAAAGTGACGATCAGCCTACGGGTTGGTATCTGGTTGTGCGGCGGATCTAGGCTGCACGCATCCGCAGCCATTTGAAGTTTCTTCGTCCAATGGTGTTTTTGAAGACATACCATGGTTCGTGGCGACCCTCGTCAGCCTGAAAGTCGGGCCAGCGGTCCAGCAGGACTTCCAACGCTGCCTGCGCCTCGATGCGGACTAGCGGACGCCCCAGACAGTTATGGATCCCTGAACCAAAGGCCATGTGCTGATTGGCGTTGGCGCGGTGTAGGTCAAATCGCCAAGGCTCATCAAATACGGTTTCATCGGTGTTTGCAGCCAGCAGCGCGGGCATGAGCCGGTCTCCCGCCCTCAGCGACACACCGTGAAAGTCCTGATCATAGGCTGCCAGCCGCGGTTTGGTGGTTGTGAGCGGGCAGAACCAGCGCAGCATCTCTTCGACAAAACCGGGAATATCGCTCGGGTTCGCCCGCAGGTGTTCTTTCATTTCCGGATGCTTGAGCAGGTACCAAAGCGCACCATTGAGCAGGTGGGTTGTGGTCTCGCCACCAGCGATAATCAGTGTGAAGACGATGGCCTTCATCTCTGTTTGGGACAGGCGGTCGTTGCCTTCCTGCAGGTTCACCAGCTCCGCAATCAACCCTTCAGCATCAGAATCAATCAGGGTCCTAGACCAGGCTTCGATCCCCTTTGACGCCTTGCCGATCCCGCCGAGCATGCGAAAAATACCCCAAGGCGTGGTTTCGATCAGGCGCAAGGGCTTCATCCATTCCTGAAAGCGATCTTGCATATGGGGTGGAAAGCCGAGCAGCACGCTAATCACGCGCATGGGCATCACGGCGGAAAAGGCATCGATGTAGTCCACGGAGCCTTCGCGCAGAGCTGTGGCTTTCATGGTGTCCGTCAGTTCAACGGAATAGTCGTGGCAGGCTTCGCTCAAATCCTTGACCGACCGTTTCGCGAAAGCTTTGTCGACAAAGCCACGCAAGCGGCGGTGATCAGGCTCGTCCTTCTGGATGAAACCGTCCATCAGGTAGCGCATGCTGGGCGGCAGCGGAAAGGGTACGCCGGTTCCGGACTTTCCGGCGTTCTTGGGTTCGGAAACAAACCGCTCCCGTTGGGTCAGCAGTTCAGAGCAGGCTTCGTAGGTCGTTGTGACGTGAATTTTGCCAATGATGGGCATTTTCATCGGTACGACAGGGCCACCGTTGCGCAGGCGTTCGATCCCGTCTTGAGGGTGTTCCGCGCTGATGTCTGTGGCGAAGTTGAGCAGCTTGGCCATGGTCTTTTCTTCCCTCTACCGAGCCTTCTACGTCGCTTAACGTGCCGCTCAGGAAGATGCTTGTCTAGCGTCTTCCCGTGCCCGTATGCGTTCGCGGACGATGATGAACAGCCCGCTGAAGACGATCACGGCACCCCCAATCACGGTGAAAATATCCGGCACTTCACCAAAGTAGACGAAGCCGTTGAAGAAGGCGAAGACCAGTAGCAGGTAGTTCAGCGGTTGGATGGCGCTGGCCTGGGTAAACATCAGCGCGAGGATCAGCGCACCATGGCCAAGGATGGCCGTGCAGCAAAGCAGACCCAGCTGCCAAAGCTGCCCGCCCTCGGGCATCTGCCACTGCAGCACACCCAGTGGCAGGATACCGAGCAGACCGAACAGGCCGAGATAGACCATGGATGTCTGAAAGCTGTCGCCACTGCGACCGGCAATACGGGTGAAGATGTTGTACAGCGCGTACATCATCGCCGCGACAAGCGGGAAGATGATGAACAGGCTGAAGCTGGATAGGCCGGGCCGAATGATGATGAGCGCGCCCACAAAGCCAAGCGCCACAGACGACCAGCGCCAGACACCGACGCGTTCACCCAGAACCGGCATGGCCAGTGCGGTAATGATCAGGGGGAAGACAGCGAAAAGGGCGTGTTGCAGCCCTAAATCCAGATGTCGGACGCCAAAGGAGAAAACAAAAATCTCCGCGACCAGTAACAGGCCGCGCAGGATGTGCAGCACCGGAACGTTGCTTTGGAAGCTGCGCAGCAGACCGCGCTGGGCCGGGGGACCGGTCAGGGTGGCTAAGGCAAAGGCGAACAGGGTGAAGGCCGTGTATCGCACCACCAGAACGGTCGAAATCGGCAAATCAGCGATCAGAACTTTGGTCAGGGCGTCCTGGCTGCTGAAGCTGAACATGGCCAGCACTGCCAATCCAATCCCCAGTAAGGGTCGATTGATCGGGGCTTCTTTTCGCGTTTTTGAGGGTTCTGACCGGCTCAAGGGCTGCTCGACTTACGAACGGGTTTCTGTTGATTGCTGCGCCTTAGCGCGTTGAGCGCGTTTGTCCAAACCCAGAATGAACAGCGCCGGGAGCAAACCAAGCACGGTCGCGCCGACCAGCAGCCAGATGAAGAACTGCAAAGACGGGTTTTCACTGAGCAGGTAGCTCATCAGCGCTGATGCGCTTGCACCGATCCAATAGACCATGGCACCGCTCAACCCGGCAGCGGAGCCGGCCAGTCTTGGATTGATTGAGATCACGCCGGCGTGGGAAGGCTGAACGGAGAACCCATTGGCAGCCCCCAGCAAGGCCAGCGGTGCGATGATGAACAGGGGACTGGTCAAGCCAAGGTAATAGAAAATCAGCGTGGTCAAAGCGCCGCCAAGCCCCAGCAGACGCCCGAAAACGATAATGGAAGAATCCCAGAAATGGGCCGTGATTTGACGCAAGATGATGTTGGCAAAGATATAACCAACCGTAAGCGTGCCCAGAACCATACCGATCTGCGTGGGGTTAAACCCGAACTCCGATTTCCCGATCAGCGGCATACCGGCCAGAAAAGCAAAAAAGGTGGAAACCCCCAGACAAAGGGTGCCGGCATAGCCCCAGTACCGGGGCGAAGCGATGACAGTGGGGTAATCGCGAATTTGAGCGAAGAAGGTGGAGGATTTGTGCTGGTTGGTTTCTTCGAGATCAAACCAGACCAAAATAAGCGCGATGACCGCAACCAGTGTTTGAGCCCAAAAAACCCCGCGCCAGCCAAAGAGATCCGCCACCACGCCGCCTGCCGTTGGCCCAATCAGGGGAGCCAGCCCGATCACAATGGCGACGGAGGCGAGACGTTTGGTTGCATCGGCCTGGTCGGTTGAGGTGTCGCGGATCACGGCCTGTGAAATGACAGCGCTTCCGACGACGACCGTTTGGATGATGCGTGCGGTAAACAGAACGGTCAGGTTCGGCGTGATAGCGCAGATGGCTGAGGCGACGGCAAAGACTGAAATGCCGAACAAAGCCACCGGGCGACGCCCGAAACGGTCGGACAGCGGGCCAGCAAGCAGGGTTAACAAACCGGTAATGATCAGGTAGCCGCTGAATAGAAAGCTGATTTCAGCGTAAGAGACGCCAAACCCTTCAGCCATTTCGCCAAATGCCGGAACAATCATGTTGAGCGACAAAACAGCGACTGCCGCCATCATGGTGATGGTGATGATATGGGGACGACGCGGCAATGCGGACATGACGGAGAGCGGTATCCTGTTCAAGCACCTCGCTATTAAGGCAGCTCGGTTAACATGGTAATGAAAATCTGAAAGTCTGTATGCGCATTTATCGCTTGGGTGCTTCCCCGTTTTCGGCAGGTGTCGTTTTCACCGTCCGAACCAAGCGCGCCGACGATGAGGAGAAGAAAGAGAATGACGATGACGCCTGATGTTTTTGATGATCGCGTGTGCCAGTTGGGGGAGGGGCCAGTGTGGCATCCGCTTCGGTCTGAGCTGTTCTGGACTGATATTGAGCGTGATTTGATCCTGAGCCGGGGTGAGCGGCAGGGGCAAGGCGAATATCGCTTGGCGTGCAAACCTTCGGCTTTGGGATGGGTGGATGAAAACCGCTTGTTCGTCGGAACAGATGCTGGGTTGGGGGTTTTTGACCTGCGGGATGAGGCTTTGGCGATGGTCTGCCCGCTGGAGGCTGACCAACCCGAACGCCGCTCGAATGATGGTCGATCAGATCCTTGGGGCGGGTTCTGGATCAGCACCATGACCCATGCGATGGAGCCGGGTTTGGGGCGGATCTATCGGTGGTATCAGGGGGAGCTGCGCCAGTTGATCGACGGTCTGGCCTGTCCCAATGCCATCTGCTTTTCCCCTGATCGTAGCGTGGGTTACTTCGCCGACTCAATGCCCGGAAAGATATTCTGCCACGACCTCGACCCGGAAACCGGCTGGCCAACCTCGGAAGCGCGGGTGTTCACGCAGGGGCATAAGGGAGCGCCGGACGGGGCTGTAACGGCCTTGGATGGAACCGTTTGGAACGCCGAATGGGGGCAAGGACGCCTGTTGGCTTTTGCGCCGCAGACAGGCGCGCTGATCCAGCATTTTGATCTTCCGGCCCGGCAGTTGACCTGCCCGGCCATTGATCCGGACACAGGCCGGGTCTTTGTCACCAGCGCTGCGGTGGGGTTGGAGGATGCGACAGCCGCCGATGGACAGACTTTTGTACTGGATCTGGCCGTCAGCGCGGCACCGGAACCGGCTGTTGCGCTATAGGCGCGAAAAACGCGAATTCCTGCCGTTGTCGCTACTCGGCTAAGCCGTGTCCTGAAGAGTGACGCGGGCAGCAGCGGTTTCGTTGCACTACCGTGTTGGGTTTTCATGGACGACAGGGAGCGCTGGGGCGTGGCAAAGAACATTCTGATCATCATGGTTGATCAACTGAACGGAACCTTGTTTCCCGATGGTCCGGCAGACTGGCTGCATGCCCCGCATCTGCGCGCGCTTGCAGCACGGTCCACACGTTTCCAAAATGCTTACACGGCCAGCCCGCTTTGTGCGCCGGGGCGGGCGAGCTTTATGAGCGGGCTGCTGCCCAGCCGAACGCGCGTCTATGACAACGCCGCTGAGTTCGCCTCAGACATTCCAACCTATGCCCATCATCTGCGGCGCGCGGGGTATCAGACCTGTCTATCCGGAAAGATGCATTTCGTCGGACCGGACCAACTGCACGGCTTTGAACAGCGCCTGACCACCGACATTTACCCGGCAGATTTCGGCTGGACGCCAGACTATCGAAAACCCGGAGAGCGGATTGACTGGTGGTATCACAATATGAGCTCGGTGACGGGCTCCGGTGTGGCGGAAATCAGCAATCAGATGGAATTCGACGACGAAGTCGCCTTCCACGGGGTGCAGAAGATCTACGACCTCGGACGTGGCGCGCAAAAGAGCGGTGACCCGCGTCCCTGGTGCCTCACGGTGAGCTTCACCCACCCCCATGACCCTTACGTAGCGCGCCGGAAATACTGGGATCTATACGAAGACTGCGCCCATCTGGAGCCGGAGATTGCGGATCTGGGATATGAGCAGCAAGACGCCCATTCAAAGCGCATTTTCGATGCGAACGACTGGCGAAGTTTTGACATCACACGCGACGACATTGTCCGCAGCCGCCGTGCTTACTTTGCCAATATCTCTTATCTCGACGACAAGATTGGCGAGCTGCTGGGCGCGCTGGAAGCCACGCAGCAGGAGGCTACGATCCTGTTCGTCAGCGACCATGGCGATATGCTGGGGGAGCGAGGGCTGTGGTTCAAAATGACATTCTTCGAAGGGTCGGC
>JBMZBW010000092.1:0-10861 GCA_049612785.1 Alphaproteobacteria bacterium | reverse complement strand
GAGCAGAAGAAGACGAAGGGCATTGTCACTGTCCCAGTGCTGGGTATTCCCTACGTGCAGGCGGCTCTGGCTGTCATCCCGCGCGTCGAAGATGGGCCGCTCTTGCGCAGCAGCACAGGCAAGCCGTGGAACCTAAACAACCTTTGGCATCGCTTCCAAAATGAACCCGACAAGATGCAGGAGCGGTTCCCAAACCACCAATGGCGTAATCACAGTTTGCACAGCCTGCGCTGCAACGCGGTCATTGCATTACTAGAGGCTGGTGTGGAAGAAAGCCAAGTGCGTGCAATCTCCGGTCACGCGACCGTGGAAATGGTAAGGCAGTATGGCCGAGATTTCATAGCGAAACAGGCTGGACTTCAGGCTGCGATGCTGGCAGTAAACGAGCCGTCAATCGGTAAAACGCTGTCGAAATAGCGGGTGACAATACATGGGTGACAGATACACAACGCATGTCACCCATTAAAATTTTACTAGATAAAAGCCTTGCGTTTACAAGGGCTTAGAGCGGGAGGGATGGCTGAGCGGCTTAAGGCGGCGGTCTTGAAAACCGTTGTGGGCTGATACCCCACCGTGGGTTCGAATCCCACTCCCTCCGCCATCAATTTGTCGTCCTAAACTTCCCTTGGTGTTGAACAATCAGCCCGCGGTTCATTGCTGGCTGAGAATGGCGTCGCTGTGCTCGGGTAGATATTTTGCGAGGAAACGCAGCACAGATACCGTTAGCTTTTCCCTGTCGGCAGTTTCGCCCTTCAGTTCGACTGCATGCCACAAACCGTCCAAGAGCGCTTCGAGCAGGAACGATAATTCATCTGCGCGCTCAGGCTCCCCCGCAAGCAGGCTATTGAGAATGTCTCTGGATGCCCGCTGACGGCGATGCTCGACTTCGTTCAGATCGCCGAAGCTCGGCACGGCCAGCTGCCTTTCTCCCCAAAGCGCGTTCCAGCTGAAAATGAACTCCAGATTGTACACCTTTGGGTCAAAGTCTGCTCGGACCAAGGCGATGAGCTGGGCGATCGGGTCATCGCCCGCCGATTCCAGTGCAGCGCTCCAATGCTGCTCGTAGGTCTTCTCCAGATCCAGCAGCGTCTCAGTGAGCAGGCCACTTTTGGACTTGAAGTAGAACCCCGCAATGCTTCGGGATAGGCCCGCTTCTTCTGCAACTGTATCGAGGGTGGTTCGCTTTAAACCGTATGCCGAGATGGAACGCCGGGTCGCGTCGAGCAGCTGCCGCCGCCGGCGGTCAGCATTATCTTTTCGCTCCTTGCGGGGGCGGCGTTGCTGTGTAGGTGCTGTCATGGGTTTCAGCTTCTAAAGATCTGACGGAAGGATCTCATGTTGCTCTCCCTGAGTCAGCTATATTTTTTTGTTTGGACGTCCATCCAAACTTTACACGGCTTGAAATAATCGATAAACCTTTTTGATAAAGTTACTCTGAGGCCAAGTATTTACGCGTAGCACCCCAAAAACCTCACGTGACACAGTCGAAGAGTAGCGACTTAGGGTCGCCAACTTTACTTAAGTTGGCGGCCTTTCTTTTTTTGATTTGGAGAGCCTTCATCCATATTTTATTGGCGCAGGGGTTTGGACTGATGAGGCCGCTGCGCTTTTCTTCTGGCTCAGACCCCCTATTGATGGTGCATCTGCCTGACCCTTGCCGCCTACTAAGGACGTTTGAAGGCGCAAAAAGTGTTGGGTGGCCCTTGCCAGCGGTTATGAATTTTAACACCTTTGAGACACGGCAAGGGTCCAGCGCGCTCGAGTTTTGATAAACTGGGACCGTCCAAACCGTGCCCCCTCGACCAAGGCTAATCCGGAGCTGCAAAGGTATCAGTATGTCAGACCACAGCAACAAGCAGACCCGTACAGAACCAGACCTCAAAATCGACTTTGGACGCTTGCGCAAGGGCTATGAAGCCGAACCTTATCCCCCGCAGCAGGTCAGGGCCGCGCGCTTGGCCAAACTGGACGCCCTGATCCGGGACAATGAGGCCGCCTTGGTTGATGCGTTGAATACGGACTTTGGCTGTCGATCCAAAACGGAATCCATGCTCGCTGAAATCCTGTGCTCGCTGGATTCCATCAAGTACGCTAGGCAGAACCTGCGCAAGTGGATGAGAAAGAGAGGACGGCGGACGTCGTTCTGGGCCCGTCCCGCCAAAGTCTACGCGCGGGCGCAGCCGCTCGGTGTCGTTGGCATCATGGCGCCTTGGAACTATTCGCTGGATCTGAGCATCTCACCGCTCGCAGCCGCCCTTGCAGCGGGAAATCGCGTCATGGTGTGCATGTCGCCGGAGACGCCGACCCTGTATGGGACACTGAGCACCCTGCTTGAGTCCGTATTCACGGAGTCCGAGGTGCGGGTTTATCTGGGGAGTGACACGCTGTCTCCTGCCTTTGCAGCGCTCCCCTTCGACCATCTGTTGTTCACGGGCTCAACGCGCGTCGGGAAGCTGGTGGCGAAGGCGGCGGCTGAGAACCTTACGCCGATTACCCTTGAGCTTGGCGGCAAATCTCCGGCTATTGTTGCGCCCGATTTTGATACCGCAGAGGCCGCCGAGAGGATCAGCTGGGGCAAGACCTTCAACGCCGGGCAAACCTGTGTCGCGCCGGATTATGTCATGATCCCAAAGGGCGGCGAGGAAGAGTTTATCAAGGCACTGCTGGATAAATTCACCACGTCATACCAGTCGATGGACGACAGCGATCTAACCGCCCTGATCTCAGAGCGCTTTTACAAGCGACTGACCCTGATGGTGGAGGAAGCTGAAGCCAAGGGCGCGACCATCGTGCGTCCGGACGGGTTTGAACCGACCGCCAAAGACGGTGTTTACAAGATGCCGCTGACGATTGTGATGAACCCACCCGAAGACGCTGTACTGATGCAAGAAGAGATCTTTGGCCCTGTCCTGCCCGTACTGACCTACGAGGATTTTTCGGAAGTTGCGGCTTACGTGAATGCCAGAGACAGGCCCTTGGCTCTCTATTGTTTCTCACACCAACGCAGCACGATTGACCAGTTGCAGGAACAGACCGTATCGGGGCAGTTCGGTCTCAATGAAACGCTGGTTCAATACGCGCAGGAAGATCTGGCCTTTGGCGGCGTCGGCAGCAGCGGAACGGGCGCTTACCATGGTCAGGCAGGCTTTGACACCTTTTCCCACCTGAAATCGGTCTTTGAACAGCGAGGTCTGTTCGGTTTCACAGGGCTTAAGCTGCTACATCCCCCCTATGGTCGCATCACGCAAGTTCTGTTGCACCTGATGAAACGATAAGAAGATGAGGAAGACCGGGGACCATGCATAGCATTGGAACAGAACTCGTCAGAGCGCTCGCCGATCACAACATAGACACCGTTTTCGGTATTCCCGGCGTGCATACGGTCGAGCTTTACCGAGGACTGGCCGGCTCTGGCATCCGGCACGTGACACCCCGGCACGAGCAATCAGCAGGCTTTATGGCCGATGGGTACGCCCGAGTGTCCGGACGCCCCGGCGTTGCCTTTGTCATAACCGGACCGGGCCTCACCAACACCCTGACCGCCATGGCGCAGGCCCGAGCGGATTCAGTCCCTATGCTGGTGGTTTCTGGCGTCAACAGGCTCGATACGCTGGGTAAGGGGCTAGGCTATCTGCACGAACTGCCGAACCAACGCGCGTTGGCTGAGCAGGTCGCTTTGCATTCGGTGCGGGTGACGGAAGCCAGCATGCTCCGCCCTGCCCTCAATCGCGCTTTGACCAGCGTCGAGCGTCCGGGGCCGTGGCACGTTGAAATTCCACTGGATGTGGCGGGACAGGCTTACGCCATCGACGCCAAGTCTGACGCTGATATGCGACAGCAAAGCCTTCCCGACCCGCGAGCAGACGACCTCAACCGAGCCGCGACCCTCCTGCGCGCTGCTCAGCACCCGGTGATCCTCGCTGGCGGCGGTGTCCGCTATGCCGGGGCGCAGGTTCTGGCGCTGGCCGAAATGCTCGACGCGCCCGTCGTCCAGACCATCAACGCCCGAGGGCTCCTGCACAGCCACCCCCTCGGCGTGCCAGCCAGTCCCAGTCTGGAGGCCGTTCGTGCGCTGATTAGCGGCTCTGACGCTGTTTTAGCCGTAGGAACGGAGCTGGGGCCAACAGACTTCGATATGTATGCCACCGGGACCATGCCGAGGATGCAGAACCTCATCCGCATCGACATTTGTCAGCAGCAACTGGCCCGCAGGGATTGCGATGTTGCGATACAGGGTGAGGGTGCTGCGGTTTTGGAGCGCTTGCTGAACGGGCTTGATGCCAGCCGCAATGACGGCACCGGCACCGCTCGAGCCGCACTTGCCCGCCAGCAGGCCATCGAAGAAATTGGCCCCGAGATGCGGGCCATGTGCGACTTGCTGAACGCCGCGCAACAGGTCGTTCCCGGTGCCGTGATGGTCGGGGATTCTGCCCAGCCGATTTATGCCGGAAATCTCTACTATGACCATGACCGGGCGGGCGGTTGGTTCAATGCTGCGACGGGTTTCGGGGCCTTGGGCTACGCCATCCCAGCGGCGATTGGAGCGGCATTGGCTGCACCGGATGAGCGGATCCTGTGTTTGACCGGTGACGGCGGCGCGCAATTCAGTCTGCCTGAGCTGATGACAGCCAAGGATGAGGGCGTGGACGTTACCTTTGTCATCTGGAACAACCACGGCTATCAGGAAATCGAGACCTCCATGGAAGCTGTGGGCGTGTCCCCGGTGGGCTGTGACCCAACCCCACCCGATTTCGAAGCCGTGGCCGCATCCTGCGGCCTGCCCTTTTACAGCTGTCCCGCGAACCGTTCCGACTTCACACAAGCGCTGAAATCGGCAACAGCGCAGCGCGGACCGAGTGTTGTTGAAATCAGGGCCAGTTGAGAGACCAAGACACCCTGTGTCGGCTATAGTATGGGTTAAGGCCAGTCTCAGCGGGGAAGGATGAACAGCAGATGCAGCAAATTGCGTTTTTAGGAACGGGCTTGATGGGGTTTCCCATGGCTCGAAATCTGGCCAAGGCCAACTGGTCTGTTGTCGCCTGGAACCGCACACCGGAAAAAGCAACCGGTTTGGCTGAGTTTGGCTGTGAGATAGCCGCTTCGCCCCAGGAAGCTGTATCCAAAGCCACCATGATCATAACGATTGTCTCTGATGGCGCGGCGCTGCTGGGCTTGATTGATGATCTCTCCCCTTCCCTGCAGCCCGGCTCCATCTGGGTCGACATGTCCAGCACCAAAGCCAGCGAAGCCCATAGCGCCCATGCACGCCTTGAAACCCTTGGGGTCGGCTTCATCGATGCTCCCGTTTCCGGCGGCACCAAAGGCGCGGATGCGGCGACGTTGGCGATCATGGCTGGCGGTGAAGCAGCCCACTTCAAGGCTGTTGAACCCGCGCTGTTTGCCATGGGTACACCGGTCCATGTTGGCCCACCCGGTGCCGGACAGATGTGTAAACTGGCCAATCAAGCCATTGTCGGGGTCACAATTGGTGTTGTGGCCGAGGCTCAGCTGTTCCTTGAGCGCGGGGGCGTCGATACGGATGCCATGCGCAAGGCGCTCAAAGGCGGGTTTGCGGACAGCACAATTTTGCAGCAGCACGGCTCTCGCATGGCTCGCCGTGATTTCGTGCCCGGCGGTCCGTCTCGATTGCAACTCAAAGACCTGCGGAACGTGCTGGATCAAGCAAACGCGCTCGAACTCTCGCTGCCGTTGGTGGAGGCTGTGGAACGGCGCTATGCCCGCTACGTGGACGAACTCGACGGCACCGAACGTGATCATTCCGGTCTGTTTGAAGAACTGCTGGATCTGCAGAAAGCCGAATCATGACTGCTCCTTTGACCCCGGAAGAACTGTCACAAGGCACGTGGCTTGGACGCGTCTGGGATCCGGCTGTTGAAGGCCCCTGCGTGGTCACACTGCGAAACGGGCAAGTGTTGGATATTTCGGTAAAGGGCGTCGCAACGGTCAGCGCGATCCTCGAGATGGATGATCCTTCGCGCTATGTTCGGCAGGCCGAAGGCCGCGCTATTGGCACTTTCGACGACATCATCGCAAATCGGGTCGGCAACCTCGCCCTTCCCCATCTTCTCGCCCCCTGCGACTTGCAGGTGATCAAGGCGGCCGGCGTTACTTTCGCGCGGTCCATGGTTGAGCGCGTGATCGAAGAACGTGCCGCAGGCGATCTCAAAGCCGCCCAAGCGATCCGCGACCGCATCGGGCAAAGCATCGGGCACTCGCTGGCTAACATTGTTCCCGGTTCACCACAGGCGGCAGCGCTCAAGGCGACCCTCATCGCCGAAGGTCTGTGGTCACAATACCTCGAAGTTGGTATCGGCCCAGACGCAGAGGTCTTTACAAAAGCCCCCGTTCTCGCTGCTGTCGGATACGGTGCCAACGTGGGACTGCATCCGATTTCGACATGGAATAACCCGGAACCCGAAGTTGTCCTTGCCGTCAATTCGCGCGGAGACATTCGCGGTGCCTGCCTGGGCAATGACGTCAACTTGCGTGATGTTGAGGGGCGCTCCGCCCTGCTGCTGTCCAAGGCTAAGGACAACAACGCCTCCGCCGCCATTGGGCCGTTTATCCGGCTCTTTGATCACAGCTTCAGCATGTCCGACGTGGAAACCATCAGCGTCACCATGCGCGTTACCGGCGACGACAGTTTTCACCTCTCCGGGCACTCGAACCTGTCCGAGATCAGCCGACCGCCCCAAGACATCGTCAACCAGACAATCGGCGCGCATCACCAGTATCCAGATGGCTTCATGCTGTTTACAGGCACCATGTTCGCGCCGACCGAAGATCGGGATGTGCCGGGGGAAGGCTTCACCCACAAAATGGGCGATGTCGTCGAAATCAGCGCTCAGGGTTTGGGGACACTCCGAAACCGCGTGCAAGACGCGACGCAGATCGAGCCTTGGACCTTCGGCCTAAGCGCTTTCATGCAATACCTTGCCAGACGCAACTTGCTGTAGGGTTCACGCTAACGCCAATGCGGGTTGGACCAGGCCATCTGGCCCGCGCGGTTGCAAAGCGTGACCCGGAACCAATCGGAATCAAAGTCCTTCAGATCAAATCGCGCGGCAGTGAGGTTCTCTCCGTTTCGGCTCATGGAATAGGTTTGTCGCCCAGAAACACAGATGTGGCTGACCGGCGAGCACCGAACCTCCAAGACATCGCCATCGAGCCAAATCGCGTTAAAGTCTGCCCCGGACGAAGAATAATAGGCACCCTGCTTGAGGGCCGCGAGCAAATCGGTCGCTGTAAGACTTTCAGCCGCGACCATGACCCAACCGCCACCGCCGTCGTCGATCCGAAAATGAGAATCATCGGTGGCGGTAATCATCATTCTCCGCCCTTCTTGCAGCAAGAAATCCAACGTCGCGGTGCCGCCCCCTCGCATGCATTCGATGTGACAGCTGTGATTGTATATTTCAACGCCGTGGGCGTGGCTGATGCTTGCGGCTTCTTCTGTGGTGAGCGCGTGCCATTCCGGATGAGCAATCGTCACAAAGGCACCCGCAGCGATGGCACGGCTGACCAATTCCGGCCCTGTTTCCGTCTCGTCAGCGCTGGCAAAGTCCAAGGGCAAACCGTTCGCAACGATATGCCACAGGCCGTCCCTGTCGTACGCCTTACCCAAGCAATGAATCTCAGCCGAGGGAATGGTCACAAAATCGGGCGAATTCAGCGCAGCGGTATCCAGAACCGTCTGAGCACAAAACACCGGCTCAATCCAAAGATGGTCCGAAAGGCAGGTAAAATCGTAACCAAGCGACTTGTAAGTCGCCACAACCTGTTCGGGAGTTAACTGACCGTCTGAGTGGTTCGAATGTCCGTGTAAATTACCCCGGTAATAGCGGGCAGCAGATCGATTAGGCAGAAGTTCCAACATGTTACCAATCTCCTTATTGCCAGAAAATCCTGATCCAAATAATTCTCGATTGGCAAGATCAAACCGTCCGTGTCCTGCATTTACAATCGCGAAAACGGCGATAGGCTGAGAGACGACATATACGCAGGATAAACAGAGGTAACCATGGCACCTTCACTTAACGTAAAAGACATGAAGCTGTATTCTGAAGCCGAAAGCCTGCTTAACGATGTCAGTGCGCGAGGGTTCACAGCCGACCAACCGCTAGAGGTCGGTTTTGTCAGCCAGTTTGACCAATTGCACTACCACGGGGTCGAGAGTGTCCAGCAGGCAATCGATGACCTCGGCATCAGCAGTTCGGATCATATCCTCGAAGTCGGCGCAGGTTGGGGTGGGCCGTCTCGCTATATTGCGGCGCAAACCGGGGCCAACCTTACGGCACTTGAGCTTCAACAGGATTTCAGCACCGTTGGCGCCGAGATAACCCGGCGCTGTGGGTTATCGCATCTGATTCACCATCAAACAGCAGACTTTCTGGACGTCGACTACGGCCAAAAGCGCTTCGACCATGTGGTCAGCTGGTTGGCGCTCTATCACATCCCGCGCCGGGCTGAGTACACGGCCAAAATCTACGACCTGCTGCGGGACGAAGGCACGCTCTTCATTGAAGACCTGACCAAAGGACCAGAAAACGACCAAACCGATGCAGCGCTGCTGAAAAAGGAGCTGTTTTCAAGTTCCATGGTCAGCCATTCCGACTATATTCAAAGCCTCACCGATGCTGGATTTGAAATCATCTACGCCGATGACATGACCGCAGATTGGCACCGCTTTACCAGCACCCGACTGGAACTCTTTGACCAGAACCGCGCAGCCTACGTCGCAATCCACGGTGAAGCTCTGTTTGCCGATAAGCGGCACTTCTACGCCAAGATTGTCGAATACTTCACCAGCTCCGCCATTGGCGGGATCCGCGTTGCGGCCCGGCGGGTTTAGGCTTGGTGGTTCTGGAAGCTAACGCCTGCGTCTGACATGGCGTCGAGCTGAACCTGCAGCGAGCCCTCAAGGTCAATCTCGACTGAAAGATCACGCAGCAAGACCGTTTCGAAGCCATGATCGACGGCATCCAAAACCGACCAAGCAACACAAAAATCAGTCGCGATCCCGCACACAAAGCACCGCGTGACCCCTCGGCTCCGAAGATAGCCATCCAAGCCGGTCTTGGTTTTCCGGTCGTTCTCAACAAAGGCTGAATAGGAGTCCAACTGTGTCTGGCACCCTTTGCGAATGATCAGATGCGCGGCCTGAGTATCAAGTTCCGGATGGAACTCAGCGCCCCAACTGCCCTGCACACAATGATCCGGCCACAGCGTTTGCGGTCCATAGGGCATTTCGATCTGGGTAAAGGCTTCAACACCGGGATGGCTGGACGCAAAGGAAGAATGCCCCGAGGGATGAAAATCTTGGGTCATCACCACTGTCTGAAACTTTCGAGCCAGTGCGTTTATCGGCTGTACGATGGCCGCCCCACCCTGCAAATCAAAAGCGCCTCCCTCACAGAAGTCGTTTTGCACATCAACAACAATCAGCGCGTCGGTCGATTTGTATTCGGTTGTCATGAGATGCTCCCTGCTCCGGTTCTGGCCCTCAACCCTAACAGCATGTGAACGGATAATGCGAAGGTGATTCGGCCTTAGTCGCATTAGGCTTTTTCTAATAATTCTATCTCATTAGGATTGCCTCCAAAATGCGGCCTGTCAAAGCCTCATTTCTTGCAAAAGCCGCTCTGCCTTACCCTTGGCTTTTGCGGGTTTTCTTCATTGTTACCAGTAACATACCTGAGTAAGGACTGAGCGGTGACTTAGGCCTCATCAGGCTGGCAACTGAGCCAAGAGCCATCGCAGCGAATTAAGGCGTTTCCGCATAAAGTTAAGAATCGTAGCGGCCTCAGATTCCCTTGCCCATGAAGGACGCAACAAGAGACGAAAACACAAAAGATCCTTGGGCATGAGACACCTTTCAACCGCTACTTTTCAGGTAGCAGCGCTTACATTTGTAGCCTTCACCATGGCTTCGTGTGACGTCATTGCGTCGCTCGACCTGGGGGCTGTAGGCGAAAGAAATGATAGAGCCGCCGAGTACGCTCGCGAAGGCGACTATGGGGACGATGAATTCTTCGCCTCCTTGCCTCTGCTGGAGCGGCAGTGGCTGAAGCGGGCTGAGTCCATGGCGGAAAACCCCAGCTTTGACCCCGAGAAACGCCCGGCGCTGGTTCCTTTGAACTTCCGCCAGATTGCCTGGAACAACGAAATTGCGCTGCTGCCCAAAGGCATTGACGCGCGCCTTTCGAGCGACTTTGGCTGGCGCGGGCTTTTTGGCTCTAAAGACTTTCACTCCGGTATCGACATTGTTGCTGATGCGCATACGGAGGTTTTCACGCCCATATCCGGTGAAGTGATCCATGTCGCTTACGCCGGCAAAGACAGTGGTGTCGTCATCGCCGACGGAGAGCGGCAGTACACCTTCTGGCACGTCACACCTTGCAACACGATTTCCAAGGGTGACTACGTAACAGCAGGCACAAACGTGGGGAATCTTGTGCCTCTGGGCAGATCGACGCATCTGCATTATTCGATCCACCTAACGGGCCCCACACTGGATCACAGACAGCGGGACGATTCGAACGCTGTTGATCCTCTTTCGCTCCTTGATTTATAGGATGCGCGCGGGCTTCAGTTGCTGAAGTCCGCGTTTTTTTTGCCTTCCCCCTACTGCACCGCCTTTTAGCGACGCTCACCTAAGCCCAACGGTGTGAGAGGCGTTGCTGCGGGCACGCGACCGTATTCATGCGGCAACGAGCATGTTTTCATCTGCGGTAACACGCGTGAACCGAAGTGGTCCGCTTCATCGAGATGAGGATAGCCCGACAGAATGAAGGAACGGATCCCCATTTGATGGTAGGCTTCAAGCTTGCTTAGAACCTGA
>JBMZBW010000091.1:0-10888 GCA_049612785.1 Alphaproteobacteria bacterium | reverse complement strand
GCGGCACGACTGGATCGCTGCTGTGTTCGAAGCAGGCGCGAGCATGGATGACGATCTGGTGCGTGTCACCAAGCGTGTTGAAGCGCTTCGTGACTTTGTTGGCACAGACTCCGGGGCAGATTTGCTGGCCGGATACCGCCGAGCCGCCAACATTCTGCGTGCAGAGGCGAAAAAGGCCAAAGGCGAACTCGCTGTCGGATCGGTCGACGCATCCTTGTTTGAAGAGCCAGCAGAAAAGGCGCTCCACGCCGCGCTGACAGGCTCCAAGGCCGGAGAGTACCTTGCGGCAGAGGATTTCGGGGCGACTTTTGGCGAACTCGCCAAGCTCCGCGCGCCCATCGATGCTTTCTTTGAGGGCGTGATGGTGAACGCTGATGTCGCAGCAATTCGCGAAAACCGCCTTGCGCTCTTGTCTCAATTCCTCGGTTCTGTAGATTCCATCGTTCGATTGTCTGCGCTGGAGGGCTAATCGCCCCAACATCAGCGCTCGCGTGGAGCATCGGCTTAAGTATGGGAACAGTAGCGAGCCGACTTGAGAGGCTGGCAGCGGCGGGGTTGCCGGTCGCTGCCCTGACGCTGTGCGAAACCAATGAAGATGCGGAAACGGCTGCAGCGTCGTTTTCGACTGACATTTCGCTGCGGTACGAAGGCGCTCGATTGCGCGCCGCGACCCCCATTTCCGACATCCAAACCGCGCTGAGTAAACAGCTGCAGGCGCTCGAACGGGCGCGCATGCTTGGGTTGGTGGATGAAGAGCCACGGCACTGGATCATTCAAGAGACGCCAGCGTCAACCTTGGTGGAAATTGACAGCCGGGATGCGGGGACCGGCGAGGCTACGGGCGGCGATCTTGCGGCACAGGCTGAGGCTGCGCTGGGTCGACCGCTCAAGCTGACCATTGCTGATGGCCGGATATTTGATGCTGAGCCGCTGGTTCTCTCACCGCGACAGAAATTTACGGCGCTGGTGGACTTGGTCGAAGCCGGGCACCTGACCCAGGCGCAGGGTCTGCGGCAGATTTCTGCGCTGGATCTGGAAGAAATGCTCCACCCTCGTCTGGCACCGGGCGGGGAAAACCTCACGATTGCAAAAGGCATCAACGCCAGTCCGGGCGCGGTGGCGGGCCGGATCTACTTTTCGGCGCGGGACGCCATCGACGTCGCGCAGACCTCTGGCGCTGGACCCGTCCTGCTGGTGCGCAAGGAAACCACGCCTGAGGACATCCGCGCCATCACCGTGGCTGCCGGCGTTGTCACGCGGGCGGGCGGCATGACCAGCCACGCGGCGGTTATCGCGCGCGGGTTGGGAAAACCTTGCGTCGTTGGCGTGCGAGAGATGGATATCGATCCGGACAGCCGGACCCTGAAAATTGGGGATCAGCTGTTCTATGAGGGCGACTGGCTGACCATCGACGGGACGTCAGGTCGAGTGCTGCCGGGGCGGGTCGAGACCCAGGAACCCACCCTGCCCGAAGCTTTTGACAAGATCATGGGCTGGTGCGACGCCACCCGCGCGATGGAGGTTCTGGCCAACGCTGAAACGGTTGCTGAGGTGGAGTTGGCCTTGCACTTTGGCGCGGAAGGCATCGGGCTGTGTCGGACGGAGCATATGTTCCTCAATGCCGAACGGCTGGGTGACGTGCAGCGGATGATCCTCGCGGAAACCGTCGAAGCGCGAGAAGCGGTTTTGAAGGAGCTGGAGCCGCTGGTTCAGGCCGAATTCCTGCGATTGTTGGTGGTGTTGCAGGGAAAGCCCGTGACCGTGCGCCTGCTCGACCCGCCACTGCACGAATTCTTGCCCTCTGAAAGGGGTGAGATCGAGCAGTTGGCCGAAGCGACCGGGCTTGGCCTGCTCCGCATTCAGCGGCGGCTCGAAGCGCTGCGCGAAGCCAACCCGATGATGGGTCTGCGCGGGTGCCGGCTTGGGATTATGTTTCCCGAGATTTACGAGTCTCAGGTCCGAGCGCTCATGGCGGCGTGTCGCCAGGCACGCAAGCAGGGTATTCAGCCACGCGTGGATATCATGCTGCCACTGATTTCTTCAGCGAGTGAAGTTTCCATCCTGCGGGAGCGGCTTGAGCCGATTGTTACCGAAGATGCGCGCCAGAGCATCGGCATCGGCGCGATGATCGAGACGCCGCGGGCCTGTCTGCGCGCCGAAGAAATTGCGCAAGATTGCGATTTCTTCTCTTTTGGCACCAACGACCTGACCCAACTGGCCTTTGGTCTGAGCCGAGATGATGCGGGAACCTTCATGCCTGAATACCGGAACCTCGGCCTGTTGGCGTCCAATCCCTTCCGGGTTCTGGATGAACAGGGCGTGGGTGAGCTTCTGGCGATTGCGGTGGAGCGCGGTCGGTTGACCAAGACCGACATGCCCATGGGTTTGTGCGGGGAGCAGGGGGCAGAACCGGCATCAGTCACGCTGGCCCATGATCTTGGGTTCAACAGCGTGTCGTGCTCGCCTTACCGCGTGCCGATTGCGCGGCTGGCTGCTGCACAAGCGGCGTTAAAGAGCGAGACTGCCTAGCGCTGCAACGCTGAGACCAGCGACCATGCCCAGCAACAAGCGACCCGTGGGCAGGCAGATTGCCATGGCCGTCAGGCCGCCCAGCCACAGCGGTAGCTTGTCGATCACGCTTTCGCCTTCACCCGGCAGCGCCCACGTGGTCATGAACCCGGCAATGGCGCAGCCAGGCATAATCTCGATCAACTTGCGCAGACGCGGGTGAATATTGCGCCCGGCGAGCAAAGCAAAAGGCGCCATTCGGCTGAACATGACCACTGCCGACAACGCGAGACCGATGAGTATGACGTCCAGCCTCATGGTTGCGTTTCCTCAGCCGCCGTTGCTTCATCCAGCGGCAAGAACATCACGAAAGTGACCGCTGCGATACTGGCCCCGAGCAGCGCGGCCAGCGTGTCCGGCAGGCCGATCAGCTTGGCAGCGCCGATGGTGAGTAGGGCCGTCGCGAGATGGGGGAGTTTGTTGGTGCCGTTGCGCCAGATCAGCGCAATCATCAGCGAAAAGAATACAACCGGCGTCGCAGCAAAGGCAGCGTCGATTGCGGGGTGATCCGGTATGGGCACAACCACACCAATGACTGTACCGGTCATCCACAGCACGTAAATGGCTATCGCCTGACCCCAGAAGTAGCCCCAGAAATCCTCTTTTTTGTACCCACGGGACATGGCCCAGGCTGCATCGACCAGACCAGTCAGGGAGAGCAGTTCCGCCAGTCTGCCCTTGGCGTTGCGTGCCATGTCCAGCGACATGAGAACGTTGCGGGAGCAGATGAACAGACTGCCAGAAAGCAGGGTGACGACAGCGCCAAGGGAAGATTCGGTGCCAAGCGCTGCGAATTGGACAGCAGCGGAATAGACAACGGCGGAGTAGAAGACTGCCTCCAGCGCGCCCAGTCCGGCTTCGAGCGCGGCCAGGGAATACATCAGTCCCAGCAGTGCCGCCGTCAGACCGATGACCGTACCATCGCGCAAGCCCGACTTCATGCCTTGAGAGAGTTGACCCATACCGTTCTCTTTTTCCAAAATACGTCTGTGACATGGCCACAAAAAAAGGGGCCGCGAAGCCCCTTGTTTTGAATGCCTGCTCTGTTGCGCTTATACGCGGTTGGGCAGGTCGTCGATCGCGGTGTCAGCCAGGGTCGCCAGTGCGGCGGCATCCAGTTGCTCCGGCAGCGATTTGCGCAGTGCGCCAATCGCCAATTCTGCTGCGCGGGACTTCAGGTCGTTCTGAGCCTGCACCTGCAGTTGGTTCATCCGCTGGTCAAAAGCCGCGCTACGACGCTCGAGCAAACTGCTCAGGTCGGTGCCAGCCTTTTCCGTCAGGCGTTTGGCTTCGTCCTTGGCTTGCTCAACAATCGCAGATGCGTCAGCATCTGCTTTGCCGAACTTGGCCCGGTACTCTTCCATCTGCCCTTCAGCCTGCGCGAGCAGGTCGCCAGCTTCGTCAATCTTGGCAGAAATCTCGACGCCACGTTTGTCGAGCATGCCCATGATGCTGTCGCCAGCCTGCCACCAAACAAAGGCGAGGAAGACGATAGAGCCGAAGCCAACCCAGAAGGTCGCGTGCTGAAGTTCGTAAATGATAAACTCAAGCATGACTGATTTCCTTTACAGCCGCGCTCAGCTTGTCACCGTCAACCTTGACGCCGAGGATTTGCGTTGCTGCCGCCGAAGCCGTATCGGATGCTACCGTGGACAGCTCAGCAAGCGCTGCTTCTGTCTGGTTGGCAATCGCGGTTTCAATTTCGACGCGCTTTGCAGTCAGCTCATCAGCCAGCTTGGACTGAGCTGCAGCAGCCTCGGCCGCTGCCGCGTCCGAGGCTTCTTTGATGATGCCTTGCGCTTCATTGCGCGCAGACGCCATCTTTTCCTCGTAAGCGTTCATCAGTTGCTTGGCTTCATCGAGCAGAGCTTCTGCCTTCTCGACGTTGCCGCTGGTCAAAACTTCCCGCTTCTCACGCACCGCAATGATGCGTTTGATGCCCATGTTGACGATGAACATGGTCAAAGCGAACAGCACGACAAACCAGGCCAGATTCAGACCGATGGCAGCCGGATCACTTAGTATATCGAACTGAGGCATCGAAGCCTCCCACTGTTGTCTTTAGAAGTTTCGTCGCTCAAACAGGTTCGCCGGATAAGCCACCGCGCGGACCTCGTTCTCAAATGAGAAACAGCGGGCCGCGCGACGCAGATCCGTGGTCACCTGTTAGATGACGAACATAATCATCAGAGCAATCAGAAGTGCGAAAATACCGAATGCTTCTACCAGTGCGAAGCCTACGAACAGCCACGTCTGGAACTTAGGAGCAGATGCTGGGTTACGGGATACTGCCAGGAAGTAGTTACCGAAAATGGTACCAAGGCCGATACCGGAGCCAACGAAACCAAAGGTAGCCAGACCAGCGCCGATGTACTTGAACATTTCAGGTGTCATGATGATTCCTCTTTAGATTTACAATCGTACCAGGTTTCTACCTGACTTAGATCGCGGTGTTAGGATTAATGATGCGGATCAATTGCTTCCGACAGGTAAACCGCCGCAAGCAAAGTGAAGATGTACGCCTGCAGGTAGGCGACCAGGTACTCCAGCGCGCTGAGCGCGAAGAGAACAGGGGTCAGCAGCAGACCACCAACGATGGTCAGCAGGCTCGTCGCGCCAGCACCAGCAGCGAAAGTGCCGATCACCTTGAGGACGATGTGTCCTGCAGTCAGGTTGGCAAACAAACGCAGAGAGTGGGTGAGGGGACGCATGAAGAAAGAGATAATCTCAATCACAACGATCAGCGGCAGCAGCCAGCCCGGTACGCCTGCTGGCGCGAAAATGCCGAACCAACCCAGACCGTGACGGCTGACGCCGACGTAGATGACCATCAGGAAGATGATCACGGCCATAAACGCGGTCAGGCTGATGTGAGAGAATACCGTGAATGAGTAAGGCAACATGCCCAGAATGTTCGCGACAAAGACGAACAGGAAGACGGAGAGCAGGAAAGTGACGTAAGGACGACCGTCCTTGCCCAGAATGTCGTCAACCATGCCAAATCCGAAGTCGAAGATAATCTCCGAAATCGTCTGACCGCGCCCCGGAATAACCTTGGCGTTCGCCGTCATGATGACCATGAGGAAAGCAATAACCGCAACCGTCAGCAACATGAAAAAAGCCGAGTTGGTCACAAAAGCAAACGGCGTGTCTGCAAGGACCGAAAACGGCGTAATGTCGAACTGGTGCATCAGGTCGAATGCGGACTTTTCGCCCTCACTGGATTTTTCAGCCACAACAAATATCCCTATTCTTCGTCGCGTTTGGCAACTTGGCGCGCCTTGAAGATCATGTACCAAATACCGAGTACAAACCCGATAAAGAAGCCCACCACAAAGAAGAGCGGTTTCGTTCCTATTGCATTGTCGAGAGCGTAGCCGCCAACAGTGCCGATCAGGATGCAGATCACAAAAGAAAACGCCACACCGAAGGCTTCAGAAGCCGTGCGATTGGCGATTTGTTTTGCGCTGCTGATCCTCTCTTCGGCGAGCCTGGGCCGTGCAACTTCAATGCGAGACTTCAGGTCTTCCAGCCCGTCTTTGTTAGGGTCTTTATCGAAGGTCATAGCTGTCTCCGAAACCAAAAAAAACGTGCAAATAGGCGGACCTAAACTTGGGAAGGGGTTTAGGAGTGTTTGGTTACAGGGTCAAGCGAGTCAGCCGTATAGCTGCTTCAACCCGCCTCTGCTGTAGAAGCATGCACAAGTGCTTCATCCAAATCGATGGAAAGCAGGCTCGAAACGCCCCTTTCGGCCATCGTTACACCAAACAGACGGTCTACCCGCGACATGGTGACCGGGTGGTGCGTCACAACGACAATGCGCGTGTTCGACTTACGCGCCCATTCTCCGACCAGGTCACAGAATCGAGCGACGTTGTGGTCGTCCAGCGGGGCATCAACCTCATCGAGGACACAGATGGGTGCTGGGTTGGTCTGTAACAGGGAGAAAATCAGCGCCGTGGCGGTCATGGACTGCTCACCGCCGGACATGAGCGCCAGCGAGGTCAGCTTCTTGCCGGGCGGCTGAGCGAAGATCTCCAACCCTGCATTCAGCGGATCATCGCCATCGATCAGTTCCAGATGCGCCGTGCCACCATTAAACAGCCGGGTAAAGGTCTCCTGAAAGGCTTCGTTGACCTTCTTGAAGGCATCCGCAAGGCGAAGACGGCCTTCTTTGTTGAGGCTCGCAATGGCCTTGCGCAACTTGTCGATGGCCTTGTTCAGGTCTGCGCGTTCTTCATCATAGGTCGAAAGCTCATCGCTGAGTTCTGTGCTTTCGTCCTCGGCACGCAGGTTTACTGCGCCCAGTGCGTCGCGGTCACGGATTGCGGCCTTGAGTGCCCGGTCCGTATCGCCCTTGAGCGGCAAATCGCCCGCCGGGTCGAGTTCCGCCAGGCCCGGAAGCGCTTGGGGACCCGCTGAGAACGTGTCCTTGATCGCTGCCGCCAGCTCATCTTTACGCGCAATTTCGGTTTCAGCCGTCAGCCGCGCGGTGACCAGTTCTTCCCGCGCCGCGCCCGCGTTCTTTTCGGCCTGCCGTGCTTCGGCATCGGCGGTAGAGGACGCCGCACGACGGTCGGAGACAGCCGCCACTGCCCGTTCCACGGCCTCGCGCGCATCGCGGATGTTGTTTTCCAGTGTTTCGCGCTGCTGCGCGATTTCGGCGGGTCGGTTTTCCAGCGCCTGACGCTCTTCGGTCAGCCGTGTATCGCGCTGCTTGAGTTGGGCGTGCTGGTGCTCGGCATTCTTCAGCCGGCCATCCCACGAGAACCGCTCGGTGGTGATTGCGCCCATCCGGGTTTTCCGTGCAGAGGCATCCCGCTTGTGTTGTTCGCGCTCGGCTTGCGCCTGAGTCAGGGTCCGGCGGGCGTCGTCCACCTGCGGACGAAGGGTATCGACGCGGGATTGCATGGCCTCCGCATCTGGACGGTCATCAAAGGCTTTCTGTGCCGCCTCTACTGCGGTTTGAGCTTCTTCATGATCGGCGTTCAGCGTTTGGAGAGCCGCGCGCAAGGCACCGCTTTCCGCTTCGACCTTTGCGGCTTTGGCTTCAACGCGCGCCAGCTCGCTCTGTGCGCCGGTCAGGTCGCGGTAAGCCAGTTGCAGGGTCTGTCGGGACTGTGCTTCCGTAGCCCGCGCCTCTTTGAGTTCTGCGGCAGCCGTTTCAGCCGTGTTTCGTGCCTGCGCGGTTTCTTCCGCTTTACCGGCCAGAACGGCTTCCAGCTCTTCAGCGCGACGGCGTTGTTCGAGCAAGCGTGCTGCACCGGGAACCTTGCCTGGCAAGGCCGTGTAGCCATCCCACCGCCACAGCCCGCCGTCTTTTGTCGTCAAACGCTGTCCTGGGCGCAGTTGGGATTGCAGCGACGCAGCCTCATCCACTGAAGCTGCTATGCCGCACGCCATCAGACGCCGGCTCAGCGCTTGCGGTGCCGCATCAACAACCTCGCTCAGACGGGTGACAGAGGCGGGGAACGCTTCTGGCGTCCCGACGCCATCGACTTCGAGCCAGAAATCACCTTTTTCCTGCGAGCCTGCCGGTGCCTGCAAAGCATCCCCGATAACCGCTGCCAGAGCGGTTTCGAAACCATCCTGCACGCGCAAGGAAGACAATACCGGATCAGCGTCCGTCTTTCCTTGTCCCTGGCTGGATTTGAGCAATTCCTGAAGGCCCCGCAATTCTGCACGCAGTTGCGCTTCTTCGCGGGCGAGGGCATCGGCCTGCGCGCGCAGGGACTGTTCCGTTTCCCGCGCAGCCGTCATGGCCGTTTCAGCCGCTGTCAGTGCTGTTGCAGCGGCATCGTGTTCGGCTTGCAGTTCCGTCGCGCGCGAGCGTGCTTCTGCATGCTCCGCCGCGCCTGTTTCCCGTGCTTCGATATCTGCGATTTGACCTTCAAGCCGCTCGCGACGGGCAGACAGCGCTTCTAAACGCTGCTTCGCCTGATTAAGCGTGGTTGTGCGCGCTGTGATTTCTGAACCAACCCGCGCCACGTCTGCTCGGGCATTGGCCATGTCCTGTTCCAGCGCGCTGACGGCAGCATTGGCGGTTTCAACGGCCGTTTCCAGAGCCTGAAGCGCCTGTGCTTCGCCTTCACTGGACTTGACCAAGTCCGCTTCTTCCGCAGCCAGTCTCTCAAGCGCCGACTGTGCGTCTGTCACCAGATTGGCTTCGCGCACCTGATCGTGCTCCAGCTGCTTGCGCTGGTTGCTGTTGTTCTGCAAGGCGCGGTCAATGTCCGCCTTGTCGCGCTCCAGACCGTCTTTCGCGACCAGAAAAGCCTGCAACTTTGCGCCCGCTTCTGCCTCCTGCTTCTGCAAATCCGGCAAGTCGGTCGACAGGTTGATTGAGGCTTGATTGGCCCGAGCCGCCTGCGCCTCGGCATCGGCGACACTTTTTTCCGCTTTAACCAGCGTTTCCTTGGCGCGCTCGACCGTGCGCGTCTGCGCGACCCACTGCAAGTAATGCAGCTGAGCGTTCAGCCGGGTCATCTTGTCCGTCAAGCGGCGGTATTTTTCGGCTTGTTTGGCTTGGCCTTCGAGGGTTTTCAGCCGTTCCTGCAAAGCATTCATCACGGTTTCGAGCCGCTCAAGATTGCTTTCCGCTGCCCGCAGGCGGTTTTCGGCCTCACGCCGCCGCGCCGCCAACCCGACGATGCCCGCGGCTTCCTCGAGTATTTGGCGGCGCTCGACCGGTTTGGCGTTGATAATGGCTGCAACGCGACCCTGGGAAACAATCGCCGAAGACGACGCCCCAGAGCCCGCGTCGGAGAAAAGCAGCTTCACTTCACCGGCGGTTTTGCGTGATTTATTGATGCGATAGTCCGAACCCTTGCCCCGCTCGATCCGGCGAGAAACCCCAACCGTGGGGTGTTCGGCGTATTGTGGTGGTAAGGAGCCGTCTGCATTGGACATGACCAGCTCGACTTCAGCCACGTTGCGGGCGGGACGGTCAGAGGAGCCATTGAAAATGACCTCTTCCATATCCGCGCCGCGCAGTTGCTTGGATCGGGATTCGCCCATGACCCATTTAAGCGCTTCGACAATATTGGATTTGCCGCAGCCGTTCGGCCCTACGACACCGGTGACACCCGGCTCGATGTGGAATTCGGTCGCATCAACAAAGCTCTTGAAGCCTTGGATTCTGAGTTTTGTGAACGCGACCAAATGAACCCTCGACTTAGACCTTGAGCTTCTTCACCAGACGCGCGACTTCGTCACCGATCTGCGCCCAGCCACGGTTTGGCGTGTAAAGCTCACCATTGATGTAAATGCGTGGTGTGCCGTCTACACCCAGATCAATCGCCGTGTTGTAACGGTCGATCAGCTTCTTCTGGTTTTCGGTGTCACCCACACAGGCTTTGTATTCGTCTTCAGTCTGACCGGTCAGCGCCGAAATTTCACGGGCCAGATCGGCTTCTGAACCGCCAGCGCGCCAGTCACGCTGGTTGGTGAACAGCGCATCGATTGCGCTGAAGTAAGCTTCGCCCTGCAAACAGCGTGCGGACAAAGCAGCGCGGTAAGCTGCGCCATCAAGGGGGAAGTCCCGGTAGACATACACGAGCTGACCCGCATCGATGTAAGGCTTCAGCTCCGGATAACCCTGCTCATGAAAAGCCGCACAGTGCGGGCAGGTCAGCGAGGCGTATTCGATCAGCACGATGGGCGCATCTGGCACGCCTTCATACGTATCATCGTCGTAAACGCCGGTTCCCAGACCGCCATCGCTGGCCAGCGGGACGTAGGCTTCAACCACGTCCGCCGCGGCGCCATCAGCGGCCGAGTCGTCTGCTGTGCTGTCCTGGGCAAGGCTTGGTGAAGCCAGCGTCAGCAGCGCCATAGCAGCGACACCCAAGGGTGCGACAATTTTCAACATCGAATTCATCCTTTGCTCTTATCCACTCGAGTCGGTTGCTAACAACCGGAGTCGTGCAGAAACTTGTGGGTAACTTATGCGATTTAACGTCGTTTCTCGCGTTCCGCAACGCTTTGGCGCAGCGCTTCGAGGGACGCATTTATAGTGCCATTTTGACGCCTTTCGCGTCGCGGCTCTAGCCTCGAAGAGGGCTCTGCGACCCCACGACCGCTCACAGTTGTGCGATGAGCAGCGCCGCCAATGGCGTGAGACTGCTTGAGTTGGATTTTCTCCACCCGTCCGAAGCCAAGAAATTGGTTCACGCTCGACAAAATATCGGGCTGGGCCATCTGCGCAAATTGAGCGTAGCCCGGGTTCACCAACACCAGAAGCGTGCCCTTCCGACGCATTTTGCGATCGGCGTAGGTGATCTTTCCGGGCAAAGTCCAGTTTGCCAGTTCTTCACCCACA
>JBMZBW010000090.1:0-11183 GCA_049612785.1 Alphaproteobacteria bacterium | reverse complement strand
GGCGCGCGGCTGGTTCTGGCGACGGCTGCGCCGGATGCGTACGCCGCCGACTTTGCGGCTTCTCAAGGGTTTGAAGCCTGCATCGCCACACCGACTGCCGTTACACCTGATTGGCGCGAATGCTTGGGCGCGGAGAAACAGGCGGCTTGTGAGGCATGGGTCAGCGCAGCTGGGCTGGCCCAAACCTCTCTGCATCGCGTCGTGCTGAGCGACCACGCCGACGACCTGCCGCTGATGCAGGGAGCCACTGCCCTCGTCCTGTGTTGCAGCGCCGAGCGCGCGGCGCAGATCCAGACGTCGATCGCGCCAACCCAGACCGCAACCACGCGCTGCATCATCGACCCGGAAGCCGCCCAGCCCGGCGGCGGTTTCTGGCTCTGGTTCGACGGGAGCCCGCTTGGGCCCTTGGATGAATGGGAAGTCCGAACCATCCTGAGCAAGCACCGATACGCCGCGCTTTACGTGGGTGGCGGCCAGTGGTGCAGACAGCGTCCGGGCGATGATCGGCGGCGCGCTGTTTTGCGCACTGATTGCCCGCTGCCCCCCTCTGCCCTGTTCCGCCTGCGTCTCGAGCTGCATCGAAGGATAGAGCGCGATGCGTTGGGGATTTTCCATTGAGGGCGGGGCCGGATATCACCGTGGTGGCCGAGGTCAGCGACCAGCCCGCAGAGGGCATGAATGTCATCTCCGCCACGCTGGTTGCTGACTTACAGCAGACTGGTTTGAGCCTGCGGGTTATTCCACCCCACCGTCTGCTGCGCCACTTGCCCGGGTTAATCCTGCGGCCCAGCGCTTTGACTGTCTTTACCCACGGTCCAGGACTCAGGACGGTGCTGGTGACGCGGCTGCTCCGCTGGCTTTCGCGGACGCGATTGGTCTGGGTCGCCACACGGCCAAATATCGACAACCTGCCAGCCTTCCTCATGGGGTGGAGCACAGCGCATCACGTCATTTGCAACCAACCCAAAGTGGCACTGAAGCGGGCAGCACCAGAGGCTGAAACGATTGTGCAGCCCATCGGCATGGACCCCAGCCGGATCGGAAAACGGACCAAAGCTGAAGCCCCAGAGCCGCCGCTTTGGCCCGAGGTTCAAGCGCGCGGGGTTCCAATCCTCGCCCACGTCGGTCATCTGCGTCAGTCTCGCGGGTTGGATCGCTTGATCGAGATAAAGGCCGCCGTTGGCGCAGAGGCGGAAGTTGTGGTTCAGGCCAGCCCAACGTTTACCCCTGAGCCGGGCGTCCTCGAGGCTCTGCAAGCTGCGGGGGTGATTGTGAGTCGCCGCTTCGTGGCCGACATAGGCCAAGTCTATCGCTCCTGCACCCTCTATCTTTTTCCCGTCCCTGAAGACGGCGAAGGGGCGATTGAGTTGCCGCTCACCGTTCTTGAAGCGCTGGCAAGCAAGACCCCTGTCATTGCGACCCCTTTCTGAGCCCTTCCCCGAGTGTTGAATCACACGAAGGGTCTGAGCTTTGCACCAAGTGCCGACTTTGCTCAGGTCGTGGTCGAACGGCTCCAGAAGGGCGCGATCGAGCGGCCGGACGGACTGCCAGAGTCCCTGCATGCGGCGCGGCTGACAGAAACAATCCTACGCCTGTCGAGGCAAAGGCCATGACCATGCTCGTGTGCGTGATCGGAACTGATGGCAGCGGAAAAACGACGCTGAGCCGAGCCTTGGTTGAGCAACTGAACCGTCCCGACGCCAGCAACGGCGACGGCAACAGCGCTCAAGCGCGGCACGTATGGCTTGGCTCAGAAAGCATCCTCATGAAGCCCATACGACTGGTATTGCGGCGGTTGTGGAATAGAAGCACGCAGCAGGTCAAAGGGGCGACGCAGGGGGAAGGTTCGCTGAGAACTGATTATGCCCGGGAGATCGCACGCAAGCGGCGCCTCGCCCTGCGATTTTGGGCCTTTGTCCGGCTCTATCAGGCGCTTATCTGGTTCGACTACGATCTCCAACTCGCAATTAAACGTTGGCGCCACCGGGGGAGTACGACCCTTGTAGCGGATCGCTATATTTTCGACGTGGCAGTGAATCTCGGACTAACACTAGGTTGGAGCCCCGAGGACGTCGTTGCCCATTTGCGGCGGCGCTTGGGGGCTGTGACGCTTCCGGCAGTGCGGATTTTCCTGCGTGTGGACCCTGAAATATCCATGGCGCGAAAGGACGATATTCTGGACATCGACTACCTGCGCTTGCGGCTCGCGTATTACGACGCAATTGCCAACAGTTTTGGCTTCACGATCCTAGACGGCACCCAACCGCCGACGCAGGCCGCGGCCCAAGCTCTCGCAGAGGTCAAAGCGGCACAAGACGCATTGAGCGTGGTCTACGTTCACGCCAACAACGCGGACATTGGCGGTGCAGACAAGGTTCTCGCCCTAATGGCCGAACACATGGGGCACAGGGCGGGGGTACGCACGACCGCCGTGCTCAGACTGTCCACCGACATCACTCAAACCTACGCGCAGGCATGCGTCCCGCTGATCCTGCACCCTTTTGTACGCCCGCAGGTCAGTCAGGGATTCGGGGGCATCCTTCGGCTGGCTTTGAGGGCTCCTTCGGCGCTTTGGTTCTTCTGGTCCTTCTTCGGACGGGAGCGCCCGGACATCGTTCACGTCAATGATCTCTATGACTTCCTGCCCGCGCTGGCCGCCCGAGCGCGCGGTATCCCGGTGGTCTGGCATATCCGCATGATCCAGCAGCGCCCAGCTCTCCGCCGGAGTTTCGCGCACCTGATCCGCGCCGTAGCAGCGGTGTCCGTATCGGTGTCGCAGGCAGTGCGAGACCACTACTTCGGCCCCAACACCGGACGCCACCATGCTCTGGTCATTCACGACCTGGGCAACGCTGCGCTGATCGCGGACCCGCGCGACCCTGGGAGCGCGCAGGGTTGCTTGGCAGAGGTTCCGCCGGGCAAGCGCTTGGCCGTGATGATAGGACGGATCGAGCCGTGGAAAGGTCAGGACGTGTTCATCCAAGCGGTTGCAGCCCTATCGCCATCCCTGCGCGAGCGCTGGTGCTTTGCCCTGGTTGGGGGCAGCGTGGATGGGAAGGAAGCCTACTTCGAAAGAACCCAAGAAGAGGCACGCCGCGTGGGAATTCTCCACCTCGGCCAGCGGTCTGACGTGCCGGATATCCTGCGCGCAGCAGACGTCTCCGTCCACGCCTCGGTGACGCCGGACCCCTTCCCCGGCGTGGTGATCGAGAGCCTGCTTGCGGGCGCAGCGACCCTTGCGGCGGGTGAAGGCGGGACGCTGGAGATGATAGAGGACGGCGTGGAAGGCAGGCTCTTCCCGCCCGGCGATCACCAAGCGCTGACCCTGCTTCTCGAAGAGGTACTCAACATGACACCCACCCCGCGCGCTGTTTTTGGCCACGCCGCCCGCAGCAAAGCGCTCTCTCTGGTCGATGCCTCAAGGGTCGATACGGCCCTGCACGCCGTCTACCGAAGCCTGCACCCAGACCACAACCAATGAGACCCAAGCCCATGATGAGCCGCTCTGAGAAGACCCAACTGATTTTTGACACCATCGGCTCGCCCATCGGGACAGGGCCGGCGGTCCCCGCGCCTGAGCAGCTTGAGGCGCTAACAGATTTTGCGTTCAAAAGCCGGGTGGGCCTGTTGTTTCTCACGGAGTGCTTGCACAAGGGTGTTAAGCTGGGGCCCAAGGCCTTGGCGCTGCATGCCTCGTTGAATAAGCGCCGGATGGAGACTGATCGTGTCGTGGTGAAGCTCGCCCAGCGCCTCGATGCGGTTGCCAAGGGAGAATGGGTGCTTTTCAAGTCCATAAAGCCCTTTCTCTCAACTCCCAATGACACCGACTGGTTCCCCTTTGAACCCCGGCGGCACAAGGAACTCGTCGCCCACCTTTGCGCGCCCGAGGGTGGCTTCAAGCTGATGGAAACCGCCCCCTGCCAGACCACACTGATCGAAGAAAGCGGTGAGGGGCTGACAGACACGACCAAGAAAGGCGGCGTCTTTTACATCGATTGCTATGTTGCCCCCTCAACCGACTATTTCATCTATCTTGATCCCCGGCGCATGCGCGATCAGACCGAGATCGTAGAGATCAACGGGTACGACGTCCCCATCCTGCAGCCGCACACAGAGCTGACGTCGATCATGTTCCACAACGTTTTTCCAGAGAAAAGCTTTTCGATTGAAAGTTACTACCTGGTCAAAAGCTACCTCGACCTGATGGAGCAACGCGGGACACTGGACAGCTTTGTCGAAGTCGCACGAGACCAGAAGGTCGAGTTTGCCTGCGCCGTCAATCTGGTGGCAACGGCCGAGATTGACCGGGTTCGTTTCGACGCGGTCGATCCCCGTATTGGCCGGATCCTCGAGGCACTGGGGTACAGCAGCCTTAAACTCCACCACTTCGACCCCGCAGGCCCCCTACCCTACGCCTTTTCCGCTCGGGTCTTCTGGGGTGCCTTTCTCTCCAAGCAGCGGGACAGGACATCTTTCATGTCAACGCTCAACCAGTTCCTGCACATGCTCAATCCGATCTTCTTCATCGACGTCGCTCGGATCGTGTGGCGGCGAACGGTTAAGGGCGGTGTCTATGAGCAGAATTAGAAGCGCTTTACGGCACACAAACGACGGAAGGGATTGGTTGTGAATCTGTTAAAGGCTTCCTTCTCGATCACCGTTATCGCGCTTGTGTCCCGGCTCTTTGGGTTGGGCCGAGACGTGGCGCTGGTCTGGCTGTTTGGTGCGACCCTTGAAACTGATGCCTTCTTTGCAGCCTTTGCCGTCATCTACCCGGCCTATATCGTCATCAGCACTTCACTGGCCTCGGGCTCAGTGCGGTTTATGACCACCCTTACACCGAGCGAAGGTGAAGAACGCGGGCGGCATTTTCTGAGTATCGCGATGAATCTGACGGCGCTTGGGATGCTGGTTCTTGCAGGCGCTTTGGTCGTGGGTGCCGACACGATTGCGCAAGGGCTGGCAGGGCGCGGGAATGCGGCGCTGGCCAGTCGGATCGAGACCACACTGCTGTTCCTTGCACCCGCGGGCGTGCTGATGGGGCTATCAGGCATCCTTGCAGGCTATCTCCAATATCGACTACAGTTTGTGCGTGCGGCGCTGGCCCCGGCGGTCCTCAACCTCTCCATTCTCGCCCTGACGATTGGCTTAGGCGGCTGGCTGGGGGTGCAAGCGGCGGTTGCGGGGGCGCTGGCAGGAGCGGTGCTGCTGTTTGCGATGCAGTTGCCTAGCCTCAATGCCCTCCCCTTCAAACAGGTTTGGAGCCTGCGTCTGCATCGGGTTCTGGTGGCAGAGTTCTTTGCGCCGGTATCCAAAATCATCCTCAGCGCCCTCCTGCTCTATGCCTTTGTCTTCGTCGATCTTGCGCTCGCTGCGGGGCTGGGTGAAGGCAAGGTGACAGTCTTCAGCATCGCCAGCAAGTTCATCCAACTGCCCCAAGGCATGATCGCCATTGGGGTCACTGTCTCGGCCTTCCCGGTTATCGCTGGCTTGCTCCAATCCCGGCAGGATGCCGCAGCGGGCGATATCATTGCCAAGGTCAACAGCGGTATTCTCCTGCTGAGCATGATCGCGGCCAGCGGTCTGTTTGCCGTCGGCGATGCCGCGCTGACAGCGTTGTTTCGCGGCACGTTGAGCGCCGCCGCACAGCAGGACGCCGCCCGTATCCTGCTGGGTCTGACCCTGACGATCCCGGCGCTGGCGCTTAACACGTTTATTGTACGGGTATCCTTTGCCCAAGGTCAGTTCCTGCTGCCTGTCGCGCTGATTTTCGGCGGCTTGATGGTCAAGGCATTGGCAGGTTTTGCGCTGGTGGGATTAGCGGACCTGCACGTTTTCGCACTCTCCAGCGCACTGGGGCTCTACGCCGTGACGCTTGCCCTGATGCTGAGCCTTGGACGGGGTCTGCCGGAGCTGTTTAACGGTGTCTTCTGGTTCAGTACGGCGCGCATGACGATCTGTGCGCTGGCCATCACCTTGAGCGCCGCAGTGCTGGACCGCACGATCCCGCCCCAAGCAGCCCTGTTGGAGGCGAGCATGGTGGGCCTGTGGGTCTTGGTCCTTTGGTCGGCGGCTCTAGCGCTGTTCTTCCGGCCGCAGATGAGAGGCCTGCTCGACCTGCGTCGGATCAAAACTGCCCAATCGGATCCGGTATAGGAACTGCCAGCCCAGCAAAGGCACATACACAAGCAGCATAATCAGCACGCTCTCCGAGAACCCGATATAGGTGAAGATCTTCGCAAAGAAGAAGTAAGCGTGGGTCGAGTAGAAAAGGACACGCCAAAACTCATAGTTGCTGTTCGCCAGTGCCGTGTAGGAGCGAGCGAAGAAGAAGCCAATGGGCAAAAACACAAAGAAGGCGTAGCTCTTGAAGTTCAAGTACAACTCACCCACGAAAGGCGCGCCGGGATTACCGGCCTTGGGGTCACCGTCGAAGATGAAATCATGCAGAATCATCGATGTGTTCATGATTGGCTCCATGTCCATCAAGCGGACAAGGAACTGATTGAAATAGGACAGCATGGGCAGCCCCAGAAGTGGATCCTTGCCCAGTTCCGGGTCGAAATAGTGTGAGAAAATCACGATAGAGACGTCGAGGCGGTTGAAGTCGCTGAACATGCGCAAGCCGTTGGCCTGACTGCCCTCCGTAGTGCTCCAACGCACCATGGTCTGCACGGCAAACAGCAGGACAGCAAAGCCAACGAGTACCAGCAGCAGTGCATAGCCCCGCCGTTTCATGTCAACCGACGCCGAACGTTGCGTGAGCAGGAAGACGGCGATCACGAAGAGGATCAAGGGCAGAACAGCCTTTTCACGCGATGCCTGGGTGAGCAAAAGAACCGTGGCGCCGACGAACAGGATCAGCGCAATCACAACCAACCCCCAAAGCGAGCGAACGCTGACAAATATACTTAGCGACAGCACGGTTGGTGCCGTCAGCAGAACCATTCCGATGTAGAAAAACAGTCGATTACCGCGATCATGCCACAGACGCCGCTCGCTCATGTTTCCCATGTTTTCGAGGATAACCGAAATCCCGCCCAGACTCAGCGAATAGGACAGCATCCCCAAGATCCCAATCACAAGCACGGCAAAAAGAACCGTCAGAAAAACGCTGTTTCGCGTATGGGAAAGCACCGGTGCACGCAGGCGTGTCTGCTCTCCCAGCGCGTAACCGACGAGGAAAATCGGCAGTGACAGCGTTGTGTAGAAGTTCACCAGCGCTAGCTTGTGCTTGAAGTTGGCCGACGGATAGAACTGAAAGTACCACTTGGAGAGGTCTGGAACGACCGTGTAGGTCAGTGAAAACACTGGGAACAGCAGCAGGGTCAGGCCGGCCATGAGGCGAGGCGGTGCCATCAAGCTGGGGTGGCGCATGGGATAGGCCAAAACCAGCAAACAGATGACGGCAGACAAGACGATCGAGATCATTTGCAAGTCATCACGGGTCTTGTAGGCGTCGAGGAGAATGGACTGCACCACAATCAGCACCGCAACAGCGGTGAGAATGACAGCAAACAGTGCCAGCCGAACATTCATGAACTGCCTCTAAGGGGTCTCTCTGTTAATATTTTTTCCAGACAACTGTAATAACTCCACCAGAACGCACAAACAAAAGGCCTATTTCATGGAATTTATTTGTAATTAACCACGGACACACCCTTGATAAAGCGTCTTCATTTGATGTTAACGACGGAGTTTGCTACTTTTCGCGTCTTATTTTTGGAACTTTACGGCCCTTTTTAACACAGGTTCTATTTTGACCCCTCATTCTGGGATTTTCACCCTTGGTTGATGCTCTCTTTCACAAGCGCTGGCGGCGCTGGACAGTGCTTGTCTTGGCGCTCACCTTTGGTCTCGCCGCCCTGATCTGCTGGTTCACCCTCACGCCGCAGGATCTGCCCAAATCAGACGCCTTCCCTAGTGACAAGATCGCCCATGGTCTGGCGTTCTTGGCTCTGATCTTGCCCGTTGCGACGCTGCGTCCCCGGCACCTGTGGTGGGTGCTCCCGTCGGCTGTAACGCTGGGCGCAGCGATAGAACTGCTGCAGCCTTTCCTGGGCCGCCAAGGCGAATGGACAGACCTGGGCGCCAACTTCGCCGGGCTTGTCGTTGGCCTGCTGGTTGGCTTTGCCCTGCACCACTTGCGCCTGCGCCCACTCAGCCCCTGACCCCCGCACCGCTGCCGTAGGTGGTGTGCGCGTACGTGTGCTTGATCGGCCGGCCTTTGACAAAAGACAGGGCGACGATCGGCTCGATCTCCGGATCGCCGACGCCCAATTCCTGCCACGCCTCTTCGACCGCCTGTCGAGGCGCAAAGGCTTCCCGCACGATGAACACAGGAACATCCCCCATTCGCGTGATCGTCAGCGCTTCTGTGGCCGAAAGAATGGGCGAAGTGTCAACAATCACAACATCAAACCGGCTCCGAAGATCGTCCAGAAGCTCTCGCAGCCGCCGCGTGACCTGTGGGGCCTCTGCATCGACACCCGTGAAGGGGGACCCGGTGATAACGGTGAGCGTGCTTTTGTCGTTGAGCATCAGCGTGCTCTGCGAGGGCTCCTCAACCGCTCCGCTCAAGAAACCGCTGAAGAACAGATTGGGACTTAGATTGAGCGCTTGAGACAGCGTTGAGTCGCGCAGGGCGAGGTCCAGCAAGCACACCGACTGCCCCGCCATGGCATTAAGCGCTGCCAGCCCGACTGCCGTGGTCGTCTTGCCCTCGTTCGGAACACTCGAGGTCAAGACCACAACCATCCCCTGCATCACGTCCCCTTCCTGATGCTGCGCGAGAAATGCAGCCTTGATCTCACGACTGATGCGTCTGAGGCTTTCCGCATACGGGGAAAACGGGTTGCGCGGGATCATGTCGAGCAAGGTATTTTGCGTCGGCACTTTCATGATCACCGACACCCGCGGTACTTGCAGGGTTCGTTGCAGATGAACCGTGCTGTAGATGGGGCCCTTGAGCGCACTGCGCAGCAACAGCAGGCCAACGGCAAGCACCAGCCCGACAGAAGCGGCAAGCATAAAGGTCCGAACCCAGCCCGGTCCCGCCGGTTCGGTTGGTACAGTCGCCCGCGCAACGATCCGGGAGTCGGCCACTTGTGTGCGGGATTCAACCGTTAGCTCTCGTGCCAAATCAACCAGCCCAATATAGCGATCACGCGCAGACTCCGCGTCTGATTGTAGCTTGAACAACTCAGCGGCGATATCCGGGGGCAAGTCAGCGGCAAAGACAGCACTTTCCAACTGGCCCCGCAGCGCGCCTTGACGTTCCTGTACGGCCGCAGTGCGATTGATCAGCTCCGTCAACTGTTCTTTAGCCAGCAGGCTCAACTCCGCCTCCAGTGCCGAAAGCCGGTCGCGGATCTCGGCTGAACCCGGGTTTGCCTCAAGCTGTGCCGCGACGGCAATGCGGCGCTGGTTGACGTCTGCAAAGGCTTTCGCGCGCAGCTCGGCGAGCAGATTTGTGCCGGCCAACCGATTCAGCTCCGCACTCAGCAAGTCAAAGTTCGCCAAAGTGAGGAGGGTTTCGAACGCCCTGCGCGCGACCGACAGCTCACCTACCAGGATACGCGCAGCATCAAGATCGGCAGCCAGTAAAGCGATCCCCGCGTCTCCCGTCCGCTGCGAAATGGTGGACGCCTTCTTCACGATGTGATCCCGCAGGGCGACTTGGGACTGTTCCAGAACCACCCCGGCCTCTTCAAGTGCTTCGTTGACCACCCGTAGCCCTTCCAAAGCCGCACGGATCTTCGATTGGACCTGAGCTTTGATGTAGTTTTCAGCGAAGGCGTTGCTGATTTCAGCGGACAGTGATGGGCTGAAAGTCCGCGCTTCAAAGGCAATCAGCGTGGAACGGCCCATCTGCCGCACCACAACGCTGGATTCCAGAAATCGCTTCAGGCGCGCAGTTGACAGTGGCGGCTGATCGCTTTGTTCGGGTTGGTCGACAATGCGGTTGATGAGGACATCCAACGCCGAGGCCGGTAGTTCCAAGCGTTCGTCATCGTAGAGGTTCAACTCATCGAGTACCGCAAGAACAATCTCCTCCCCCTGCGCAATCTGCACTTCAGATTCCATGCGGCGGAGCTCGTCGATAGGCGTTGTGGTGACGTTGCTGAGAACAAGCTCCGAGGGCTGGAACAGGACTTTGGAGCGAGCGTCGTAAATGTCGGGCTGGAGATACGCGTAAGTGCCACCAATTACCGCGCAAACAGAAACCAACAGCACTACCAGCCCACGGCCTCTCCACACCGCAGACATGAGGTTAAACAAATCAATTTCGTCTGCGCCCGGGACGCGCTGCGAGAATGCCAAAGGCTTTTTCCTGTTTCGGATAAGCCAAGCTACGCATTTGGCACCTTCCTATTCCACCCTGATTATTAAGTATAAATCACACACTAGATGGATGACCCATCATCTTTTTTGACAATCCGAACTTCGAAGTGCTTATAATCAAAATAAAAAAACCGAATCGATAAATATAATAATATATTTACATTGATAGATTTGGCCTTCAATTTATAAATAAAGCTCGCTAAGATTGTGTATGCGTAAAAGAGAAATCAATTTTTCAATTCATATTGATGTTGTTAAAATAATTAATTAAATAATAAGCGCAAAATATAGGCATTTTCATAATAATTATTAGATACAACAGAGCGGACTTGTTGCGTTTAGCGAAGAAGCCAGCCTACCGTCACCTTTGAGAGGTCGACCGTAACAGAATACGGCGCGAACAATTGGCACGGGAAAGCGCTGTCTATGGGAATAAATCAAAGACTGAAATCGACGATTGAACTGTTCAACCGACGCTATGCCGTCACTCTGCTTGCGATCCTGTGGAGCAATCGGCAGAAAAGCATCGAAGTTAACCTTGATGAACTCTACAGCGGCTGGCAAATCCTGCGCCCGTCCCGTACGACCTTCAGCACTTTGATCCGCGACTTCGAGCATTTGGGTGTTATCCGTCTCTACGCAGGCGCGAAGAAGAGCGAAAAGATGGTCTCCATCAACGAAGAATTCGCGGACTACTCCTTACTGACCTCACAGGCAACGCTGGACGAGTTTCTCCTGTCACTGTCCGAGAACGTCTGCGCGCGCTGAAGCCCGCATCGCGCGCCGTACGAGCCCCCGTTTTGATCTCTCCGTTGGCGAAGATGCGCTGACAAGTGGTT
>JBMZBW010000089.1:0-11624 GCA_049612785.1 Alphaproteobacteria bacterium | reverse complement strand
ACGCGCACTTCGAAGAGTACGACATTTACGTTTACGCTGATGGAGCAGCCCGCACCTCAACCCAGACAATCCAGTTCAGCGAAGGCCAAACCTACACGCTGAAAGATGTCCGATCTCGCTTCACGGGTGATTATGATCAGGCAACCAGTGGTGACATCGGCAACTATGTTGTCGGTAAGGGTCTGAGTACCGATAGCCAGCAGATTACTGTATCAGGGTTCACAAAGCGCGATGCAGCCCTCATTTCCGGCATACAAATCGTCGGACGGATGAAGCCTGTAGATCACGCGGAAACCTTGGCGCCGACCCATGGCGGTGATGACTATATCCGCACCTACTCCGGGCGTGATGTTGTCTTTGGTGGTGTCGGAGATGACATCATCGAAGCGCAGGGCGATTGGGATGCGTCTTCTATCGATACCGATTACGTCATTGGTGATTTGGGTTACATGACCTTCACTGCGCCAATGCCGGAGTTCAACGATACAAGCTCAAGTACGGGTGGCTCATCTGGCGGTACTTCCGTTGTCGACATGGAAGGGACCTCAATCGTCAGCTTCAACTTCAGCGACACGACGATGGACCCGAATGAGCAGGCTGGCGCATTGGAAAGCGGCTCTGGTCAGGGGCTACCTGCGCCACGGGCGGCGAACTGGAATATGCTTGCCGGTGGCAGTGGCACCCTTTCCAGCGGGATCCAAACCCACGCTGGAGATGCCTTGGACAATGTCTCCGTTGAATGGAGCGTCAGCAACGGTAACGGCGTAAACAGCTCCTTGAATATCAGCACGCGATACGGCTTACCGGGCGACCGCGCTGTATGGCAAAGCTCGCTTCAGGCCGAAGATCAGGGTGAAACGGTAACGGTTCGCGTGTCGGGGCTGAATAACCACTATACCAGTTATGATGCTTACGTTTATTCCGACCTTAACAAACGCCAGATGAGTGGCCGTGTAACAACTCAGATCGATGTTGGAACCAACGACACGTTCTACCTGAATGAATCGCGCGCGCTGTTCCAGCGAGGTCGATACACCGTATCGAATTCAGATACGCCAACGCGTCCGACGAGCGGAAACTATGTCGTCGCAACGAACCTGCAAGACGATGTCCTTGAGATTACGATTTCCATCGCGAAAGGACGTGCGCTGGCCGCCCTTTCGGGTCTGCAAATTGTTGGTATGGAAGTTCCACCCGCGCCGGAGCCAGCGCCAGATCCAAACAACCCTGATTCACCGAGTGATCCTTTCGTTCTCTTCAGCGAGGATCCAACCAATCCAATAATTCTTGCCTCAACGGGCGTCGCAGAAGATGGCTTCACCTATGATGATACGATCCTCACGGGCAATGGTCGCGACGTGGCGATTGGTGGCCTGGGTTCCGACGAGATCGACGTTGGTGCACGAGGTGTTGTTGACAACCTGCTCGAGGCCATCACCGAACGGGATGTCCAGAAGAGCAGCATCAATTTCAGTAACAGCGATTCCAAGACGCAAGTCAGAACATCTGACTTCGCTGGAATTGTTGAGGATGATGCTTGGAACAACCTTGATTTTGAATCTGACGGAGCACGTCTGAGCAGGAACCATGCATTCTTGCCAACCGGCGATGGCCTGCGGGTTGATGTCGTCGGGCAGTTCAAATTCACGGAGCAGGGAGCCTCTGCCCCTGACTCACAAAATGAGCGGCTTGTTAACGGTGGGATCTACTCAAGTAGTTCAAAAACTCCAGTCAGAGTGGAGGTTTCGAACATCACCGAAGTCCACGGTGATCAGCCTTATGATCTGTATTTCTACACCAGTGAAGACGCCAGCCTGATCAAAGTTAAGGATGCGTCTCTTGCCGAACGGTCACCCGAAAGGCTTGATATGAACATCGCAAATGAGTCTGCGGGTGTTTATGTCGTTCGCGATCTTGTTGGCGATATCGTTTGGTTTGAACTCGGTTCTTCCGGCAAAGGTCGTACCGCCCAAAATGCGATCCTCGAAGGCGTTCAGATCGTCTCTGGCGTCAACCGCGGAGATGTCGTCCATGCCGGTGATCGCGATGGTGATGCTGTTATTGGGGACGAGGGTAAGGCTTGGATCAACGATCACGTTGCCTATGCGATAGCGAGCCGAAATACGCTTGATTCCTCCACCACCGATGGCGCGGATAAGATCTGGCTGGGCAAGAATGGTGACTTTGCAATCGGCGGTGATGGTGCTGACTGGATTAACGGTGAAGCCGGTGCTGACATGATCCTTGGCGACAACGGACGTCTTGTCTTCACCTCATCGCATGCAGATGGTTGGAGCGATGGCTATGAAGTGAAACAGCCAGAGAAACGCTCGCGCCGGACCTCTGCCTTTGATCCTTGGAATGTATCCGGGGTTGAATTGATGGCACCGAATGCCGGCGTGGGAGATACCATCATCGGCGGTGCTGATAATGACGTCATGTACGGACAGGGTGGTGATGATCACTACATCTTCGCAGACGATGGACTGGGCGCAGACTCAGTGATCGAAGCGGATAGTAGCGGTCAAGCTGGTTTGGCAAATGACGATGCTGACCTCCTCGACTTCCGTCATTTCTCCGGTCCGGTGAGCATTTTGCTGCAAATCGCGAACAAGCAAAGAGTGAACCTGGACCCAAGCGATTCCAACCGGAATTCCTTTATTCAGTTGTACAGCACGATGTCTGTCGAGGACGTCATTGGGTCTGAGTACGGTGATTGGATTTCCGGAAACGCTCGCGACAACCTGATCTTGGGCCTTGGTGGTGGTGATAACATCTCGACCAAGCAAGGGTACGACGTGGTCGACGCTGGCGACGGTGACGATACGGTCAACCGCCCTGCGTCCAGAAATCCAAGTTCTGATTGGGGAACGAAGGTGATACTGGGCGGGGCTGGTAACGATGTGATCTACGGCTCGAACACCTCTGATCTCATTGATGCTGGCGCAGATGATGACCACATCCATCTGACCACGACGGTACGCGGTCGCGCAAAGCCCGTCGCGGATTTGGCCTTCGGTGGTTCAGGGGATGACGTGTTCTATCTGGGCCGGACCACCAGTGCTGATACCGTACTGGTCGGAAACGACGGTGATGATAGTGTGATCTCGTCTGCATCGGGCAAGCGGAGGCGCGGCGCGCTTCCGACACCTGGACCAAGCCAGTATTTGGTGCAGGGTGACTTGGACAGCAGCACGCGTGATAGCAAGCTGGACACGTGGCTGACGGATCACATGTCGAACGTGCAGAGGAACGATCTCAATATCAGCAGCACACCTGGTACCGATCTGACTCAGCGTCTGTCGGGCATTAACACGGATCGTAGCCTGTCGCCGCTTAAGCCTTTGATGACGGCACCGGGCGCGAGCACGAATTACTTCAGTAACTTCGCATCGAGCATTTACCGTTCCGACGATCCGATTGATGTCACCAACAGCATGTACCTGGCCATTGGTCGTCTCACCAGCGGTGAGGACAGACTGCAGTCAATTGCATCAAATGACATTGTGATCAGCGTAAGAGAAGACCGGCAGCCACAAGCCCCAATGCAGAGGCACTACGCCTACGATCCTGAGACGGGTGAGTTTGAGTTGGTCGAACCGGCTTCTTCGCCAGCAGACTACGTTCAGGACGTAAGTGTTGAAATTGGAAGTAGCGCTGAACCCGAAGATTTGCCGTTTGCGTTCGTTGATAAAGATGGAGGCCTCTGGCTAACGGATCGAGATCATCTGGAAAAGCTGTAAAAGATAGATATACTTAAGCAAGGTGCATCGAATTATTGTAAAGATGGCACCTTGCTTTGGGCTTTATTTAACCTGCCGTTTTATGACGTCCGCTAGGGAAAGATTATTTGAAATAGGATTAATATGAACCAGAACAACACGACGCCTGATTCAGGTGGTTCCGAACGCAGTCAGATCATCTGGGAAAAAGATGGCATGCAGACAACGTTTGCCAACGTCGTCAATATTCAGGGAACTCGGGAACAGATCGAATTATTCTTTGGCATCAATCGCAGTTGGGAAAACGGCGAGGACGTTGTCGTGGATCTGATTAACCGGGTTATTGTCACGCCCCACGCGGCGAAGCGCATGCATACCATTTTGAGCGGCGTACTGCGGGAATATGAAGCCCGCCACGGAACCTTGGATGTTGATGCAAGCTGATTACCAGCAGTTCAGGAAATGGACTAAGGAATGAGTACGCAATCCGACAGCCAACTTTGGCGACAGCTGGCATCCTCTGAGGCTTTGGAGCAGGACTACGCTCAGGCTTGGCTTTCTCTGCTCTCGTCTCGCATCGAGGAAGCGCTTTGTGCCGTTCTGATTACCGTTAGCAGATCCGACGCCAAAAACGCGAAACTACATCCTTTGGCAACCGTGCCGCAGGACCGAATCATGCACGCCAAAACCCTGCAAACCGCCCGTCTGGCGCTGGAACAGGGGAAAGGGATCGTAGACCGGGACATCAGCGGCCCGCGTTCAGCGCCGGGTGCACTGATTGCCATGCCGATTTCGGCAATGAACGAAGCCAAGTGCATTCTGGTGGTCGAGCTGAGTGGCTGCTCGCCGGATCGTCTGGGGCAGATCATGCGAGAGCTGCAGTGGGCCGAACCGTGGATGCACAAGCCGTTCTTTCTGGAAGAAATTGGAACCGAAAAACTCCGTCACCAGATCTCAATTCACTCTCTGGAAATCATCGCGGACGTATCCGAGCAGGGCACTTTCCGCGAAGCGAGCAATGCTTTTGTCACGGAAATGGCGCGACGCTATGATTGCGAGCGTGTGTCACTGGGCATTCGCCGTCGTCGGCGAACCTTTGTTCGCGCAATCTCTCACTCCGCGCAATTCAGCGATCAGATGGTGCTGGTCGACCAATTGGCGAACATGATGGATGAGGCCATCGATCAGAAGGGACTGGTTAGCTTCCCGGATCGTCAATTCTCAGACCAAAAGATCGTCTACAAGCATGAACAGTTCATCAAGAAGTTTGGCGCATCCAACGTCTTGACGATCCCGCTCATCTATAAAAACGCCTTCTTCGGAGCCGTTTTGCTGGAGCGGACAGCATCAAATCCATTTACCGAAAACGAAGTTGCAGAGATTGAATCGCTCTGTGCGCTTCACGCCTACATTCTGCACGACAAAATTGAGCTGGGCCGCTCAATCTTTGCCAAAAACCTGTCAGCACTGGCAAAGGTCTTCGAATTCCTCGTCGGTGCACAGTTCATGTGGCGAAAGGTAATCGGGCTGGCTGTTATCGGGCTGCTGGCGCTGTCTTTTTTCTGGAAAGCCACCGACTACGTGCGCGCGCCCGCGACTTTGCGCACCGTGGAAACGCGGCAAATTTCAGCACCTTTCACCAGCTATATCAGCGAGGTTTACGTCACTCCCGGTGATTTGGTGCGCAAGGGGGAGCTCCTGTTCACCCTTGATGATCGCGATCTGTTGCTGGAGGAGCTGACACTGGTCAACGCGGCCAAGCAGCTTGAGTCCGAATATCGCGAAGCGCAGGCCGCGTTTGACAGTGTCGGGCTGGGCATCAAGGAAGCGCAGATCGATCAGAACACAGCGCGCCTCGAACTCGTTCGACGCCAGCTTGAACTGGCAAAAATTACCGCGCCCTTCGATGGCCGCATCCTTTCCGGTGACCTGACTCAATCCGTCGGCGCAGCTGTGGATCGGGGCGATGGGCTTATGGCACTGGCCATGAACGATATCTTTCAGGTGATTCTTGAAGTTCAGGCCAGTCGTATCGATGAGATAAATGCAGGATTGGTCGGCGACTTGGTACTGCAGTCTATGCCTGAGCAAACCTTCACCTTTGAAATCGACAGGATCACCCCTGTGGCCAAATACGAAGGCGGGCGCACGTTCTACTACGTCTATGCTTCCTTCGCCGACGCCGACGAAAAATGGCGGGCCGGTATGGAAGGGATCGGCAAGGTAGACATGGGCGAAAACCGGGTTTTGCTTCTGTTAACCCGCGACATGCTGAACTGGGTTCGCATGCAGATATGGAGGTGGGTGCCGACCTGATCCTGCCATGTCAGAAAACATCTTTTCACCTGATTGGTATCGCTTTGCCAACTTGCGCCCCAGACTGAGGGCGCACGTCAAACTGCATCGGCAAATCATCCGTGGTGAGCCATGGCATGTGGTGCAGGATGATCAGACGGGGAAGTATCACCGTTTGAACGAGAAGAGCTATTCCTTCGTTGGCCATATGGATGGTCAACAGAGCGTGCAAACCTTGTGGGAGCAACTGTGTACTCAGTTCCCTGACAGCCCACCCACCCAAAGTGAGATTGTGAAGGTTATCTCACAGCTCTATTCGACCGATCTGGTCTCGGGTTCACGCAATCCAAACTTCATGGAAATGTCCAAGCGCAAGGCGAAGCAGGATAGAACTGCCGTCATCGCGCGGATCAAGAACCCGCTTGCGCTGCGGTTTCCGTTGATCGATCCGAACGATTTTCTTGAAAGCACCAAGGGCCTGGTTCGTCCGCTTTTCACTGTCTATGGCCTCGCCCTGTGGGTCGCCACCATTTCAGTCGCGATTGTGCTGTTTCTGCTCAATGTCGATGAAGTCACCGGCTCTTTGTCCGACAAGTACATCACACAGCAGAATGTTGCGATTGTGCTGCTTTCCTATCCCATTATCAAAGGCCTGCATGAACTCGGGCACGCCTACGCAACAAAGGTGTGGGGCGGCAATGTGCACGAGATCGGGGTCATGTTGCTTGTCTTTATCCCCGTGCCTTACGTGGATGCCTCAGCCTCAGGAGCCTTTGCCGAGCGGTACAAACGTTTGGTGGTGACCAGTGCCGGGATCATTGTAGAGTTGTTCTTGGCATCGATTGCTATGATCCTGTGGGTCATCTTGGATGAAGGAATGCTCCGCGCGATAGCCTTCAACGTGATGCTGGTTGGCGGTGTTTCGACATTACTCTTTAACGGTAATCCGCTGCTGCGTTTTGATGGGTATTTTATTCTGGTCGACCTGCTGGAAATGCCCAATCTGGGCAAGCGATCAAACCAATACCTGGGTTATCTGTACAATCGATATTTCCTCGGACTGAGAAATTACGACAATCCTGTAACGGCACCCAAAGAAGAGAAGTGGCTGTTTTCCTACAGCATCCTAGCGTTCCTCTACCGAATCTTCATTTCCATCACTATCGCCCTGTTCGTAGCTGCGAAATTCTTCGTGATTGGCGTGGCGCTGGCCGTTCTGACCATCAGCAACGTCCTGATCATGCCCATCTTGAAGGGCTTGCGTTATCTGTTCACAGACCAGAAAACGGAGGTGCATCGTGTGCGCTCTATTGTTCTGACGTTTATCCCGCTTGTGATCCTGATTGGCCTGCTGTCAATCCCGCTCCCCCGCAATCTGCTGGTTCAAGGCGAAATCCTGCCCAAGGAGCAATACTATATCCGCTCTGGTGTCGCCGGTTTCGTCGAGGCGTTTTTGCCCAGTGACCAAGCGGTGCAGGACGGAGAAACCGTCCTGTTCCTGCAGGATCCGGTCATTGACAAGCGCATTGATCTCTTGCGGACCCAACTGGCTGAAGTCGATCTCAGTCTCAAAGCCCTGCCCATAACAGAGCAACAGCAGCTGGACCGAATTCTGGATCAACGCGCATTGGTCAATCAAAAGCTCGAAAATGCCAAACAGCAGCGCGACCTGCTCAACGTCGATGCTCGGGCCAGCGGGACGTTGGTCGTCCTTGGCGAACGTGAGCTGAAGGGCCGTTTTCTGGAGAAGGGGCAGCTGGTGGGCTATGTCCTGCACTCAGATGGTTTCCGCATACGAGTTGCCGTTGTTCAGCGAACCGCTGAGGAGCTTCGCAGTCTGCAGGACGAGGTCGAAGTCGTCTTCCAGTCTGATACCAAGCAACGCTTTAAAGGCCGCTTTGTCAGCGAAACCCCGCAAAGCAGCGATACTTTACCCAGCAAGGCCCTTTCGCGAGAAGCGGGCGGGCCGTTTACCATTATTCCTGGCGCTGATGGCAGTATCAGGACAATCGAGTCACTCTTCTACTTTGACGTTGACGTCACGGATTACGACGATTTGCCGACCATTGGTGAAAGGGTGTTTGTCAAAGTTCGTGCCTCGGACAAAAGCCTTCTTGCGCGAGCCTATTCGACCGCTCGGCAAGTCTTGCTCAAATACTTTTCATTCTGAGCCTGACCATGGTTTCGATAGAGCAAACTCCCTTCAAGCGACGTCCCTCCGTCCAGTTTTATGGAAACCGCGAGGACGACGCGATTGCGCCGCTTTACTCCCTGCGGGGAATGACGGCCATGCTCATCAAGACCTTTCAGGCACCCGTGGTGAGTTTGCGAGGGCGTCGCCTTGTGCGTGCCGCCGGCGCTCTGCAAACCGAATTGAGGGGTGAGGACGCGGCTGCACTCCGAGAGAGGATCGATCGGTTAGCGCCCAAGCTGGCCCTCGCAATGGCCCAATCGCGCCAGAACCATGATGATCTCGCTGAGGCCTTTGCCGTCATTCGGGAGCTGTCTGACCGTCTGATAGGGCTCCGCCATTACGATGAGCAAATGTTGGCGGCTTACTACATGCTCAACGGCAGTATTGCGGAAATGCGCACGGGTGAAGGAAAGACGCTGGTCTCAACTCTGGTCGCTGGGGTTGCTGGTCTGGCTGGCGTGCCTGTGCATGTCATCACTGTTAATGACTACCTTGCAGCACGCGATTTTGAGTTTCTCCAGCCGGTGTACGAGGCGCTGGGGCTCAGAGCTGGTGTCATCATAAATGAAACGCCGCAAGCCGAGCGCTCAAACCTCTATAACGGCGATATCATCTACACCACAAACAAGGAGCTTGCTTTCGATTACCTGCGGGAAAAGATCAAGACCAAGGAGTACCGCGGGTCGCTGAAGTACAAGATCAACAGGCTTCTGCCGAGCAAGGACAGCACTCAAGTTTACCCCTTCGCCGAACGCGGGCTGGAATTCGCCATCATCGACGAGGTGGACTCCATCCTGATCGATGAAGCCCGTACGCCGTTGCTGATTTCTCAGGAAGTTGAGGGCGAGGGGTTCAGCGGTTCAATCGACTATCACCGCGTTTTCGAGGTCGCCTCGGGTTTGCAGAAGGGAACGGATTTCACCATTCTTGAGGCGGAACGGATGGTGGAAATAACCAACCAGGGCCAGCGACATCTCAACTCGCTGGTCGCGCCAGAGGATGATTTCTGGCTGCGAGCCCCAAACATTCGCGCTTATCTGATTGAACAAGCCCTCGTTGCTCAACACCTTTTTTTGGCCGACCAACACTATCTGGTTCGGGACGACAAGGTCTTCATTATTGATGAAAACACCGGGCGCGTTATGGAGGATCGGCGTTGGTCCGATGGCTTGCATCAGCTTGTCGAAGTTAAGGAAGCCGTTACCGTCACCCCGGCAAGAGCCACAATCGGGCAAATCACCTACCAAAGGTTCTTTCGCCGTTATCGCCGGCTGAGCGGAATGACCGGAACGGCGCAGGCGGCGTCGCTTGAATTTTTGGGCATCTATGGCCTGCGCGTTTTCAAGGTGCCGACTCATCTTCGTGACCGACGAGCCTTTGCACCCAAAAAAATCTTCAAAACGCTTGAGCAGAAGCTCCATTACATCGGTGCGCGGACCAAAGAGTTACATCAATCCGGTCTGCCCGTGCTGATTGGCAGTCGCACGGTCCAGAATACCGCGGAAATCAGCGCGGTGCTGAGTGCGCTCGATATCAAGCATGACGTCCTGAATGCGACGCAGGACGCAGACGAGGCGGATGTCGTGGCTACGGCGGGTCAGCCGGGCTCGGTCTTGGTTGCAACGAGTATCGCGGGGCGGGGTACTGACATAAAGCTTCATCGAGAAACGGCGGATCGAGGCGGGTTGCACGTCATTGCCTCGGAACTCTTTGACATTGCCCGAGTAGACGCCCAGTTGCACGGCCGCTGTGGGCGTCAGGGTGATAGGGGCCGGGTTGAAGTTGTTCTGTCCCTTCAAGACGACTTGCTGGAGCGTAAATCCAACCCCTTGTTGCGCATGTTGGCAGGGCTTTTTCTGGCTGTTGGTTGGAAGTACGGCACGTTCCTGATGATGAAGGCGCAGCAATCGCTGGCTCAGATTCGCTATGGCAGGGCGCGGCGCAAGTTGCTTGAGAAGGACAAGAAACTCGGTGAAACCTTTGCCTTCACGGGAGGGATCGAATAGTGACCGAGCCGCTGAATTTCACCGGTCTATGCAAAAAGCTCGCAGTTCTTGCCGGACCATTCTTTTTCGAAAGATCGCTGAAGATTGATCCTGAAAGCGTGAACACGGATCGATGCCTGTTAACGTGGCCTCGCGAAAGTTTGGGGGCAGGGGCGCCTGCGAAGTATCGGGATCTGCTTGAAGAATTGGGATTTGCAAACGACGCCATCACCGCTTTGGATCAGGTGCAGAAACGCGCGCAGTTCCTTCATTTCGGCCTCGAAGGTTCGCCCACGGCACCAAAGATGAAAGCCTACCTCGAATTTGAGCCTGACCCGGTTCATAACTCCCTGCGTTATCTGGCCGTCAAAAGCGCGCCTGGCTCTTCATCTGAACAGTTTGTGATCAGCGAATACCGGCAGCACGCTTATCAGCATGAGGGTCAACGACGGCTGGACGGGTTGTCTCAGACCATCCCGGAGTGTTTGCAAGATCTGGAAAGCGCTCTGGCAGAGATTTTCAGGAAAGCGCCGGAACGTTGTGACCTCCTCCAAGTCTGTGACCTTGGCACCAACCGCGTCTCCTTTGATTGGAACATTGCGAGGGCAGAGGTTGGTCAAGAGGCGAGTGCCGGCCTGCTGAGTGCAGCTCAAGCGTTCTTTAGCCTCCATCATGACATCAGCGTCCAGACCGCTGCTTTGGCCCGCATTAAGGTTCTGAACCATATTGCGATTGGTCTCAGTCACTCAGAACAACCCTTCTTAACCCTCTATCATGATGCTGAAGAGTGGGGAGATATACATGAGTTTACCGATCATCGGCTTAAACGGTACGGACTGGCTGAGTAAGCCTGCTGATCCGTTCTTTGATTTCTGCCTGTGGCCCTATGAACCCATCGGCTTGGATCCTCAGGTTCATCTCAAGGGCTCAACGCTTCTGCTCACGCTGTGTCAGCGCTTGGGGATGGCACCAGAAATCTCAGCGCTCACGCACTCAATCGTGGATTTGGTGGGGGAGTTTCAGACGATCTGGGGGATCAAGACGGACGGCGAGCGGCTGGGCGTTGAGTTTTATTTCTACGATTACCGTCTGCAAAACCGGATCCACGGCTTTGAGAAAGTCCATCGCCATCTGCGCCCTTATTTCAGTGACGATATCCAGTTGAGCAACGATGTTCCCTATTTCATGTATTCCATTGAGTTACCCATGGATTCCGCCGGGACTGCACGCAGCATTGATGAAGTCGATTTTTACGTCGGCATTCCGGGCGGGAGTCTGACTGCGGGCGCATGCTACCGACAAACTGCCACGGCGCGGGAATTCAAGAATGTGTACTACTTCTTTGATACTGAATCAGACATGCCGGAGATTGTCAGAAAGTTTGAAATGAGTGTTCTGGGCGGTCGTAAAGACCTCTCGCTTAGTGAT
>JBMZBW010000088.1:0-11649 GCA_049612785.1 Alphaproteobacteria bacterium | reverse complement strand
AGGTCGGTGCCGGAATTCAGATTTCTCCCAATGGCATGAAAGTACTGCGAGCACTGGGTCTGGAGGGAGATATTCTTGCGCGCGGGTTTTTGCCCGAAGCATTGGAAATGCGGCTGGGGCGCAGCGGTTTTCGGATCTTTCGACTGCCGATCAAAACGCAGGCCCAGTACCGCTGGCGCGCGCCCTATGTCCACATCCACAGAGCCGATTTGATCGAAATACTGGCTGGCGCGCTGGAGGCCCGTGCACCGGGCTGTGTTCGCCTCGGCACCACGGTCGCAGGACTGTCAAAGGGCGGCGATACACTGGTTATAGAAGGCGGTGAGAGGGTAGAAGCGGATGCCGTAATCGCAGCGGATGGTCTGCGCTCTGGGCTCCGCGCTGCGGCTTTTGGCGAGCAACCGGCCCGGTTTACCGGAATGATCGCCTGGCGTGGGACGGTACCAGCGGCGGCTTTGCAGGGCGATGGCCCGCCGCCCACCGCCTGTATTTGGGCGGGACCGGGTCGGCATGTCGTCAGCTACTACGTCGCCAAAGGGCAGTTGATAAATTTCGTTGGCGTGGTTGAAAAGGACATTTCCAATCCGGAAGATCGGGAGTCATGGCGGACGTCGGGGCAGGTCGAGGCGGCTTTGGAAGACTTCATAGGCTGGCATCCAACTGTCACAAAGATGATCCAGTCCGCGCAGGGTCTGAGCCAGTGGGCGCTGTTTGACCGACCGCCTTCAACGCAGTGGGTGAAGGGCCGAATGGCGCTGGTCGGGGATGCTGCACATCCCATGCTGCCAACCTTCGCCCAAGGTGCCTGTCAGGGGTTGGAGGATGCATGGACGGTTGCAACAAAGGTGCATCGTGCGCAGGACGTCGCCACCGGCTTGAACGCCTATGCAAGGCTTCGCCAGCCCCGGACAAGGGCCATTCAACACCGCGCTATGCGCAACGCTCGCGACTTCCATCATCAACCCGGATTTGAGCAAATTCGGGCCTATGGCACCCTTTGGGTCGGGGGGCGGTTTTTACCCGGTGTGGCCCGAGGAAGGCTGGACGAAATCTATAGCTATGACGCGGTCGCGGAGGCTGAAGCCGCCGCCATCTGATCGACAATGCGTTGCACCATTGGGGCGAAATGCCAGAAATCGGGCGTTTCCATATCCGGGTCTTTACCGGCTTCGTCGAGATAGCGCACCTGCACGATTTTTTCGAGGTTGGGGTTCTGCTCGAACACAGCCACTTCCTCGGCGCTCATGGGTCCACCTTGTAGGTTCAAGGAGTGGATCGAAGCCTCGGACAGTCGGCTGAAGTACTCTGGGCGGGTGGCGCAGAGGTAGCGCTTTGCCGCGACGTGGTAGCGCACACAATCGACGATCACGGAGGGAAAAAAGCGAGACAACACGGCTGCTCCCGCTTCCTCGTGAAAGCGATCTTCGGTGTCGTCCATGGAGAAGGTTCCAAACTCCGAGGTGAAGTGCCCGATGTCGTGCAACAGTGCGCCGACGATGATGTCTTCGGGCAGGCCGTTTTTCTCCGCGATGGTTGCGCCTTGGAGCATGTGCTGCTCCATGGTCACGGGCTCGCCGAGGTATTCTTCATCGCCACAGCGCTCAAAAATGTCGCCGATGAAAGCGACGATGTTGGTGCGGTCGAGCGTGGAAAAATCGGGTTTGCTCATGCGGTCATACCTTGCTGTGCCTGCAATCCAGCGAGTTTTGAACGCAGGCCATCCTTATCGGCGTAGCAGCCTTGGAGCCACCGCGTTCCGGTGCCGGAATAGGCTTTGCGGGCATGGAGGACGCGGGTGTTATCAACGATGAAGGCTTCGCCAGGCTCCAACCGGAAGGTAACTTCCATGGCTTCATCGTCAATGATTTCACCCAAGCGGCGGTAGGCCGCGTACCAGTCGGCCATATCGTCAAAAGGGACATCGACCGCTGCGGCCATGGAGCGGTTGTTGAACCGAACACCGATCAGCTCACCATCGGGAGCCAGTTCGATCATCGGACGGCGAGATTGCAGCCTAACGCCCGCTTCACCGGCATATTCAAACCGGGCGCAATAGCGGGCCAACAGGTCGAAATAGCGCTGGTTTTCTTCGCGCAGTCGCAGGGCGGCGCGGAAGCCGTCTACGACCATATTTTCACCGCCCGCAGCCGAGCTTTCGAGACAATAGAGAACCTGAACCGTGGGCGCAGGGTCGCGGTAGGGGTTGTCCGTGTGGGCTTGCAGTCCCAACCCGGTAAAGGCGAGGTTGGTCGGGTTGACTTCGGTTCTGACCTCAAACTTGCGGCCATAGTTGGTTTCGCGGACATAGCCGAACAGGTCCACCACATCGAACAGCGCGCCATCTTCGACCGGCCCACCGGAAAGCTTGCCAAACCCGAAACGCGCCACTTCAGCCAACCACTGCGCAAGCGCACTTTCGTCACTCTGAAGGGTCGGCAGATCCGCAACCGGAACGCGGTTCATAAGCCCGCTGTCCCAAACCTCGGTCTCGTCCGGCAACCAGCCGTCGGCGAGGGCTTGTACGCCGTCATAGGCATGGTCAGCGAGCCAATCGAGATCATAGGCGATGGTGCAGTTTTCCGGCATGAACGTCAGGTGAAGCGCACCGTCTTTCAGTGCGGCCTCAGCCACGCTGGTCCCTTCGGGGATGTCACGAAGTGCGATAAGGCGCTGGCCGTTGCTGGCTGAGCGTGTCGCCTCGTCCCAAGCATTGTCGCGCAACCAGATTGCGTGGAACCGAAGATGCTTGCCCTTGTGCTCAAGAGCAATGAGTTCACCTTCGTCGAGGATTGTCACGCTGTCCATGCTCAAACCTTTCTGCTTTCCAGTGGGCGTGATCATGACCCAATGCACCTGTCAGTGTCGGTCTGATTTCGACCAAAGCCTACAGATTCCGACTAGCTCGCTTCAGTCTGGCTTGGTCCACTTCATCGCAAAGCCCATCGGCAAGACGGGCTGGCCGTCAGGGAAGTAATATTGACCGTCGTCCGGGTTTTCCACCATTCGTGTAAACATCTTCCAGGGGATGCCTTCAAACTCACGGAAGGTTTCAAGCTGCATGTTTTCGCGCAGGAAAACGGTGAAAAAGTCCTCCAGCGTATGCGGAAACTCGACCGCGCGGCGGGTGGCGTTTGGAATCTTGATGCCGGTGTAGGATTCCGGCCATTCCTCGATGATCGCCTGATCTTGCCAGTAGGGGCTCATGGCCTGCAGGTTCCCGACCTGGTCACCGTCTTTCTCGTCCAGCGTCCACGCAAAAGGGTGGCCCTCGGCATAGATAAAGGCTCCACCGGGCTTGAGTAGGCCGCAGAGGGTACTCGCCCAGCCTTGAAGATCCTGCAGCCAGCCAGTCACGCCCCAAGAGGCGTAGATCATGTCAAAGCTCTCCGCCTCCAACACTTTCCCCGCGTCATAGACGTTGGCACAGACAAACTCGGCCTTGTCAGACAGCCCGGCGCGCTGGGCCAACTCAGTGGCATTGCGCACGGCGTTTTCCGAAAAATCCAGTCCGACAACACTGTCGGCAAAGCGCGCAGCACTGAGCGTGTCCAGACCAAAATGACACTGGCTGTGCAGCACCCGCTTCCCGCTCAGATCACCCATCAATTCGATATCAATCGGCGCACGGCGATCTTCGCCGTTTAAGAAGCCCTTGATCTTGTACCAATCATTTTCGTCGTTGTAGTGAAGCTCGGCGAGGGTGTCCCAGCTCGCATGATTGACGGCGATATAGTCAACGCCTTCAGGTACTTTGAATGACATATATTCCAGCTTTATCCCGGGAAGTGACAGGCCACATCGCGGCCTTCCAGTTGGGTCAGTTGTGGCTTTTGTTGACTGCAAACAGCCTGCGCCTTTGGACAGCGCGAGGCAAAGGGACAGCCCTTGTGCTCAACGGTGGGCGAGGGCAGCTCTCCGGTCAGCCGCGTGCGTTTGGGCTTGTTACCAGAAAAGTCGATTGTCGGAACAGCCGAGAGCAGCGCGCGGGTGTAAGGGTTTTGCGGATTGGCGTAGATCTTCGCCGCTGGGCCAACCTCCATCACGTGCCCCAGATAAAGCACCAGCAAATGGTCCGAGACATGCTGCACCACGCTCAAGTCGTGCGAGATGAACAGCAGGGACAGGGAACGCTGAGACTTGATCTCCGACAGCAGATTCAACACCTGCGCCTGAATGCTGACGTCCAATGCCGACACGGGCTCGTCAGCAACCAGCAGGTCCGGCTCAACGATCAGGGCGCGGGCGATGCCGATGCGCTGGGCTTGGCCGCCGGAAAATTCGTGCGGATAGCGGTTTCGCATATCGGGAAGCAAGCCAATCGCGTCCATGGTCTCCCGCACTTTGGCCGCGCGCTCTTCGCCCGATAGGTTCGGGTAGTGAACCATCAGCGGTTCAGCGATGATCTGCTCAACCGTTCGACGCGGCGAAAGGCTGGCGATGGGGTCCTGAAACACCATCTGCATATTCTGCCGGCGCTTGCGTACTTCGTCGTTGCTGAGTTCGGCCAGATTTTCACCGTTCAGCACCACGGAACCCTTGGTGATCGGCACCAGGCGAAGCACAGCGCGGGCGAGGGTGGATTTGCCCGACCCGCTTTCCCCAACAATCGATAACGTTTCGCCCCGGTTCAGAGCAAAGCTGACATTTTCAACCGCTCGAACGACATTCCGCCGCGAAAACAGGCCACCGCCAAGGCGGAAGTGAACGTGCAGGTTCTCGACGTTAAGGATGATCTTTTCATCGCCCATGGACCAAAGCCTCCGCCAATTCTGCGCTGGTTCCCTCGCGGAAACAGGCTCTCAATCGCTCAGGGTGCCCGTCAATCGGCTCAAGCACTGGCGTTTGTTCTCTGCACGTGGGGTTGGCACAGGCACAGCGCGGCTCAAACGGACAGCCCGGAGGGGGCATGCGCATATTCGGCGGCGCGCCGGGAATAGCGTAAAGCTCTTCATCACCATCTCCAGCATGATCCTGCGCTGCGCGCGGTGTCGCCTTGAGCAGGGATAGCGTGTAGGGGTGGCGCGCGTCGGTAAAGACGTCTTCGACCGGTCCCACTTCAGCCAGTCGCCCCGCATACATCACGCAAACCCGGCTGCAGATTTCGGCGACAACGCCCAGATCATGCGTGATGAAAACAACGGCCATGCCGCGTTCACGCTGCAGGTCGAGCAGAATATCGAGGATCTCGGCCTGAATGGTGACATCCAGTGCGGTTGTCGGCTCGTCCGCGATCAGCACTTCAGGATCGTTCAGCAGGGCCAAAGCAATCATGACACGCTGACGCATGCCGCCTGATAACTCGTGCGGAAACTGCTTGAGGCGCTTGTCTGCTGCCGGAATTGCAACGCGATCAAGCATCTCGATGCAGCGCTTGCGGGCGTCCGGCTTGCTCATGCTTCGATTATGAATGCGCAGCGCCTCAACCATCTGTGTTTCGATGGTCAGGTAGGGGTTGAGGCTGGTCATGGGGTCCTGAAAGACCATCGCGATCCGGTTGCCCCGGATAGGGTTCAGCTCGCGTGGGGGCAGGTCCAGCAGATTTCGGCCATCAAATATCACTTCGCCTGATGTGCTGGCATTGTCCGCCAGCAGTCCCAGCGTGGCCATCCACGATTGGGATTTGCCGGAACCACTTTCGCCCACGATCCCCAACACTTCGCCTTTGAACAGATCAATGTTGATGCCATTCACGGCTTTTACAGCCCCGTCAGGCGTATCGAATTCGATGAACAGGTCCTTAATGGTCAGGATCGGATTTCGGGTATCGGTCATCTTAACGATCCTTTGGGTCAAAGGCGTCGCGCAGGCCGTCGCCGACGAAGTTCATAGCAAGCAGCAAAACCACCAGGAACATACCCGGCCCATAGGTCATCCAAGGTTTGCGCTCGATGGAGTTGGCACCCTCGGAGATCAGAACGCCCAGCGACGTATTTGGCTCCTGCACGCCCAGTCCCAAATAGCCGAGGAAACTTTCCACCAGAATCACCTCGGGAATGATCAGCGTCATGTAGACAATTGCCACACCCGTGACGTTTGGCACGATATGGCGAACCAGAATGCCAAACGGTCGGACACCCGCCGCACGCGCGGCTTCGATAAAGTCTGAGTTCCGCAAGCTGATCACCTGTCCCCGGATCACGCGCGCCATGATCTGCCATTCGACCAAGCCGATGATGACAAAGACGATGAAGATGTTGCGGCCAAAGTAAGCCAGTGCAATCACGGCAATCAGGGTCAGAGGGTAGGAAATCAGCAGATCGAGGATACGCATCATGATGGTGTCGGTCAGACCACCGGCCAGGCCGCTGATCGCGCCATAGCTCACCCCGATAACCAGCGCCACACTGGCTGCGACCAGAGCCACCAGCATGGATATCCGCATCCCGAACATGGTCCGGACAAAGATATCCCGGCCATTCTGGTCCGTCCCGAAGAAGTGTTTCACGCTCCAGTCTGGCGCTTTACCGGAATAGAAATCCCGGTCCTGATACTCCATCTCGTAGCCGGTTAGCAGCTCGAATAGGGGCGCAAAAGTTGCCATGAGGACCAGGACAATCACGATCAGCGTTGCCGCCACAGCCACGCGGTTGCGCAGAAAGCGTGCGATGGCCAGTTGGGTCAGGGAGCGACTGCGCAGAACCTCACCGGCTGCGGCCAGAGCCTGCTCGTTACGTTCACGGTTCAACAAGGTCATCAGCTTCGCCCTCCACCGCGTCGGATGCGGGGATCAAGCCACGTGTAGAGCAGATCCACGATGAAGTTCAGCAGGATAATGGCCAGCAGAAGGATCACGGTCGTTCCCATCAGCAAGGTGTAGTCTCGGTCCGTCGCCGCCGCGACGAACTGTCGGCCCAGACCGGGCAAGGAGAAAGCGCGCTCGATCACCAGCGAGCCTGTCAGGATAAAGGCGGTCACCGGACCCATGTAGGTGAGGACCGGCAAGATGGCGGGCTTGAAGACGTGGCGCAGCAGGATGACATGCGCCGGAAGGCCCTTGGCTCTGGCCGTACGAACATAATTCGAGCGCAGCGCTTCCAGCGCCCCGGCGCGCGACAAACGGACAATCCGTCCCAGCAAGCCCGTACCCAGCACCAGTGTCGGCAGGACGTAGTGCATGACACCGCCGGTCTTTCCGCTCGGAATCCAGTTCAGAGAACGCTGTCGACGCCCCAGTTCAATCCATTCCAATGTTTCAACAAACAACCAGTGGAACAAAGCATCCAGCTGGACGGCAAACAGGAAGATCAGCAAAGGGGCCATCACCAGGTTCGGGACCACGGTGCCGAACATACCGATGGTAATCATGAAGAAGTCAGCAGGCTTGTTTTGGCGATAGGCCGCATAGAATCCCATGGGCACGCCCAGCAGCAGCGCAAACAGCAGAGACGGAATGGCGTATTTGAGTGTGGCGGGTAGACCGTCACGCACGTAGTCGTTCACGTAGATCGACCGTCGGGCCATCGACAGGCCAAAGTCGCCACGGATGACGCCACACTTCCGGAAAACCGTACCTTCTTCGCGCAGGCGCTCCGCGGTGCCGGGCACGATCTGCCCTAACCATTTGTCCCACGGGCAGAACTGGCGAACGAACACGCCTTGGTCGGTCGCGCGGTCGGTTGTGCCGCCCAGCATGGTGATTTCCGCGTTCGCTGGAACCACGAACCAGTGCGCCTTGCCAGCCTTGCCATTTTCCTCGATCTCACGCCCGGCCATTCCGAACAGGTAGGTGTAAAACTGCGCAGGCATGGAGAGGTCCATGTCGTAGTAGGCACGCAGGTTTTCGAGGATTTTGGGCGGGGGTGGGCGCTCGCCGTCAAACGGTCCACCGGGTGCAAGACGCTGGGTCGAGAACACTGCCAACAGAGCAATGATCACGATAACAAGCATTTGCCCAAAGCGCTGGAGGGCATAGGCCATGGATCGAAGCCTTTAGAGTTACAAAAGCAATCGCTGCGCCGCCGGCACACGCCGGGACGATAAAGAGCGCAGGTAGAAAAAGAAAGTGCCGCCCCTCCGTCATCGAAGAGGCGGCACGTCACTCACAGGTTCAGATTATTCTGAAACGGTGATCCAACGGGAAGGGTGACGGTCATCACCATTCGCAACCCAACCATCAACGTAGGATGCTACGAGGTGCTTGGAGTTGTAGTAGTAGATCGGAGCCAGAGCAGCTTCTTCCATAGCGATCTTTTCAGCCGCTTCCATGGTTGCCAGACGCTCGTCGCCGGACTGCTGGTAAGAGGCAGCAAGCAGAGCGTTGAACTCAGCGTTGTTGTACTTACCGTAGTTGTATGGGCTGTTTGGACCCATCAGAGCGAGCAGGTTTTCTGCATCTGGGTAGTCCCAAATCCAGCCAGCACGACCAATCTGGAAGTCCTGCGCCTGCAGACCATCGTAGTGCGTGCCTACGTCCTGGTTGAACAGCTCAACGCTCACACCGATCTCAGCCCACATGTCGGAAATCGCAATAGCAATCGCCTTGTGGCCTTCGGAGGTGTTGTAGTTGATCACAACCGGCAGTGGGTTGTCAGCGGAGTAGCCTGCACCCTCAAGAACACCCTTTGCCATAGCAACGCGGTCTTCGTAGGACATGTCTACCCAGTCAGCAGCCTGCGCCGTGTAGCCGCCACCCAAGGATGGTGGAACAAAGGTGTAAGCAGGCACGTTGCCAGGGCTTACAGCAGTCGTCAGGAAGTCGCGGTCAATGGACATGGACAGCGCGGAACGGATCATTGGATCGTCCATCGGAGCCTGCGTCGCATTGAAGGCGTAGTAGTAAGTGCCGCCGTAAGCCGTAACGTAAAGCTCGTCACCGAACTCAGCGCTCAGCTCATCAATGATGTCACCTGGTGGAATGCTGGAGGTGATGTCCAGCGCACCTTCGCGGTACAGGTTCAGTTCAGCGGTCGCTTCTTCGATTGGGAAGAAGTTTACTTCGTCCAGAGAAACGCTGTCAGCATCGTAGAAGCCAGGGTTCTTGGACAGGGTCAGTTTCTCACCGATGGTCCAGTCAGAAACCTTGAACGCACCGTTTACAACGATGTTTTCAGGGCGGGACCATTCGTCACCCATCGCTTCAACCATGTGCTTTGGCACAGGGTAAGCGGTGTTGTGGGTCAGCTGGGAGATGAAGTAAGGCGCAGCGGAAGCCAGGGTGACTTCGAGCGTCTTGTCGTCAACCGCGCGAACCTGAACATCGTCCATGGAGCCTTCGCCACCGTTGAAGCCCTCAGCACCTGCGATGGTGTACATCAGGTAAGCGTAGCTTGCTGCGGTTGCTGGATCCAGAATGCGCTTGAACGCAAACTCGAAGTCAGCAGCCGTTACCGGCGTGCCGTCGGACCAGTTGTGATCGCGCAGGGTAAAGGTGTAAACGAGGCCGTCATCTGAAACGGAATGGCTTTCAGCAGCACCAGGAATGATGGAGCCGTCAGCTGCTTCGGTGTAGAGGCCGAGGAATTGATCGCGGGCAATTGAGGATTCCCAGGTACCGGAAATCTGGTGCGGGTCCAATGAGCCAGGCTCACCACCATTACCGACGTTCAAAACGCTTTGAGCGCTAGCGGCGGTTACAGCAACCAACATGGTCGTCGCAACCAGCGCGGATTTCAAAAACATATTTTTCATTAAGTTTCCCTCCTTAAGGAAAAACCCGGTTTCTCTCCAAACCGGGCTTAGGCTGCATATCCGTGATGCTTTTTAGTTATAAGGCAAGTGTTTCTTTTCTATGCGCCTGTCAAATTGGCAGAAAATCTTCAATTTGCTGATACTTTCTGCGTTCCAAGAGCTTGAAGCGCATGCAGTTTCTCACAGTAGGACTAACCAATGACAAAATGACTAAAATTCATCCATTTTAGCGAAGATTTTATGGGAATTGATCTTTAGGCTTAGTTCATCGGAATTTAGAATCACTTTGCTTTCACCGAAGCGGCGCTGACGTTTGACCGTTCCTCTCGATAACTCGGGTGAAATGCCCAGTTCTTCGAGTGTTTTCACGACCTCTTCCATCTCTTCGGCGCGTCTGATCCCGTGGGTCGTCATTCGCTCGAGATTGTAGGCTGTTCTCTGGGCCCAATCGATCCCGGGGAAGGATGCATTCAAGGAGCCGATGACTTCATCACTGACCCCGGCCTTTTCTGCTGCCAGACCCATTTCTGCCGTAAGTGCTTCCAGTCCCTTGATCATTACAGAACGCAGCATCTTGATCGAAGACGCCCGGCCCACGGCCTCACCAACCACGCGGACATCCATATTCCATCCTGTAAGCACTGCCGCATAGTCCTCCGCCGCTGGGCCAGCGAGGAGCATGGGGGTTTTGTGAAGGCGCGGGTGTATGGGGGCCATGACAGCCGTATCGACATAGGCAATCCCGGCTGACTCGATCAACTCTGCTTCGGCACGCTTGGTTCCGGGCGCGACTGAATTCATGTCAAAGAACGCTTTAGCCGGTGGGCTGAGATCGCAGACAGCTCTCGCCACGTCCATGGCGGAACCCGCTGTGACTGTGGAAATCAGAAAGCCAGCGTCTTCGACCGCCTGTTCCAAGGTCGCGCAGTTGCGGACCTTTAGGCTCTCTGCGGCCTGCTCAATAACTTCAGCCTGTGCTGGATCGTTCGTTTTAATATCGAAACAGCTGATTTCGGGGGCTTTGGCCTCTTCTCGGAGGCCCTGGGCGATGGCGCGTCCAGCCTCTCCAAACCCTATGATCGTCAGTTTCACGGCGTCTCCTTCTCCTTAAAGACCTTGTTAGGCTTGGAAGCGGGATGGGCGGAAGGTCGCTAGCAGTGGTTCTTCCTGCCCTTCAATCAGCTCCCGCGCCAGCAGATGACCGATCATGGGGCCAAGCGTTGCCGCGCTGTGCATGACCGCGACCGACAATCCGGTCATCCCCGGCACAGGACCAATGGCCGGCATGCCATCGCTGGGCATGGGCCTGATACCGAGCATGGTTTGAGCGGGCACAATAGGCGCAGGTGCGTCCAGACGTGCTGCCACAAGCTTCAGCACGCTTTCGCGGAGTGCAGCGATATCGCGACCCTCTTCAAAAGACCCGGAAAAGATCTCACCCATCAGAAGCGAGCCATCTGGATCCTGCCGGAAGTGCACATCGGGCGACATGATGACATGATTCACAAGCGGGGGCAGAGGCGCGCTTCGCAAGATAAGCCCGGCGTTATTATTCATGGGCAAATCAAAGCCCGCGGGAGCCAGCAATTCACCCGCCATCACGCCCGCCGCGATAATGACGTGGTCAGCGTGAAGGGTCTCCATGGCGGTTTTGACACCTGTAACCTGACCTTTCGCGTGGACCAGTTCTTCAACCCCGGCGCCGGTCTGAACACTTGCGCCCCCAACACTGGCCTGTTCCAGCAACCAGCGCGTCATCCCGGCCAGCGCGATACCGGCTTCTTCCGGCGCATGGAGCGCGCGATCCGGTGGGTTTTTCACATTGGGTTCAAGCTCGGCAAAGGTCTGCGCATCGACAACCTCGCTGCGGTAATCAAAAGAAGCCAGAAGCGCAACATGGGCGTCAAAAGCTTCCCCCTGATCTTCCCACCAAAGCGACCCGCCAAAGCGCAGCAGGTCGGTCAGGTCAAACTCGGTATGCAAGTCCCGGTAATGCTGCAAAGCGGCAAGACGCAAACGAAA
>JBMZBW010000087.1:0-11652 GCA_049612785.1 Alphaproteobacteria bacterium | reverse complement strand
GTTGAGCGTAAACTCGTGCAAGGCACCACGATCCATTTCCGGGGGTGAAAACGGAAAAGCAAAGGTTGGCATCGGCTCGTTTGCTGTCAAAGCGTAATGCAGCAAATAGGGGTTGAGGAGCTTTGCGATGTCGTTGGCCGCTTGCTGACTGTCAGCCGTGATGACCGAAAGCACGCCGATTTCATGCGCCCCTTCTCGCCGCGTTTCCATCGGCCCCAGTGTGGCGTTAGAGCCGATCAAGCGGAATTCGAGCGTGTAGCTGCCGCTGATATTGTCCCCTTCGCGTTGGGCGAATGTGGTTTGGAGCTGTCGGATCCACTGGTCAATATGGGCGACATAGCGCTGGTCGCGGACCAGGACGAGTGAGACGGTCTGAAACCCCGCCAAGCGCGCACCTTCGAGCTTGACGGTGTAGCGGTCAGACGGCGTCCAGACGCTGCCCTGCACCCGCACGCTATCGCCGTCCACCGGCTCATACCGCGCTTTGGTGACATCGAGATGTCCGCCGGGTTCGTAGAGAATGAAGGGATCGGTGTTCTCGTAGAGCATGTGAGCCGACACGGTTGTTGGCGTGGCGAGGACGTCTTTGCCCGTTGGACGCACCGTAAACCCTTGGGCATCAAATTCGATCAGGATTGCCCCTGTCGCCGGGTTGTTGGTCGCCAAGGCACCACACTCGCCAATTTTTGCCCCATGCCACGCGCCGCCGGGGTGACACCCCTTTGCCAGCGGTAAAGCCGCGATCACCGCAGTATCCGTTGATCGACCGGCAATCACGATTTCAGCCCCGGTGCCCAGGGCCGTGTTGATTTGCTCCGCCCCGGCCAAAGCAACGATGTTGGTGCAGTCGCCTATCATTTTTGGTTCAGATATTTCCGGCGCGCCCGGCAAAGCGGAAACGGTTCCGTTGGTGAACGCTTGCGCGACGTCTTGAGGCTCCTGCGAGCAATAGAGCGCAGCCACGCGGAGCTTTTGCCCCTCCTCTGCTGCGATTTCCCGCGTGATATCCAGCAGCCAATCGACCATGGAATCCGTCCCGCAGGTCCCTGCGGTTCCAACCAGCAAAGGCACACCCAGCCGCGCCCGCGCAAGCATCAGCAGCCGCCATTCGCGCTTTACCGACGCGCGCGAATACTTGCACGTGCCGGTGCCTAAGTAGTGCGGGCCGCTGTCGGTTGAACCACCGTCGATGGCAATGATATCGGGCTGCATCTGCAAGCCCCTTTCGAGCGCGTCGGGATCGACACTGATCCCGAGCGCGCCGGAAGGAATGAGGACTTTAACCATTCGACGGTTTTAGTCCTGGGTGACTTGCGTGTCGCGGGCTTTCTTGCGCTCGCGACGCGCCAGCCGGCCTTCGATCATGGGGTAGAGCAACATGGCCGCAGCGATCAGCAGGAACACCAGCGTCATGGGACGCTCCCAAATGAAGCTGAAACCAGAGTAATCCGGATCGGTCAGCGCGCGGCCCAGATTATCTTCCATCCGAATGCCAAGGATGAAGCCGATGACAATCGGTGCAATCGGGAACTTCGCCAACCGCAGCAGCGTCGTAATCACCCCCAGAACAATCATGGTGTAGAGCTCAGTCGGATTCTGGCTCACCAGATAAGCCCCGACCATCGAGAAGAACAGCACGAACGGGATCAGGAAGGTCCGCGGAACCGCGAGCAGCTTGGCGATGTAAGGGATCAGCGGATAGTTGAGGATCAGCAGCACCACGTTACCGAAGTACATGGAAATGATGATGCCCCAAAAGATGTCCGGGTTGTCATTGATCAGCGCCGGACCGGGCTGCACGCCCAGCGAGATCAGCGCAACCAGCAGAATAGCCGTGGTCCCTGATCCTGGAATCCCCAGTGTCAGCATGGGCACGAAAGACCCCGTGGAAGCCGCGTTGTTGGCGGTTTCCGGTGCTGTCAGCCCCCGCAAGGACCCTTTGCCGAACTCATCACGCTTCTCCTTGGGCGCGATGTTGCGCTCCATCGCGTATCCCATCAGCGAGGCGATGGTAGCCCCAGCCCCCGGCATGACGCCAATCAGGAAACCAAGGATCGACTGGCGACCAATAACAGGAGCCATTTCCTTGGCCTCCTTGCCATTGATCCGCATGTTGTTGATTTCCTTGCTCTCCCCGTCGCCTTTGTACTGCCCCCGCTTGGGGTCAAGGATCAGGAAGAAAGCTTCAGGAACGGCGAACAGACCCATGATCAGGGTAATGGATGAAATCCCATCCTGCAGCGGCACATAGCCAAAGGTAAAGCGAGGACGGTTTGCGAACTGTGAGCCTTCACCGATTGAGGCGAGGATCATGCCGAAAATCACCATCAACACGGCCTTGTAAGCCCGGCCCCGCTCGCCAAAGGCAGCAACAGCCGTCATGCCAACAATCATCACCGCCAGATACTCAGGCGACTGGAACAGCAGCGCCACATCGGCCAGCGGCTTGGCGGCCAGTGTCAGCAGGATCGCACCGACGGTGCCGCCTGCGAACGACGAAATTGCTGCAATCGTCAGCGCCTTGCCCGCGAAGCCTTTGCGGGCCATGGGGTAACCGTCGAACGAGGTCGCGACAGTGGACGCGACCCCCGGCGCGTTGATCAGAATAGATGAGGTGGAGCCGCCAAACACCGCCCCGTAATAAACCCCGGCCAGCATGATCATAGCGACGGACGGGTCTCCGATCCCCACGGCAACGGGAATCATGATGGCAATCACCTGCATCGGTCCCAGACCGGGAACCATGCCGATAAAGGAGCCGATCAGACAGCCCAGAACCACCAGAGCGATGGCTTGAAAGGTAAAAGCGGCACTCAGGCCGGTCAGGATGCCTTCTAACATCGGCTTAAGCCCCCAACATGTTCATGAGCGCCTTGGGCAAGGGCGGAATGGTGCGGTCGAGCACGTAAGTCACGAGCAGCCAAATGGCCAAAGGTGCAGCGATGGAAACAATCACCATCGCAATCCACCGGCGCTCGCCCAGAATGATGCTACCGAACAGCAGCAGGAAGAAGGTGGCCGGGATGAACCCGCCCGCGCGCAGATAGGTCGAGTAGACAATCATCAGCGCGATCATGGCGATCAGTTGTCCCCACTTGGCCTGACCAAAGTTGGCAAAGCTCAAGTCCGCCATCCGGTCCTCGTTTTCCTTGAGCTGCTTGTTTTGCGGCTCACGCTTGGCGCCCGTGGTCGGGGCAATGATGGTCACGATCGACGCCAGAATTCCTGCGATACCCAAAATCCTTGGCAGCGTATCCACGCGCATGGGTTGGTTCTGGAAAAACGGCGGAATCGTCTTTGCGAGGTCAAAGGCGAAATATGTGAACAGACAACACAGGATCAGCAGGATGAACCCAACAATCCGATCTGCAGACAAAAGGCGAGACATGATCACTACCCGTCAGGTGAGCAAAGTTGTTTAGAAACAGAATGTTAGCTTGAAAGCTGTTTTGGGGAAAGAAGGGAGCCTTGTGCGGCTCCCTTCCCCGGCGTTATTGGCTTAGAGGAAGCCCATGGAACGCATCAGATCACCAATGATCTGTTCCTGGTTTTCCAGGAAGGCTACGAAATCGTCGCCTGGGTTGTGAATCTCAACCCAACCGTTGCGCGCACGAACAGCTTCCCACTCAGGCGTGCTGTACATCGCAGCGATGGCAGCGCGGTAAGCGTCAGCCTTGTCATCAGGCAGACCCGGAGCCGCGAAGAAACCACGCCAGTTCACGAAGTACGCGCCATCAGCGCCAGCTTCGGAACAGGTTGGTACGTCTGGAGCGTCTGCAACGCGAGCGTCGCTGGTGATACACAGGATATCAACTTCGCCAGCCTTGGACTGTGCCAGAGCTTCACCCAGACCGGTGGAGAGAACTTCGATCTCACCAGCCAGCAGAGCAGCCAGAGCCACACCACCCGCGTCAAACGGCAGGTAAGCGATCTTCGTTGCGTCAGCACCAGCAGCGTTCATGACCATAGCACCAATCAGGTGATCCATGCCGCCCGGTACGGAACCACCACCCATAGCGATGGAGTTGGCGTCTGCGTTGTAAGCAGCAACCAGATCAGCCAGCGTGGTAGCAGAACCAGGGGTCACAACCAGAGCGCCAAAGTCACCAATGGTGCCCGCAATCATGGTCAGGTCCGAGAAGTTGTACGGGAAAACGCCCTGCAGGGAACGAATCACGATAGGTGTAGAGTTCACCATCAGGGTTCCGTGCATGGAGTCAGCGTTTTCGATCAGGTGACCGATGGCAACACCACCGCCGCCACCGGACATGTTCTCGTAGGAAGCAGAGCCAACGATGCCTGCGCCCGTCAGAGCTTCACCGGTGCCGCGAGCGGTACCATCCCAGCCGCCGCCTGCGCCGCCTGGAATCAAGAAGTGAATGGAATCAACCAGTTGTTCCGCATGTGCGGCTGTGCTGGTTGCAACGAGTGCCGCAGCACCCACAGCGAGTTTCTTCAGCATGGTAAATCCTCCCAGTATGCTGATTTTGGGGTTCTGAGGATCGCCATTCAAAGCGGCCCCCCCAGAGCTTGCCGCCATTGGCGGATCACGTTCTCCCGGCGCGCTTGGTCCAGATAGACCAGCAGGCGCGTATCCACTTCCATCGGTTCCAGATACCGACGGGTGAGACCATTTTCGGGAAAGAGAGTAGAATTCCAGTCAACGGCTTCATGGACAGCAGGAAAGCCGACCTCGTCGTTGAGAATGCGCTGACCCCGACGGCTCAGCAGGAAATCAAGAAAGTCTTCACCAGCGCTCGCATTGACTGCGGCGTAAGGCACAAAGGCGACACGACTAACCACCAGCGTGTAATCGCGAGGCAGCACCACGCCCAAAGCTTCTGCCGTTTTAGCACGGCTGGCAGCGTAGGAGCCAAGAACGTTGTAAGCCAGCGAAAGGTCACCGCGTGCAACACGCTCGATCAGTCCACTGGATGAAGAAAACAGCTCGACCTGATTAGCGCCCAGGGCCTGAACCAGCGTCCAGAAATCCCGGCTTTGATCTGCATCCCGCGCAGCCAGCAGCAGCCCCAGACCAGAGCGTTCGATATCGTAAGTACCCACCATCTGAAACGCGCTGTCATTGTCACTTTGCAGCCAGGACAGCAGGGCTTCGCGCGTGGTTGGGACTTCCCGCCCCTCAAAGGCATTGCGGTTGTAAACTATGACAGCAGGCTCAACAGACACAGCATAGGCTTCATCACGCCAATAGGACCATTCCGGCAAACTGGCGATAGCGCTTGGCGTGAAACGCCGGGCGTAGCCATCGTGAACCAGCTTCATCTGCAGATCCATCGCAGACGACCAAACGAAGTCTGCCGTCTGATCTTCCTCGTCCAACACCCGCTGGTAAAGCTCGGTGCTCAACAGTTCATAGTAGTTGATGGTGAGGTCGGGTTTTGCGTCCTGATAGGCGCGGAGAACCGGTTCGACAGCGATGTAATCGGCTGTTGAGTAGATGGTCAGCTGCTCATCCCCGGACCCTGACAGCACGATAGGTTCGGCAGCGGACAACCGCGCACAGAACAGGCAAGCCAGTACTGTCAGGTAGGCGATCAGACGCCCAAGTTTCCCCACTTCGCTATCCTCCCAGTAGCGCCCCTGCAAGCAGACAAACTGCCCAAGGTGACGTGATTCTTAGCAAATGTAAGCTGTCGCCAGCCTGACAGAATCATGCGAAATATGACCTATGAGAGCGTTATTGGTGGAGGATAACCCTGTTTTGGCTGACGGCGTTTCGCGTGCGTTTGCCCTTGCAGGACTGACATTGGACCATGCCAGCGACCTGTCTTCGGCGCGGCTGTTCCTGCGCGACTATGCCGTGGATATTGTCCTGCTGGACCTGACCCTGCCCGATGGCGACGGGATGACACTGCTGGGCGAAATGCGGGAACAGGACGACAAGACGCCCGTTCTGATCCTCACCGCACGCGACGCTGTACGCGACCGGGTGAGCGGTCTGGATCGGGGTGCGGATGATTACCTGACCAAGCCCTTTGCACTCGATGAGCTCATGGCGCGCGCGCGGGCTTTGGTGCGACGCAAAGGCGGGGGTATTGATGCCAAGATCACTGTGGGTCCGTTGACCATCGACACCGCTGCCCGGCTTGCGCGGTTGGAGCAGGAGGAGTTTGACCTTCCCCGCCGGGAATTTGCCTGCCTGTCGATCCTCGCGACCAATGCCAATTCCGTTGTGTCGAAGGACGCGTTGATCAGCGCGCTTTATGACAACGTGGATCCACCAACACCCAACGCCATCGAAGTCATCATCAGCCGGGTAAGAAAGCGCCTGAACCACTCGGCTATCGAGCTGCGCACGGTGCGCGGTGTTGGCTATATGCTGCTGGAAGCGCAAAACGCATGATGAGCCTTCGCCAGCGTTTGCTGATGTTCCTGCTGCTTCCGCTGATCCCCCTATCGGCCTTTCTGATCGGAATGATTTATTGGGCCATTCGGTCGGCAACGACAGACAGTTATGATCGCGTCCTCGAAGGCTCCGCCCTCGCCATTGCCGACCGCGTGGTTTTGGAAAACGGCCAACTGGTCGTGGATTTGCCCTATGCGGCCCTGCAGATGCTCACCAACTCTGCGGAAGATCGCGTGTTCTACTCGGTGCAAAAATGGCCGTCAGGCGAAGTAGTGACCGGTTATAGAAACCTGCCCGCCCCGGTCTTTGGTGAGGCTGACAAAGTCCTGCAACAGATCGACTTTCGCGGCCAGCCCATGCGGATGATTGCTATTCGGGATGAAGCGCTCAGTTACTCGGCCAGCGTCGAATTCGTTGTTTTGATCGCCGAGACCCTCGGCCAGCGCTCCAGCGTGCTGGAACGCTACCTCCGCTACGCCGTTCTGGGCTTCGTCGCGGGCGTTTTGGTCATCAGCCTGCTCACACTCTACGCAGTGAATCTGGGCCTTCGCCCCCTGCGCAACCTTGCCGATGCTGTCAGCCAGCGCAGCGAACGCGATCTGCGCGCCATCCGCCGCCCGGTCCCGCCCGAAGGTCAACCGCTGGTCGATGAGATCAATGCGCTGTTTGGTCGGTTGGAGAAGACGCTGAACTCGCATCGACATTTTGTCTCCAATACAGCACACCAACTCAGAACCCCCTTGGCCGAGCTGAAAACCGAGCTGGAAGTAGCCTCCATGGAAGGCACGGAACCGGATCTTCCTGCCCTCTCAAGCCGCATTGATCACCTTGCGCATTTGGTCGAGCAAATGATGCTGCTCAGTCGTGTTGGCGTCCAACCGTCAAACCGCAATGATTCCTTTGGTTCGGTCAACCTTGAACAACTGGCCCAAAAAGCCGTCGAGGACTGGTCCCTCCGGGCCTATCGCGCCGGCGTTGATCTGGGCCTGCAGGTCGAAAGCAGCGCGCGGGTCTCCGGCCATTACGCCTTGCTGCTTGAGGCTTTGGGGAACCTGATCGACAACATCATCAAGCACGCCAGAGGCGCGACAACAGCCACCATCACGGTCCAGCATGATCGTCTGATTGTCAGCGACGATGGACAGGGCTTTCGACCCACTGGCCCCAGCGAACCCAGCGTGCAACGCTTCGGATTGAGTATCGTCGAAGAAATCATGGATTTGCACAAAGGCCAGGTCGAAAAGAACGTCGGTAAGAACGCACAGGTATCGCTGGTGTTCTCCACCGAGCAGACCAACGACGGGGAAGCATGACCAGTCTTTTATCCGGCATTCGCGTTCTGGATCTGACCAATGTGCTGGCCGGTCCCTTTGCCTGTCATCAGCTCGTGCATCTGGGTGCGGAAGTCATCAAGGTCGAAGCCGTTGGCCGCGGTGATCTCGCGCGAAATCTTGGTGCAGACCCGGCGCTGAATGAAGGCGGAATGGGCATTTCCTTTCTGGCACAAAACGCCGGTAAAAAGTCGGTCTCACTGAACCTCAAAGACCCGCGTGGCAAAGATATGCTGTGCCAACTGGTCGAAACCGCAGATGTGCTGGTGGAGAACTTTCGCCCCGGTGTGATGGAGCGCCTGAGCCTGAGTTACGAGACCCTGAAAACCGTTAACCCAGCGCTCATTTACTGTGCCATATCGGGTTTTGGGCAGGATGGCCCTTGGGTCAAGCGTCCAGCCTACGACCAGATCATCCAAGGCGCATCGGGCCTAATGTCTGTGACCGGCGATAGCACGTCAGCGCCCCTGCGTGTCGGGTCACCCGTCGCCGATACCATCGGCGGGCTCACCGCAGCCATGGCAATCAGCGCAGCGCTCAATGCCCGTCCCAGAGGCTGCATGATTGATGTTTCCATGCTTGAAAGCCTGTTGGCAACAATGGGCTGGGTTTTGTCCAACCATTTGATTGGAGGACAGGAACCAACGGCCAATGGCAACGAAAACCCGACCTCTGCCCCGTCCGGCACCTTTCAGACGGGCGACGGTTTACTCAACATCGCAGCCAACAAGGACGAGCAGTGGGACAACCTTTGCTCGCATCTGGGCCGTGAGGAGCTGACCACGCATCCCGACTACCGCACCCGTGAAGATCGGAAAATCAACCGCCACGCCCTGAGAGCCGAGCTGGAAGCCAGCCTTGCCAGCAAATCCGCGCTTGACTGGGAAAGCGAGCTGAATGCTCTGGGCATTCCTGCCGGAGCCGTTTTGACCGTGCCTCAGGTTCTGCAATCCGACCACCTGCAAAGCCGCGATTTCCTCGAAGAATTCAGCAACACACCGGCGATTGACCGCACGATTCAAGTTGTTTCAACGGGCGTAAAGATCGACGGGGTCCGCCCCAAAGTCACCGCACCACCGCCAGCCTTGAGCGCAGACGAAGGCGAGGTTTGGGGCGCTCTGGGCTATGATGCTCAGGCACTTGAACGTCTCAGGCAAGAAGGGGTTATTTGATGGCCGAAGCCGTTTCCTCCCGTGACATCCCCACCAACGGGATCCGCTTGCACGCCCGCGTCACCGGGACTGGCCCCCTGCTGATCCTCGTCCACGGTTGGCCAGAGCTGTCATACAGTTGGCGGCACCAGATGGAACCACTGGCTCAGGCCGGATACACGGTCTGCGCCATCGACGTCCGCGGCTATGGCCGCAGTGATCGGCCACAGGCTGTTGATGCCTATGCCATGACGCAGCACATGGCCGACATCATTGGCGTCATCGATCATTTCGGCGAGCAAAGCGCTGTTCTCATCGGTCACGACTGGGGCGGTCCTATCGTGTGGAATACAGCCCTTGCCCATCCGGACCGGATCAGCGCCGTTGCGGGTCTCAGCGTTCCCTACTTCCGACGCGCGTCCCTGCCCCCGCTGGCTCTCTGGGATCTTCTTTACACGGACAAAGGCCGCTTTTTCTATCAGGTCTACTTTCAGGATGAAGGCGTGGCCGAAGCTGCCTTTGAAGCCGACCCCAGGACCGCACTGGCGAAAATCTATTTTGCGCTGTCCGGGGATGCCGCCAAAACCGGTGGCGTTTGGCCTGCGCTCGGGGTGAACGAGCCGCTGCTCGATCATCTGCCTCTGCCCGCACCATTTCCGGATTGGATGAGTGCTTCTGAGCTGGACACCTTTGCCGAATCCTTCACGCAATCCGGCTTCCGCGGTCCCTTCAACCGATACCGCAACATCGATACCGATTACCACGCTCTGCCCGACTATGGCGTCAAAGCCCTCACCCAACCCTCCGCCTTTATCGCCGGGTCCCTCGACCCCGTGCGGACCTTTGTGCCGGGTCGCGACGCCTACGAAAGCGCCGGTGAGTTGCTCAGTGATTTGCGAGTTTTGACGATCATCGAGGGGGCCGGCCACTGGATTCAGCAGGAACGCCCGCAAGAGGTGAACGCCGCGCTGCTGGCTTTTCTCAAAGAACTGTAGCCAACCAGTCGGCAACGGCCTTTCCCATTTTGTGATGGTTTTCCTTGTCCCAATGGATTGGGTCGAGGTCAGAAGACCGTGCACCCCGGTTTCCATCAAAGAACAAATGCCCCCGTGCCGCGCACATGGCTTCGATTTTTTCGGGCAACTCACGGGATTTAGACCGACCGCCCAGCCAATCCTGCGAGAAGCTCCAAGCCGGATCATCCGCACGCGCGCCCAAAATCGGTGGCGCAATAAAGCCGAGCCGAGCCCCGACCGCCCCCTCCCAAACCTCACTTGCAGACACGCGATCAGACAAGTCAGACAGCCCCCCGACAATCTCATCAGCGGACCGTCCAAATCGTGTTTTCAGATCGTTGGTGCCCAACATGACCAGCATGAGGTCAAAGGGTTGATGCGACCGCAGAATCGCCAGCAGCGGTGCAGCGCCATCGACGTAGTCGCCCATTTCGGGGTCCGGCAGGTTGGTCGTGCGACCGGACAGGCATTCTTCAATCAACGCCCATCCCAGCGCCCTGCCTTGCCGCGCCATAACCACCGGCCAGCGCTCGGCGTAACGCTGAACCAGACCATCGTCCAAGTAGCCCCAGGAATTGGAATCTCCGTACACCAAAATTCGCATTCAGCCTTCCTCTGCGACAATGCTTTCCCCTTACCACAAGCCTTAAAGTATCCTACAACACCCTGAGCACAAACGTAACATGTCACAGATTGAAGATCTCGAACCGGAAAGCCCATGTCCAGAGAACTAAGCACCACCGTGGCGATCATTGGCGCTGGCCCTGCTGGGTTGCTGCTCAGCCAACTGTTGCACCAGTCCGGCATCAGCAGCGTCATTGTTGAACGCACCTCGAAAGAACGCGTTCTTGAGCGCATTCGTGCGGGAATCCTCGAACGCGGAACCGTCGAAGGCATGGAAGAGGCGGGCTGTGCCGAACGGCTGCATGCGGAATGTATTCCGCACGATGGCGTGATCCTTTCCTTCGATGGTGATCTTTGTGAAATTCCGGTCAAAGACATCACCGGGCATAACGTCATTGTCTATGGTCAGACAGAAATCACCAAAGATCTGGTTGAGGCCTGTGAAACGCGAGGGCAGACCATTTTTTGGAACTGCCCGGACGCCACCCTTGCGGATCTGGAAAGCAAAGCGCCCAAGGTCCAGTTTACCGACACCAACGGCGAAAGCGTGGTTCTAACCGCTGAAGTGATTGCGGGCTGTGATGGCTTCCATGGCGTGAGCCGTCAATCCATCCCGTCCGAGCGCCGTCGAGAGTTTGAGCGGACTTATCCCTTTGGCTGGCTTGGTATTCTGGTCGATGAACCACCGGTCGCGCACAACGTGATCTACGCCAACCATCAGGATGGCTTTGCGCTGGCCTCCATGCGCTCGGAAACCCGCAGCCGGTACTACGTCCAGTCCGCACCGGGGGAAACCGTGGATGATTGGAGCACGGAGCGCTTTTGGGAAGCCTTCACAACCCGCTTGGGTGAGTTGGGTAAGCAGGTCAAGACCGGCGAGCCGATTGAGAAGTCAATCGCGCCGCTTCGCTCCTACGTCTCCGAGCCCATGCGCTTTGGCCGACTGTTCCTGGGTGGGGACAGTGCGCACATCGTTCCACCCACCGGGGCGAAGGGCCTCAACCTTGCTTTCGCCGATGTCCGCCGCCTGTCTCGCGCTATTGCCCAGTGGAAAAACGGCGGCTCGGACGCCGCGCTGGAGCGCTACTCCATCGACGCGCTGGCTCGGGTCTGGAAGATTGAACGCTTCAGTTGGTACCTGACAACCATGATGCATCAGTTTC
>JBMZBW010000086.1:0-11719 GCA_049612785.1 Alphaproteobacteria bacterium | reverse complement strand
GAACCTGATCGCGTTCTCGACCGAGCTGGGTGATCTCACCGGGCAAATCTTTGCACTGTTGATCCTGACCGTTGCAGCGGCTGAAGCGGCCATCGGTCTGGCGATCCTCGTTGTGTTCTTCCGAAACCGGGGGAACATCGAGATCGAAGACATCAACTCGATGAAGGGCTAGGGCAGCAGTATGTTTGATTTCCTCATCGAAAAAGCCATCGTTTTCCTGCCGCTGATTGCGGCGATCATCACGGGCTTTGCGGATAAGCGTCTGGGCGACCGGAATGCACAGCTTCTGACCTCCGGTGCCATGGTTGCCGCAGCGCTGCTGTCGGTCTGGCTGTTTATTCAGGTTGGCTTGAACCACAAAGAAGCTTACGTCGTTCCGCTGTTTACGTGGTTTGCCTCTGGCGATTTCGCGGCAAGCTGGGCGCTGCGGATTGATACTCTGACGGCGGTCATGCTGGTGGTCGTGACGGTGGTTTCGTCCATCGTGCACATCTACTCCGCCGGTTACATGTCTGAAGACAAATCGATCCCGCGGTTTCAGGCGTACTTGAGCCTTTTCACCTTTGCCATGCTGATGCTGGTCACCGCTGACAACCTGATCCAGCTGTTCTTTGGCTGGGAAGGGGTGGGGCTGAGTTCTTACCTGCTCATCGGTTTCTGGTACCACAAGCCCTCGGCGAACGCGGCTGCGATGAAAGCGTTTATCGTCAACCGCGTGGGTGACTTTGGTTTTGCGCTGGGTATCTTCGGCGCGTTCCTGCTGACCGGCTCCGTCGCGTTCTCCGGTGAAAACAGCGTTCTGGAAGTCGCTCGCCACGTCGATGCAGACCACCCGCTGCCGGGCATTTTCGGCATGTCCTTTGACACATCGATCATTGTTGTGACCGCGCTGTTGTTCATGGGCGCGATGGGTAAGTCGGCGCAGTTCCTGCTGCACACCTGGCTGCCTGATGCGATGGAAGGCCCAACGCCTGTATCCGCGCTGATCCACGCCGCAACCATGGTAACCGCTGGCGTGTTCATGGTCGCGCGCCTGTCGCCACTGTTTGAACTTGCGCCGCTGGTTCTGGACTTCGTAACGGTCATTGGCGCGCTGACTGCGATTTTCGCGGCAACGGTGGGTCTGACCCAGTTCGACATCAAGCGCGTGATTGCTTACTCCACCTGTTCGCAGTTGGGTTACATGTTCTTCGCGGCGGGTGTTGGCGCTTACGATGCAGCCGTGTTCCACCTGATGACCCACGCCTTCTTCAAGGCGCTGCTGTTCTTGGGCGCTGGCTCTGTCATCCACGCGATGCACCACGAGCAGGACATGCGCAAAATGGGTGGCATCTGGCGCAAGGTGCCGGTTACTTACGCTTACATGTGGATTGGCTCTCTGGCGCTGGCGGGGATTGGTATTCCGTTCCTCTTTGGCCCGGCAGGTTTTGGCTTTGCAGGCTTCTACTCAAAGGACGCCATCCTCGAAGCAGCGCACGCTGCGCACACGCTCACTGGCAACTTTGCCTTCTGGGCGGGGATCACAGCCGCGTTCCTGACCGCGTTCTACTCTGGCCGTCTGCTGTTCCTCACCTTCCACGGTGAAACACGCGCGGACAAGCATACCTTCGACCACGCACACGAAAGCCCGCTTGTCATGATCGGCCCGCTGATCATTCTGGCGATTGGTGCCGTTGTTGCGGGTGGAATTGCCTACCCATGGTTCATGGAAGGCGGGCATCACGGTTACGGTGACGCTGGCAAACACGCCAAGGAAGCTGCGCACGGTGCAACCTTCTGGGCGGGTTCAGTGGTCAAAGACCACGATTTGATCGACAAGATGCACGCCTCTGCGGCGTGGGTGAAAATCCTGCCTTTGGTTATGGCTGTATCGGGGCTGGGTCTGAGCGCGATTTTCTATCTGCTCATGCCGAACGTTCCCAAGCAGATCGCCAAGACCTTCGCCCCCATCGACATTTTCTTCCGCCGCAAGTGGTTCTTTGACGAGATTTACGACTTCCTGTTCGTTCGTCCGATTCAGAGCTTTGGCCGTTTCCTTTGGAAAGTTGGCGACGGTTCCATCATCGACCGCTTTGGCCCGAACGGGGTCGCGAACGCCAGCCAGCTGTTCGCGCGCTTCTTCAGCTCCATGCAGACCGGCTACATCTACCACTACGGCTTTGTCATGGTGGCGGGTTTGGTCGCAATTATCACTTTGTTCCTGTTCGGAAGCGGCTTTGCTGGTCAGCTTCTGGCAGGCGGCAACTAAGCCGGGAAAGACGAGGACACCGCCATCATGGAAAACCTGCCGTTTCTTTCCATTCTCATCGCACTGCCGCTGATCGGGGCTTTGGCCATTCTGCTGCTGGCGCGCGGTGACGAGGAAACCGTCGCCCGCAACGCCAAGCAAGTTGCACTGGCAAACTCGACCATCGTATTTGTGATTTCGCTGCTGCTGTGGGTTGGCTTCGACCGCGCGGATCCGGGCTTTCAGTACGTTGAAGAATACACCTGGATTGCTCAGTACAACATCGCTTACCGGGTTGGTGTTGACGGAATTTCCGTCCTGTTTGTGCTGCTTTCGACCCTGCTGACACCGCTGTGTATCCTTTCCGCCTGGGACGCTGTTAAGACCCGCGTGAAAGAGTACATGGTCGCCTTCCTGGTGCTCGAAGCGCTGATGATCGGTACCTTCGTGGCGCTGGATCTGGTGCTGTTCTACGTCTTCTTTGAAGCTGTCCTGATCCCGATGTTCCTGATCATCGGCGTATGGGGTGGCGCGCGCCGGGTTTACTCGGCCTTCAAGTTCTTCCTGTACACGCTGCTGGGCTCGGTCCTGATGCTGGTCGCAATCATGACCCTGATCTTTACCCAAGGCACCGCCGACATGATCCAGTTGGTCAAGGGCGATCTGGGGCTGGCGCAGAATATTCAGATCTGGCTGTGGCTGGCCTTCTTCGCGTCCTTTGCGGTGAAAATGCCCATGTGGCCGGTTCACACCTGGCTTCCTGATGCGCACGTAGAGGCGCCAACCGCGGGGTCGGTCATTCTGGCCGGCGTGTTGCTGAAAATGGGTGGTTACGGGTTCCTGCGTTTCTCGCTGCCCATGCTGCCCGAGGCTTCCGAGGCCATGGCGTTGTTTGTGCAAATCCTGTCCATCATCGCGATCATCTACACGTCGATTGTTGCGTTGGCGCAGGAAGACATGAAAAAGCTCATCGCCTACTCATCGGTGGCGCACATGGGTTACGTCACCTTGGGCATTTTCTCGCTCAACGACCTTGGCATCAACGGAGCGATTTTCCAGATGCTCAGCCACGGCGTGATCTCCGCCGCGCTGTTCCTGATTGTCGGTGTTGTCTACGACCGCCTGCACACCCGAATGATTTCCCGCTACGGCGGCGTCGTGGAAACCATGCCGCGGTACGCGATTATCTTCATGCTGTTCATGATGGCATCGGTCGGGCTGCCCGGCACGGCTGGCTTTGTCGGTGAATTCATGACGCTCTTCGGTGCGTTCCAGTCGAACATGTGGGTCGGGATTTTCGCGGCGTCGGGTATCGTTCTGGGCGCAACCTACATGCTGTTGCTTTACCGCCGGGTGGTGTTTGGCAAGCTGGAGAAAGACGATCTCAAGAGTTTGCTCGACATGACCCCCCGCGAAATCTTCATTTTCGCGCCGCTGGTTATTCTTGTGCTTTGGATGGGTATTTGGCCCATGCCGTTCCTCGACGTGATGTCCGCGTCGGTGGATGCACTTCTCGTTCCATTTGTTGAAGCCGATGCCGCTGGCGTCGCGACTTCAAACTGATCCGCTGATAGGGGTTTGATCGATGAACTCGAATTTCTCTGACATCGCGGTAATCCTGCCCGAGCTGTTGCTTGCGGTTATGGGGATGGTTTTGCTGATCTGGGGCGCGTTCCGTGGCAACCGTGATTTCCACATCATCACCCTGACAGCAGCAGGGCTGCTTTTTGCCGCTGCGGTGGTCGCGCTGGTGACGCCAACGGGCATAGGGTTCAACAACCTGTTCGTGAACGACGCCTTCTCCCGGTTTGCCAAGGTCGTGATATTTGGCGCAGCAGGGGTCTCGGCGCTCATGGCCGTGACCTTTACGTCCGATACGTTCCGACGCTTCGAAATGCCGGTTTTGATGATTTACGCCGCGACGGGCCTGTCGATCATGGTGTCTGCACAGGACCTGATGACGGTTTATCTCGGTATCGAGTTGTCCTCCCTGTCCGCCTACGTGCTCGCGGCCATGCGCCGCGATAACCTGCGGGCGTCCGAGGCTGGTTTGAAGTACTTCATCCTAGGCGCGCTGTCGTCTGTCATCCTGCTCTACGGGATGTCGATGGTCTACGGCTACACCGGCGGAACCAGCTTTGAGGCTGTTGCCGCTGGAATTGGCGGGGACGCATCCTTTGGCTTGATCATCGGTCTGGTGTTCCTCATCGCGGGTCTGGCCTTCAAGATTTCTGCTGCACCCTTCCATATGTGGACCCCGGACGTGTACCAGGGCGCACCAACGCCCATCACCGCGTTCCTTGCAACCGCGTCCAAAATGGGAGCGTTCGCGCTGGTGATCCGCGTGATGCTGGAACCCTTTGCCGACATCACCGCTGAATGGCGTCAGATCGTTATTCTTCTGGCCGTTGTCTCTATGGTCTGGGGCTCGCTGGCTGCGATCTGGCAGACCAATATCAAGCGTATGATGGCATACTCTTCCATCGGTCACATGGGCTTTGCGCTGGTCGGTGTCGCTGCGGGGACCGAAGCTGGTGTTGCGGGCTGTTTGGTCTATCTGGCGACTTACGTTGTGATGAACCTCGGTGCTTTCGCGCTGATCCTGTCCATGAAGCGTGCCGGTCAGCCGGTTGAGTCCATCAGCGATCTTGCGGGTTTGTCGCGCAATCGCCTGCCGATGGCGCTGGCGCTGCTGGTTGTGTTTTTCTCCATGGCCGGTATCCCGCCGTTGGCCGGGTTCTTCGGCAAGTTCCTCGTCTTCACCGCCGCTGTCGAAGCCGGTTTCTGGTGGTTGGCTGTGATCGGTCTGGTGACCTCGGTTCTGTCCGCGTTCTACTACATCCGAATCATCAAAGTTGCGTTCTTTGACGAGCCGGGTGAAGACGGCGGCTTTGACGCTGCTGACGTGTCCTTGCGGGCGGTTTACGGCATGTCGGCTGTGTTCCTGCTGATCTTTATTGTCTTTGTCCGCTACGTCGTGGACTGGGCCAGCGCATCTGCGGGCGTCTTCGCCTAAACACGGGAGAAGCCGAAATGACGGCTCACCCTTTTGACCTTGAGGCGGCGGATATGCCGTCGCCTTGGGAAGGCCGGTTCTACGACCGAATTGGCTCGACGAGCGATGAGGCAATCTCGCTTGTCAGGACTGGGGCAATCACGGCCCCCACGCTCTTCCTGACCGATGAACAGACCGCTGGCCGAGGCCGCGGACGCGCTGCGGGCAGTTGGAGCACCCATGCGGGAAACCTCGCTGTCAGTTTTGTGCACTTTCCCCAATCTCCTGTTCGGGATTGGCCTGCCTTGAGTTACGTGGCGGGCCTTGTGCTTGCGCGAACGCTGACGGAAGTGTGCCGTTTTCCCGATGACAGCATTCGCCTGAAATGGCCCAACGATGCGTTTGTCAGCGGCGGCAAGGTCGCGGGCCTGCTGCTGGAAACCGCGACAGCCCCAACGGGGCAGCAAGCGCTGGTGCTCGGCATGGGCCTTAACATCGAAACCGCGCCAGAGCTGGACCGTCCAGACTATGTTGCGCGGGATCTACGCGCGCTTGGCTATGAGGGGCCGGCCAAAGCCGTGGTGATGGGGCTGATCCACAACTGGGCCGAGGCCGTACGCCGCTTTGACCTGGATTCCGGTTCGCGCGCGCATCTGTTCCGGGAATGGCAATCGCGTGCCCTGTATCTGAATGAAGAAATCACCGTTCGAATTGATGCTGAAAACCAACTTCGGGGTCTGTTCATCGGCCTGGACGAAGAAACAGGCGCGCTCAAACTCAAGATGAGTAGCGGAGAAATCCAGACAGTTTTGGCGGGCGATGTTATGCTTCATGCATCGTCGCAGTCCCACTGATGAAGGGGTAGGCACCCATGCTGCTGGCCATTGATTCTGGAAATACCAATGTTCTTTTCACGCTGATGGAAGACGGACAGGCGCTGGTTTCCTGGCGAAGGGCTTCCGATGATCGGCGCACGGCGGACGAAGATGGCGTTTGGTTGCGGCAGTTGATGAAGCTGCACGGCACCAAACCTGGCGACATCTCCGGCGTGATTATCTCGTCGGTGCGGCCTGCGTCCCTGTTTGGACTGCGGCAGTTGGCGGAAGTGTATTTCGGCTGCGTGCCCTTGGTTGTGGGCGAGGCCGAGCTGCCGCTGAACTTTGACATTCGCGTTGATCGCCCGGAACAGGTCGGGGCAGATCGTCTGGTCAACACCCGCGCGGTGCGCGCTGTTTTGGGGCAGGGACCGGCGATTGTCGTGGATTTTGGGACCGCGACCACGCTGGATGTTGTCGCGGCAGACGGTGCTTACATTGGTGGTGTGATTGCACCGGGGGTTAATCTCTCGGCCGAAGCGCTATATCAAGCAGCGGCGAGGCTTCCTCGGATTGACATACAACAACCGGAATCGGTTCTGGGACAAGACACCGTCGCTTGCATGCAGTCGGGATTGTTCTGGGGCTACATTTCCATGATCGAGGGCTTGATTGCCCGTTTGCGTGAAGAGTTGGACATGCCCAGTGCGCCCGTCGTGGCGACAGGTGGTCTGGCGGCTTTGTTTGCGAGCGGGACAGATGTTTTCGATCACATCGATGCAGACTTCACCGTCAAAGGATTGGCGGCACTCTATTCGGATTGGGCCGAGGCGCAGGCCTAACAGCGCCAAAATATTTGAAAGCCTGAGTTCGAAGTCAGGCTTTGAAAAAACATCGAAGCGGGCTGAAGGACAGTCGCGCTCAAAGGAGAAACATGGCTGGACGCCTAACGAAACCCGCAAAGGACGAGATCCTTTTTGTGGCCCTTGGTGGTTGCGGGGAAATTGGAATGAACCTCTACGCCTATGGGCATAATAATCAGTGGCTGGTGGTGGATTGCGGGGTTGCCTTTGGCGACCTAAGCACGCCGGGGATGGATGTGCTGGTGCCGGACGTCAGCGCGCTGGTGAACGGGGGCGGCAAGATTGTCGGAATGGCCATCACCCACGCGCACGAAGACCATATTGGCGCTATTCCCCATCTGATCGATGAGCTCGACTGCCCTGTCTTTGCGACGCCTTTTGGTGCGTCGATGATTGAGCGGAAGATTGACAGCTACGGCGGCGGTGAAGCGGACCTGATCCGGGTGAAGCCGGGTGATTCGGTGAAAATTGGTGATTTTGACGTCGAGTTTGTCCCTGTGACCCACTCGATTCCAGAGGCTTGCGCCCTATCGATCAATACAGCGGCGGGACGGATGATCCATACGGGCGACTGGAAAATCGATCCAGACCCCCAACTGGGCATGATGTTCGACAGCGACCGACTGGCCGCTTTAGGGCGTGAAGGTGTGCTGGGGCTGGTTTGTGACTCAACCAATGCGCTGGAAGAGGGGCATTCCGGGTCCGAGGGCGATGTTTATCCGGGCCTTCTGGAGGTTGTGCAGAACGCCAAGGGCCGTGTCGCCGTCACCTGTTTTGCGACCAACGTTGCGCGCGTTGCAACAGTTGCGAAGGTTGCTCAGGCGACCGGTCGTCGGCTGGCCTTGATCGGTCGCTCCCTGCATCGGCTCTACGACGTGTCCAAGGAAAACGGTTATCTGCAGTCTTTCCCGGATCTGGTGCCAGAGGATGCTGTTGGCCGTTTGCCGCGGGAAGAAGTCCTGATGCTGGTGACCGGCACCCAGGGCGAGCCACGCGCTGCGCTGTCCAAGCTATCGCGGAACGAGCACCAGCATGTCACGCTGAGCGCCGGGGATACGGTTGTTTATTCCAGCCGCGAAATTCCGGGCAACGAAACCGATATTAATCGCGTGCGGAACCATCTGGCCGGACTGGGCGTCGAGGTTCTGGCCGATGGTCATGACGGCCTGAAGGTTCACGTCACCGGCCACCCCCAGCGGGATGAGCTCACCCAGATGTACCAATGGACTCAGCCACAGGTAGCGCTGGCCGTTCATGGCGAAACCCGGCACCAGCTGGAAAACGCCAAACTCGCGCTGACGTGCCAGGTGGGGCAGGCGCTGGCACCGGGTGATGGTGACGTGGTGCGGCTGCGCAAAGGGCAGGAAGCGGAAATCATCGACCGGATTGATGTTGATGTTCTGGGTCTGGATGGCAGCCGTCTGATCGCACTGGAAAGCGACGTTGTGCGCATGCGTAAGCGGATGATGCACAATGGCTCGATCAACGTCGCCGTCGCCATCAATGAACGCGGAACCATTGTTGCCGACCCGGTTCTGACTTCAGCGGGTGTGTTTGAGACTCCCGAAGAGGATGATATTGAGGACGAGGCGGCGGATTGGGCTTGGGATGCGGTTGATCGCATGAACAAGAATGATCGTAAATCCGATGATGCGGTTGAAACGGCAGTGTTTAAAGCGCTGCGCAAGTTCTGCCGCGACACCATTGGTAAGAAGCCGCTTGTGACGGTTTCTGTTCTGAGAGTGTAAGGGCATGTTGGGACGCTTGAACCACGTTGCTATTGCTGTGCCGGATCTGGCAGCGGCGAGTGCGACCTATCGGGATACCTTGGGCGCGACGGTTTCCGCGCCTCAAGCCCTGCCGGAGCATGGCGTCACGGTGGTTTTCGTCGAGCTTCCCAACACCAAAATCGAGCTTTTGGAGCCTCTGGGCGCGGACTCGCCCATAGCAAAATTCCTTGAAAAGAACGCTCAGGGCGGGATGCACCATATCTGCTACGAGGTCGAAGACATCATCGCAGCGCGAGATCAGTTGAAGGCGACAGGTGCGCGGGTTCTGGGTGATGGCGAACCGAAGATCGGCGCTCACGGCAAGCCGGTTTTATTCCTGCACCCCAAGGATTTTGTTGGAACGCTGGTCGAGCTGGAACAAGTCTGAAAACGGGCAAACCTTCCCTTGTCCTTCTCCTATTCAGAAGGCATGGTGCGAGTCATAAGTACTGGCCGGATCAGGGGAGGAAAACATGGTCGAGAGCAGAGCCGCCGTCGCGATACAGGCAGGCAAGCCGCTGGAAGTTACTACCATCAACGTTGACGGGCCGCGCGAAGGCGAGGTGATGATCGAGATGAAGGCGACGGGGGTTTGTCACACCGACGCCTTCACGCTTTCCGGCGCTGACCCCGAAGGCATCTTTCCCGCTGTTCTGGGGCATGAAGGTGCGGGCGTGGTGGTTGATGTCGGGCCGGGCGTAAAGTCGCTGAAAAAGGGCGATCACGTTATTCCGCTCTACACACCGGAATGCCGTGAGTGTGACTACTGCACCTCTGGCAAGACCAACCTGTGTCAGTCCATTCGGGAAACGCAGGGGCAGGGCCTGATGCCTGATGAAACCTCGCGGTTTTCCATGGGTAAGGACAAGCTGTTTCACTACATGGGCACCTCGACCTTCTCCAACTATTCCGTTCTGCCGGAAATCGCGGTGGCAAAAGTCCGCGAAGACGCGCCTTTCGACAAGATTTGCTACATCGGGTGTGGGGTAACGACGGGCATTGGTGCGGTGATTAATACCGCCAAGGTCCAGCCCGGTGACAACGTGGTTGTCTTTGGTCTGGGCGGGATTGGCTTGAACGTTATTCAAGGCGCAAAGCTGGCCGGGGCCAATATGATTGTCGGTGTTGACCTCAATCCGGGCCGAAAAGCCATCGGTGAGCAATTCGGCATGACCCACTTCGTCAATCCTTCAGAGGTTGAAGGCGATCTGGTGCCTTATCTGGTGAGCCTGACCAAAGGCGGTGCGGATTACTCGTTTGAGTGCATCGGCAACGTTCAGGTCATGCGCGATGCGCTGGAATGCTGTCACAAGGGTTGGGGCACCTCGATCATCATCGGTGTTGCGCCCGCAGGGGCAGAGATTTCCACGCGTCCCTTCCAGCTTGTGACGGGCCGAAACTGGCGCGGTACGGCTTTTGGCGGTGCCAAGGGCCGGACGGACGTGCCAAAGATCGTGGATTGGTACATGGAAGGCAAAATCAACATTGATGACCTGATTACGCACAAGATGCCGCTGGATCAGATCAACGATGCCTTTGACCTGATGCATGAAGGCAAGTCCATTCGCTCTGTCATTGAGTTTTGAGAAACGCGATGAAGATTGTGAGTGAATGCCGCTGCTTCGGTGGGCGGCAATTGACGCTGGAGCACGACAGCGCGGCGACGGGAACAACCATGCGCGTCGCGGTGTTTCTGCCCCCCAAGGCTGATACCCTGGCTGAGGGGGAGACGCTGGCGGGTCTGGTGTTTCTTTCCGGCCTGACCTGTACGGAAGAGAACGTGACCATCAAGTCGGGTGTGCAGCGGTACGCGGCGGAGGCTGGTTTGGCCTTCATCGCACCGGATACCTCACCCCGTGGCGAAGGGGTCGCGGATGATGAACGCTACAACATGGGGCAGGGTGCCGGTTTCTACGTTGATGCAACCCAAGCGCCGTGGGCACCCCATTTCCAGATGGAAAGCTACATCACCAAGGATCTGATCGATGCGGTTACTACGGCACTCCCCATTGACCGGGAGCGTCTGGGCGTTTCCGGGCATTCGATGGGAGGGCATGGAGCGCTGACTCTCGCTTTGCGTCATCCGGGCCTGTTCAAGTCCCTGTCTGCATTCGCGCCGATTGCTGCGCCGATGGAGGTTGAGTGGGGGCAGGTGTGTCTGGGCGGTTATCTGGGCGAGGATCAGAGCCTCTGGGAAGGCCACGATGCGAGCCGTCTGTTCAGTGAGCAGACCTTCCCCGGCCCTGTGCTGGTGGATCAGGGGGATGATGATCCATGGTTGGAGTCCGGCTTGCGTCCGGAACGGCTGGAAGCGGCGTTCAAGGCATCAGGCCAGCAGGGTGAAATCCGGCGACACGCGGGATACGATCATTCCTACTTCTTCGTCGGAACATTCTTCGACGATCATATTCGGCACCATGCCAGAGAGCTGGGCGCGTAAAGAGTGAGAGCGGCCGATCCGAAAGGATTGGCCCTTTTTTTGCTCAAACGCTTTTGCGGCCAGGAAGCTTGGAAGACATTGTGCGGGACATGCAAATCAAGCGTCCAGACGATAAAAATCAGCAACTCAAAATGACACGTCAGCAGCTTTCGCGACGGCTGGGCTTGCTGGTTCTGGTTGCGATTGCCGGGGCGCTGAGTCTGATCGCGTCGCTAATGCAGCCTCAACCCTCCACAGCGCAGTCAACGCAAGTGGAAGAGACGCCAGTGGGCGTGTTTGTATCGGGCGTTGACGGGGTCCTGATCAATGATCAGCGGGCTCTGCCCGGTATGTCGATCATGCCCGGAGACCGCGTGAGGACCGACGCTTCGGGACGGGCGAGGCTGACTTTCATGGAAAACTCGACGCTGCAACTGGCCGGAAATACCCAGATCCGTTTGCTGAAAGTTGTTGAGGCCACGCAATCCCGTTCGCGCGTTTTGGTGCTGTCTATCGATCAAGGGGTTGGCCGCATGGTGGCCGGGGATCCGCGAGAGCCGGAAATTACCCTGATCCGCGGCGGTGGCGGTACAGCCGTGATCGCGGGCGGTACGCTCGATATGGTGTCGAG
>JBMZBW010000085.1:0-11814 GCA_049612785.1 Alphaproteobacteria bacterium | reverse complement strand
GCCCATCGTGGTGGTGAGGGTGAAGCGGCTTAGGTCGACCTAAGTTCTTCTGGAGATTAAAAAGGGCTCCTGCACGATTGCGGAGCCCTTTTTTGTTGAGCGGTTCAATGGCTCTCATTTGCCACTGGAGAACAATATAAAATCAAAATTAAATTAAAGTGTTGTTTTCCAAGGCCATAGGTTTTTTTCTCGCCGTCATTCTGCGGTTTTTGGCGCTGGAGTAGGGGGTGTGTGGAGGCAATCTTTGACAAGGCAAAGGTCATTGCAATTCAGCGTCTCGCTTAGTGACACAGCGAAACGCCATTTAGTGTTTTTCCTCGCAGCAATAACGCTCTAAATACCCTTCAAACTCATGGATTCAGATTTGGAGCGTTCTGGCATGCCATCTATCATTGTTGTGGATCGCGACGGTAGCGAACAGACCCTCGAAGCAAAGAGCGGTCACAAGGTCATGGAAATCATCCGCGATGCGGGGATGAACATCGAAGCGGCCTGTGGCGGTTGCTGTGCGTGTGCGACCTGTCACGTCTATGTTGATGGTGAGTGGTTTGGCAAGTTGGCGGGTGCTGACGAAGAAGAAACCGACATGCTCGATCTGGCTATGGACGTCAAAGACACGAGCCGACTGTCTTGTCAGTTGGAAATGTCAGATGAGCTGGATGGTCTGAGGGTCGAACTCGCACCGGCCTGATTCCTGAAAAAACACCGATACATTGGGGAGCGACTATGGACCACAACTGGTGGGATAGCGCAGTTATCTATCAAATTTACCCCCGGTCATTCCGCGATAGTAACGGTGATGGAATTGGCGATCTTCCGGGGATTACGGAAAAACTGGAAAGTGTTGCTGACCTGGGGGTCGACTGCCTCTGGCTTTCCCCTTTTTTCAAATCACCCTTCAAGGACTTTGGCTACGACGTTTCGGACTACCGAGCCGTTGATCCGGTTTTCGGTTCTGATCAAGACTTCGATGATCTGCTGAACAAGGCCCACAAGCTGGGAATGAAGGTCATCATCGATCAGGTTCTTTGTCACTGTTCCGCTGAGCACAAATGGTTCGAAGAATCCCGGCAGGACCGCACCAACTCCAAGGCCGACTGGTTCGTCTGGCACGATCCGAAGACGGACGGGACCGAGCCTAACAACTGGCTGTCGTTTTTTGGTGGTCGAGCCTGGACTTGGGATGCGCGCCGCCGCCAATACTATTTCCACAACTTTTTGACGTCACAGCCGAACCTGAATCACCGTAATCCAGAGGTTCGGGCAGCGGTTCTTGCTGAGTGTAAGTACTGGCTGGACAAGGGCGTCGATGGTTTTCGTCTGGACGCCATCCACACCATGGCCTTTGACCCAGAATTTCGCGACAATGACGCGCGCGAAGACCTTGGTTCGGGTGGCGATGACTCACGGATTTCCCAACCTTTTGGGATGCAATTCATTCAGTCCAAACAGATCGATCAACCGTGGGTCAACACGTTCCTGAGCGAGCTGCGGACGCTGGCAGACAGCTACGACCAGCCGCGGTTCCTCATGGGTGAATTGGGCGGTGATAACGGGATGGATATGATCAACCGTTACACTCAACCGGGCTTGCTTCACTCCTGCTACAACTTCGATTTACTGGCCTGGGATGGTCAGACCGCGGAGGAGCTGGAAGGGGTGCTGCGGCTGGTGACGGACAAACTCGAAGGTCACCAGATCACGTTCGCAACCTCAAACCATGATGTCCCGCGCGTATCCTCGCGACAGGTCAAGCGCATGGGCTTGCAGCCCGAAGATACTGACCGTGTATCCCTGATGATGATCGAGCTCGAATTGGCTCTTCATGGCTCGGTTTGCATGTACATGGGCGAAGAGCTGGGTTTGGAAGATGCAGATCGCTTGGCATATGAGGATTTGCAGGATCCTTGGGGCATTGAATTCTGGCCGACTTTCATCGGTCGTGACACGTGTCGCACGCCAATTCCGTGGGATAGTGCAGAGAAAAACGCTGGATTTTCCAGCGCGGACAAGCCGTGGTTGCCGGTTGACGAGCGTCACTTGAAACGTGGAATGGATCAGCAGATTTCCGACCCTGACAGCTTCAGGTCCAAGGTGAAAAGCTTGATTGCCAAGCGCAAGGCCGGTGAAATCATTACCGGTGGTGATCTGGAAGTGGTTGAAAGTCCAGAGAACATGCTGGTTCTCTCTCGAAGATCGGGAAATAAGAAACAGCGTGCGATTTTCAACTTCGGCACGAAAGATGCATTGTTTGATGGTATAGAAGTCGGGGGGCTTTCCTCCGTATTCACGCAACCCATGCCTGACTGAGACACTGCGCCAAACCGTCTGCAGGCCAAGATGAAAGTTTGGGGGCCATGAAGCAGATGCGGTCTTCTTTGTCTGAGGGCTTTATCAAAATCGGAGCTGAGCAAAAGATCAGTCCTGATGTCTGGGAGGACTTGCGGGTTCTTTTGGCGTTTTCACGCGCAGGTACCATCGCGAAGTGCGCGGAGTTGCTGGGGGTCACCCAACCAACGGTCATTCGCAAGCTGGCCCTGCTGGAGGAAGCAATGGATCGGCGTCTGCTGGTCCGAAGCACCCGAGGTTCATCGCTCACGCAGGAAGGTGAGCGCTTGGTTGCTTTGGCTGATCAGATGGATCGTCAGGTCGCCTTGGCCCTGAACACGCCAAATGTTGATCAGGCTGACGTTGAAGGCAATGTCCGTGTTTCCTGCACCGATGGCCTGTTAAGCTACTGGTTGGCACCGCGGGTAAAGGAATTTCAAGCAGCTTACCCCGGCGTTTCTCTGGAACTTTATTCCACCAACGAACCGCCGGAGCTGGAACGCCGGGAAGTCGATTTGGTCTGCTCGTTCCATGATTTCCAGAACGCCAAGATCCTGTCTCGAAGGATAGGCTTCATTCACCTCGTACCCTTTGTGTCGAAGGTCTTTGTTGAGCAATACGGGATGCCAAGGGGTGACGATTGGAGTGATTATCCAATTGTGGATCACGTGGCTTATCGCGACATGGGGGCTGGCTTTGCCGATTGGATGAAGCTGACGGCGAATTCCAAGACCAAGTACGTCAGCAACAATTCAACCACCTACTATCATTTGGTCCGTGCAGGGATGGGGATCGGTTTTCTGGGGAACTATGTGGCCATGGACCCGGAGTTGATTGCGCTGCCGGAGCAACCCGCACACACCATTACGCCCCTTTACGTCGGTGTGCTGAGGGTATTACACGACGATCCTTCTGTGAGTGCTGTACTGGATTGGGTGCAGCAGACTTTTGAGAAAGCAGGGGATCCCTGGTTCCGTAAGACCCTGACACAGCCTGATTCTTTCGACAGCCCTAACGTGGCTGAAAGTCGCGAGAAACTGGACAGTCTCCTCGCCGGGAACGTGGTGCCACAAAACTACTAGGCTTCTGGGGTTGATTTATGCCCTGAGTTTGAGTTTTCTGGTTGGGCTTGGCGGAGCAAACCGCCACCAGACTAGAGGTTTGAACCATGACGACGCACGACGTGCGTTCGCTCGCTGCACCCATGCGTGCACCTGCGGACTCGTTTGGCGGCGCGATACATGCGCCCCACGCTATGCCGACAACTCGGCCCGAAGATCCCAATTTCTCATCTGGTCCTTGCACCAAGTTTCCCGGTTGGTCGGTCGACAAACTGGTTGAAGCTGCTGTTGGCCGTTCGCATCGAGCCAAGGAGCCCAAGGCCAAACTCAAGTCGGTCATCGACCGTTCCAAGGCCATGCTGGGTCTGCCCGAAGACTGGCTGTTGGGGATCGTACCCGGCTCGGACACGGGCGCGGTGGAAATGGCCATGTGGTCTATGTTAGGCGCGCGACCTGTTACCATTCTGGAATGGGAAAGCTTCTCTAAGGACTGGGCCACAGACGCCATAAAGCAGCTGAAGCTCGAAAATGCCCAAGTCATGAAGGCTGGTTATGGTGAGTTGCCTGACCTGTCTGCGGTTGCTTCCGCCCACGACATCGTTTTCCCCTTCAATGGCACGACTTCTGGCGTTCGGGTGCCGAACATGGACTGGGTCGCTGATGATCGGGAAGGGTTGGTGATCTGTGACGCTACGTCTGCTGCCTTTGCCATGGAAATGGACTTCAGCAAGTTGGACGTCGTGACCTGGTCCTGGCAGAAGGTGCTGGGTTCTGAGGCTGCGCATGGCATGCTGGCCCTTTCGCCTCGCGCCGTTGCGCGACTGGAAAGCTACGAGCCTGATCGTCCTTTGCCCAAGCTGTTCCGCATGACCAAAGCGGGCAAAATCAACGCGGGCATTTTTGAAGGCGCAACCATTAACACCCCATCCATGCTGGCCGTTGAAGATGTTCTCGCTGCCCTCGATTGGGCCGACAGCATTGGTGGTGGCAAAGCGCTGATCGCTCGTGCCGATGCGAACTTCGCAGCGCTAGATGCCTGGGTGCAAAAGACGGCTTGGATCGACTGGTTGGCCGCTGATCCCGCAACCCGGTCGAGCACCTCCATGTGCCTCAAGATTGTTGATCCAGCGTTCCAGCAACTGCCAGCCGATGAGCAGGGCGCTTTTTGTAAGGCGCTGGTGAAGAAAATCGAAAACGAAGGGGCTGGTTATGACTTCAATGGCTACCGCGACGCACCGGCAGGTTTGCGGATCTGGGGTGGTTCAACGGTTGAAGCCAGCAACATCCAGGCCCTGACCCCATGGCTGGAGTGGGCCTTTGCCACTCAATTCGCCGAAACTTTTGACACGAAGGAACACGCAGCATGAGCGCGAAACCAAAAATTCTGATCTCTGACTCCCTGTCCACCCAAGCCGTTCAAACCTTTGAAGACATGGGTTGTGATGTGACGGTTTCCGGCAAACTGACGCCGGAAGAGCTGGAGCACATCATCACCGAATACGACGGCCTTGCTGTCCGTTCTGCCACTAAAGTGACGCCGGCCTTGCTGGAAAAAGCCTCGCGCCTGAAAGTTGTTGGCCGGGCGGGTATCGGTGTCGACAACATCGACGTGAACGCCTGTACCCGTAACGGCGTCGTTGTGATGAACACGCCTTTCGGCAATGCCATCACGACCGCAGAGCACGCCATCGCAATGATGTTCGCGCTGGCGCGGCACATTCCACAAGCCAACGCGTCTACGCACGAAGGGTTGTGGGAGAAATCCAAGTTCATGGGGACGGAGCTGACCGGTAAGACGCTGGGTCTGGTCGGCGCGGGCAATATCGGCTCGATTGTTGCCTCCAAAGCCATCGGTATCGGCCTGAAAGTCATGGCCTTTGATCCCTTCCTGTCGGAGGAACGCGCCAAGGATCTGGGTGTGACCAAGGTGGAGCTCGATGATCTGCTGGCTAAGGCAGACGTCATTACCCTGCACGTTCCAAAGACGGCGCAGACCGAAAACATGATCAATGCCGACGCCTTTAACAAAATGAAGAAGGGCGTGATGTTGGTGAACTGTGCGCGGGGTGGTCTGGTTGATGAGACGGCTCTGCTGGGCGCGCTGGAAAGTGGCCACGTCCGCGGCGCAGCATTGGATGTTTTTGCCGTAGAGCCGGCAAAGGAAAACCCACTTTTCGGTCATCCGCGCGTGATCTGCACGCCTCACCTCGGCGCTTCAACGCAGGAAGCGCAAGAGAAAGTGGCCGTGCAGGTAGCCGAGCAGATGGCGAACTATCTGGTTGATGGCGCTGTTCAAAACGCGCTCAACACCCCGTCCCTGACTGCTGAGGATGCGCGCAAGCTGGGGCCGTGGATTGATCTTGCCAAGCAATTGGGGTCCATGATTGGTCAGCTGACCGACGAGGAAATCCTGGACATGCAGATCGAGTACTGCGGGGATGCTTCTGGTCTTAAGCATGAGCCCATCACCAACGCGGCACTCGCGGCGATGCTGGGCACCAAGTTTGCTTCTGTAAACCTGGTGAACGTGCGCGATATGGCGAACCAGCGCGGGATCAACATCAAGGAAACCCGCACCGACAGCGCGGGCGACTATCAGGCGGTGATCCGCATTCTGGTCAGCACGCCAGCCTTCAGCCGCTCGATTGCGGGAACCATGATGGCGGGCCGTCCTCGCATTACTGAAATCAAGGGCATCCAGCTTGAGTCCACACTGGGCCGTTACATGCTGTACATCACCAACAAAGATCAGCCTGGCCTGATCGGTGCGGTGGGGTCACGCATGGCCGACAGTGGGATCAACATCGCGAACTTCCACTTGGGGCGCTTGGCCCAAGGTGGGGATGCGATTGCGTTTCTGGAAATCGACAGTGCGGTGAGTGAAGAAGACCTCCAGATTCTTCAGTCGCTGCCGCAAATTGATCGGTGCCGCTTCCTCGAATTCCCAGAAATGAGCGAGTAGCACGTGGCAACGTCAAAATATCGCCTGCTGGTCTCCGACATGGATTCCACCATTGCTGAGGGCGAGACCATCGTTGATATGGCCGACGCCCTGGGCATTGGTCCCAAGATCGCGGAGATTACCGAGCGTTCTATGCGCGGTGAGCTTGATTTTCGTGAGGCGCTGGAAGAACGCGTGATGATGTTGCGGGGCTTGAAGCTTTCAACCATCCACGGCATTGCGCGCGAAGTCGGGCTCTCCGCCGGTGCGCCAGCGCTTCTGAGTACCTGCAAGTCGTTGGGAATGCGGACGGTTCTGGTCAGTGGCGGCTTTGATCTGATTGCAGATGTCGTTGGGGCCGGGCTTGGCTTCGACCGGGTTGTTTCCAACCGACTTGAACTCGACGGCGATGCTCTGTCGGGCAAGGTGCTGGACCCGATTGTCACGGCGGAGACCAAGGAATCGGTTCTGTTGGCTGAGTGCCAGTCACTCGGCGTGGGTCCGGATAGGGCTGTCGCGCTGGGTGATGGAGCCAACGACATCGCGATGATTCGGGCTGCGGGTTTGGGGGTCGCCTATCGCGGCAAGCCGATAACCCGAGAAGCCGCAGATCTCAGCATCGATGATCTCAATGCGCTGATACCGCATCTTTCTGAAAAAGAGGACGCGTGATTTGAAAAGCGGGGTTTTGGCCCCGCTTTTTTGTTTTCCACCTTGTCGCAAGTGACGAGTTTGGGTTTTCGTCTGGGGCCGTTCGTGGTCATATCGGTCAGGGAGGAAAATGCCATGACATCACTTGCTTTGCTTGATGCGTTGCGCGCTCGATTTGGCGATCGTTTTTCAACGGCGGCTGCGATTCTGGAGCGCCATGGGAAAGATGAGGCCCATCACGCTGGAGTGCCGCCGGATGGTGTCGTTTTCGTTGAGACAACCGAGGAAGTCGTCGAGGTCGTCAACCTCTGCGCGGCGCATGATGCGCCCATCATTCCCTTTGGTACGGGCACCTCGCTGGAGGGACACATCAACGCGATCCGGGGTGGTATTTCCGTCGATCTGAGCCTGATGACCGCCATCCTCGAAGTCAACGAGGCCGATCTGGATTGCCGGGTACAGGCAGGGGTGACGCGAAAGGCGCTGAACGAAGATTTACGCGCGACCGGTCTGATGTTTCCGATTGATCCCGGCGCGGATGCTTCGCTGGGCGGTATGACGGCAACGCGCGCTTCCGGCACCAATGCTGTGCGCTATGGCACCATGAAGGATAACGTTCTGGGACTGACGGCAGTGCTTGCGAACGGTGAGATTGTCCGGACGGGCGGACGCGCGCCGAAGTCGTCGGCAGGTTATGACCTAACCCGGCTGATGGTCGGCTCAGAGGGCACATTGGGTATCATCACGGAAATTCAGCTTAAGCTTTATGGGCAGCCCGAGGCTGTTTCGGCGGCTGTGTGTGCCTTTCCGGATATCGATGCCGCAGCCAATACGGCGATCATGGTGAAACAGATGGGAATCCCGGTAGCCCGGATGGAGCTGGTCGACGGGGACTCCATTCGTGCTGTGAACCAGGCCGACAACCTCGGCATGCAGGAAAAGCCGCACATCTTCTTTGAATTTCACGGCACTGACGCATGGGTGAAGGAGCAGGCTGAACTGACGCAGGCCATTGCGACTGATCTGGGTGGTGAGGATTTCAGTTGGTCTACCAAGCCTGAGGAGCGCACGCGCCTGTGGAATGCACGGCACAACATGTTTTACTCGGTCCAGCGGATGCGCCCCGGTGCTTCAGCCTGGCCTACGGACGTGTGTGTACCGATTTCGCGGTTGGCAGAGTGTATTAACGCGACAGTTGAGGACTTGGCACAAACGGATGTGTTAGCGCCGATTGTTGGTCATGTCGGTGATGGAAACTTCCACCTCGCCTTTCTGTTCGACAAGGATGATGAGCGGGAATTGGAGCAGGTGAACTGGGTCAATTCGCGTATGATTGACCGCGCGCTGTCCATGGGCGGAACCTGCACGGGTGAGCATGGCATTGGCCACGGCAAGATGAAATATCTTGAACGCGAACACGGGGCTGAAGCTGTCTCTATGATGGTCGCCATCAAGCGCGCGCTGGACCCCCAGAACATCATGAATCCTGGAAAAGTCCTGCCGATGAACTGACCTAGATGCCCAGGTCAGCGCGGAAGTAGGACAGGAGCGCTGTCAGGGTGAAAAAGGCGATGGAGGTTGATACCAAAATCGCTGCTGAAGCCTCGCTGGACCTTTTTCCGTAAGCGGTTGCCATGATGAAGGCGTTTGTTGCCGTCGGTGTTGCCGCGAGGATCACGCAGGTCGCAAAGACCGCTGGTTCCAGATTGAACAGGAAAGCTGCGAGAAGCGCCGTAACGATTGGATGGGCGACCAGCTTCAACAAGCCTGTCGAAAGCAAGATGGGCGCAGCTTCTTTGACATTGGAAATAGGCCGCAGCGCCATCCCCACGCCGATTGAAAACAACGCAACACCGAACGCGGTAGCAGACAGCATTTCCAGCGCTGGAAAGACAAAATCGATCGATGATGACAGCAGCGGGGGCCAGTTTGGACGAACAGCGCTGAGCGCAAATCCAATGGCGAAAGGCCAGAGGAAAGGATTGGTTCCAATGCTGCGGAGCGTCTTCATTCCCGCCCGCGAAATCGAAGCAAGGGCATTTCCGCCCCGGTTTTCGGTTCGGTCCTTGTCGATTTCATGCAGAGCAAAACCGGCAATTGAAATGATGATGATATCGGCTGCAAGCAGCGAGAACGCGACAAAGATTCCCGGACCGCCCAGAAGTTCAAGCGCCAGCGGGATTCCCATGTAGCCCGAGTTGCCCCATGTCGAGGTCGTTCCTAAGGCCGCCGTGTCGCCCAAGGGTAAACGATAGAGCCCGCCATGGATGATCCACGACATCACAATGATGGTTGTGTTCGCGCCCATGAAAATGAGCAGAATACGAACATCAAAACCGCTCAAGACATCCTGTTCCAGCAGTTTGGACAGGAACATAGCCGGAAGCGCGAAATAGAGCAGGTAGTTGTTGAAGACCTTGGCCGAATCGATGTTGAAAAACCCAAGCCGGCCAGCCAGATAGCCCAACATGATCACCATAAAGAACGGCGCAACAATACCAACCAGCTCCAGCAATCGCTTAATCCTTCGTGCGGTGAGTTTCTGAGTGCATTTTTTCCAACATGAAGCGCAGCGAAGGCTTCGGCAATTGGGCTGCGGTCGTTTTCAGACATGCGAAAGTCGTACCCGTGGCAACCGTACTTCAGCCAATCGCCTAAATGAGCGTTTAGCTATCGATGTGTTTTGCACCTTTTTGCAGTGTCTGATCCAGGGAGACCACCATGTCAGATGATGATCTTGATTTGAACGCCCTCAACGACGACGAACTCGTCGAACAGATGGGTGATGACCTCTATGACGGTTTGAAAGAAGAAATCGAAGAGGCCACTCAAATCCTTCTGGATCGCGGTTGGACGCCATACGACGTTCTGACCAAGTCACTGGTCGCGGGCATGACAATCGTGGGCGAAGATTTCCGTGATGGCATTTTGTACGTGCCAGAGGTTCTCATGGCGGCAAATGCCATGAAGGCCGGCATGGCGATCCTCAAGCCGTTGCTGGCAGAAACCGGCGCGCCGCGGATCGGATCCATGGTGATCGGAACGGTGAAAGGTGACATCCACGACATCGGCAAGAACCTCGTTTCCATGATGATGGAAGGCGCAGGCTTCGAAGTGGTGGACATTGGCATCAACAATCCGGTTGAAAACTACCTCGACGCCATCGAAGAGCATAAGCCGGACATTCTCGGCATGTCGGCGCTGCTGACAACCACCATGCCGTACATGAAAGTCGTCATCGAAACGCTGGTCGAGAAGGGCATGCGCGATGATTACATCGTTCTGGTTGGCGGTGCGCCACTGAACGAAGCGTTCGCTGAAAGCATCGGTGCCGACGGTTACTGCCGCGACGCTGCAGTCGCTGTTGAAACCGCCAAGGACTTTGTGGCCCGCCGCCACAACATGATTGGTGCCCGAGCAAACGCCTAAGGACACCGACGCCCCCGCTCGCCGAACACGATCCGGCGGGCGTGCGGGCCGTGCGGAGCGAACGCAAGGGCGTCGTTCCGTTCCCAGCATCGAAGCGCGAGAAGGTGCAGCTGGGTTCCAATATCCTGACCGACCCCTGATCATCATTTGTGGCGCTCTTGGCGCTGAAACGAAGGCCGTTTTAGCGGCTGCGGGTCTGTCTGATGCCTTTGAGATCACCGCACTCCCGGCTATCTGGCACAATTTCCCCGACCGCATTCCCGGTGGCGTGGAGGCCAAAGCCGTGCAAGCGCGCAAGGATCGCGCGGATCGACCAATCTTTGTCGGTTATGCTGATTGCGGGACGGGTGGCCTGTTGGACGAAGTCTGCGAGCGACTGAATTTGACCCGAATCGCTGGGCCTCACTGCTACTCATTCTTCGCGCGTGAAGCCGAATTCAACGCCATGGCCGAAGAAGAGCTTGGCACATTCTACCTTACCGATTTTCTGGCTCGTCATTTTGATACACTGATATGGGAAGGCATGGGGCTGGACAGGAATCCGGAGATGCTTGGTTCCATGTTCGGCGGGTACAAACGGCTGATTTATTTAGCGCAAACGGAAGATAACGCTTTAACGGGGCTGGCAAGCAGCGCAGCCGACAAACTCGGTCTCGAATTCAAGCGAGTCTTTACCGGTTACGGAGAGCTTGGCGACTTTGTGGCCGCAGCTGCGCCCTGAATTGGGTGCTGGCCTGTCCTTGCAATAAGCCACAGCGAGGTTTACATCAGGTTTTGAAAGGCTTGGAGCGCTAGGTTCCTGAGCCATGGCGGGGAACCTCAGATATCTGAGTACCCTATTGACGGAATCGAGGCATGCTTTCACGCCTTTTGGGGTTGCTATCGGCTGATATGGCCATCGACCTCGGCACGGCAAATACACTGGTGTATGTTCGCGGTCAGGGCATTGTCTTGAACGAACCCTCTGTTGTTGCCTTGGGGCAATCGCGGGGGAAGCGTCGTGTTCTTGCGGTTGGGAACGAGGCTAAGCGAATGCTTGGCCGGACACCGGGTTCCATTCAGGCGATCCGTCCCATGCGTGACGGCGTAATCGCTGACTTCGAAGTTGCCGAAGAGATGATTAAGTACTTCATCCGGCAGGTTCACAACCACCGCTCCTTTGCATCGCCACAGGTAATTATCTGCGTTCCGTCGGGCTCGACAGCCGTGGAGCGTCGCGCCATTCAGGAATCCGCAGAGAATGCCGGGGCCAGAAAGGTCTTCCTGATCGAAGAACCCATGGCGGCGGCCATCGGTGCTGATCTGCCCGTCACCGAGCCGCAGGGTTCGATGGTGGTGGATATCGGTGGCGGTACGACGGAAGTTGCTGTTCTGTCGCTGGGTGGCATTGTCTACGCTTCGTCT
>JBMZBW010000084.1:0-11949 GCA_049612785.1 Alphaproteobacteria bacterium | reverse complement strand
CGTGCGCGTATCCCTGGTCTGGCTGAAGGACGAAAACGAAGACCTTGCGGCGACGATGAAATCACTCGATCAGGCGCTCGCGGAAGCAGAGCGTTGGGCCAATTCAGTGGAAGGCAGGGGCCTTGGCCAGTTCAAAGACCGGCTGAAGGATATGGCAGATCGGGCGCGGGCGGCGAGACCGGGTGGCGGTCAACGATACCGCTCTGATGACCACAGCGATGCAACTGACCCCACGCTTGATGACGCACCGAAAGCGGGTTGAGCGTCGGCCAACTTGTTGTTAGAGCAGCCGATTCCCAAAATGGCGCGCTTCGTGGTCTAGCAGCCATCGCTTGCGCCATAATCCACCGCCATAACCGGTAAGCGATCCATCTGCGCCGATGATGCGGTGACACGGAACAATGATAGCCAGACGGTTGGCGCCATTGGCTTGGGCCACGGCACGCACCGCCCGGGGATTATTCAACTCTTGCGCCAGAGCGCCATAGCTGCGGGTTTCGCCGGCTGGAACTCGCAACAAAGCGGTCCAGACCGCTTGTACAAACTCAGTTCCATGTAAGGTCAAAGGCACCGCAAAGGTGGCGGAATGACCGGCGAAAAAAGCCGCAAGCTCGGATTTGATCTGAGCTGTAATCGCATTTTCTCCAAGAAACAGCTCACGAGCCGTTGCGCGTGCAACCACGCCAACCTGCGCGCCGAAGATCCGGCGGTCAAAAAACTCGAGCATCAGTAACGCGTTGGGATTGGCAATCGCGACCATGGTTCCAAGAGGCGTTTCTATGTCGGTAACACAGAGGCTGTGTTCCGCTGTCCCTTGCGTGGCGATCCGACCTTGATCTTCGAGGCTATTGGCAAAGGCCTCAGCAAACGACAAGCCCTCCATTGAGGTCATGTCGCGCAGTTTGGTTCGGGTCGACGATACTTTGGGCATGCAGGGCATCCTCGGTGAGACAGGCGCGGGGTGTTTCAGGGCAGGGCTGGACAGCAATTATAACCAGTGATGGCGCACGCAAATTGCCCGCTCAAAGCTCTCTAGTGATCTCCGTCCAAGGCTTTGAACCAATCAAGGTCCTTGGCCAAACCCGCTTCGAAGGGCGTGGGAAGGCCGAGTTCAGTACATTGGATTGAGCTGAACCAGGTGTGGTATTCGCGGATTGCCGTTGTCAGATTTCCCGCCAGAATATCGAAGAATATGTCTGTCATGGACCAGGCCAGTTCGAAGTTCATATCCGGAGAAGCCGGATAAGCAGCAATCAAGGCTTTGATTTCATCGCTTTGAACGTAATCGGAACGGCCAACGGGCCTCCGATTGGATCCATCCTGCATTGTCCAGGCCAGCTGATGCGCCATTGAACACATTATCTCATTGTAATTCTGACCCATTTGGGCCGCAGCGGTGCCCCCTGTCAGCAGGGTCACCTGCATGAAGCCAAAGGCAATCAACTTTTTCATGGCGTCAAAAGTCCATCCTTTTGGGTGTTGGTCATCAAGGTTCATCGGACTGATATTCTGATCTGATAACAGATAGGCGCCTGATCAGGGATGTATTTTGATGAATCCTTCGGACGCTCGATCACAGATGCCCCTTGTCCCGAAACAACTCGGTGGCGAGGGTTAGAGCGGCGGCTCCGCTCTCGTGGACGGGTCCGCCTCCCCGTCGCCATGATGTCGCCAAACGCCACTTCCCTGACGGCGATATCGATTTCTGCCGCTTTCGCGAGAGGGGAAATCTGGAGCGGGTGAAGGGAATCGAACCCTCGACACGTAGCTTGGGAAGCTACTGCTCTACCACTGAGCTACACCCGCTTTTCAGACGACAATTTGACCTCGTTCGCACCAACCTGCAAGCACCTTATCGACCCTTTCGCAATCCGGGGCGTTTTGTAGCGAAAGGATTGGGCGCGCCATGGCCGGTATGAGGCGTTTGCGCCGCGACGGCCGTCTTGACGGTTTTGGGTGAGCTTGGAACGTCCAGAGTGACGTCACGCGGATGGCGGCTGGTTCGGGGCTGGGCTATGGCCGCCATGGGGTTGGGCAGGCTCGATGCCCGAGCGCCGTGAACGGGGTCTGACGCTGGTCCAGACGTGCCCGGTTCGCCCCGGCGTCGACGCAGTTTTCGGGCGCGTCGAACCGCGGATATCGCCGCTTCGCGTTCCTCATAGGTTTGTGGCTGACGGGGCTTTGGCTTCGGGGCATCCAGTTGACGCTCGAGCGACCGGGACGCGCCCTGCCCCGTTCCCCAATGACCACGCTGGCCCATCTGCCGTAGGGGTGCTGCATCGTCGTGACGACCAGCGATATCGGCCTGTCGCGGATCCTCCGGCATGCCGCGCACAATTTCGTCGGCGTGGGCCAGAGGGGGGGAAACGGGGCTGTCGAGCATGTCCGGATTGCCTTCATCCACCTGCATTTCAGCCAGAAGGTTTGACCGGTCGATCAGATGCTGGGCGGTTATATGGATGACCTGATGCTCACCTTCACCGGTTTTCTGCACCCGTCCCCAGACCTCCAGCAATGAGGCCGACAGCACCTCGCGACGGTAAGCTTCGAAGCGATCTGACCAGATAACCAGATTGGCAACGCCGGTTTCATCTTCGAGTGTGATGAAGATCACACCCTTGGCCGAGCCGGGACGCTGGCGCACCAGAACCACGCCAGCAAGCTTGACCAAAGCCCCGTCCTTAAGCGTCCACAGCGCCTGAGATGGCGTGCGCCCTTCAGCCGTCAACCGGTCCCGGAGCAGAGCCATGGGGTGCGCCTTAAGCGACAAACGTAAGGCCCGGTAATCGTCAGCAATCTCCTCACCCACTGTCATGGTCGGAAGGTTTTCCGCCCCCTGAGCCACGTCGGACCATTCTTCAGCTGCGGCGGCGGCAAATAGGGGAAGCGGGTCGGCGGGCAGAGCTTTGATGGCCCAAAAAGCCTCGCGCCGTCCCAAGCCAAGCGAGCCGTAACCATCCCCCCGAGCCAGCGTCTCCAATGCAGCCACCGACGCACCCGATCGCCGCCACAGGCTGAGCATGTCCGGGTAACCATTGTTGCGCGCGCGGACAATTTTTTCGGCATCTTCTTCGGTCAAGCCTTTGACCTGACGCAGGCCCAAGCGGACGGCATAGGCGCGCGGATGTGAATCCGGCCAGCGAGAGGAAGGCAGTCCAACAGGACGACCGGTGGGAAAGGCCAGCGTGTTGTCCCAATCCGAGGCGTTCACGTCCGGTGGTAACACCTCGACACCGTGCTCCCGTGCATCCCGTATGATCTGAGCCGGGGCGTAAAACCCCATGGGCTGAGAATTCAGCAAGGCACAGGCAAAGACCTCTGGATAGTGCTTTTTCATCCATGAACTGGTGTAAACGAGCAGCGCGAAGGAAGCAGCGTGACTCTCCGGGAAGCCGTAACTGCCAAAGCCCTCAATCTGCTTGAAACAACGGTCTGCGAAGTCTGGATCATAGCCGCGCGCTGCCATACCCAAGCGCAGCTTGTCGCCAAACTGGTGCAGCATGCCGTCTTTCTTGAATGTTGCCATGGCACGGCGCAACTGGTCCGCTTCGGTCGGGGTAAAGCCGGCTGCGACAATGGCGATTTTCATTGCCTGCTCCTGAAACAACGGCACGCCAAGGGTCTTGCCGAGCACGTTCTCCAGCTCTTCTGAAGGGTAATCAACCGGTTCTTCCCCATTGCGACGACGCAGATAGGGGTGAACCATGTCGCCCTGGATTGGACCCGGTCGGACGATGGCAACCTGCACAACCAGATCGTAGAAGGTCGCAGGTTTGAGGCGCGGCAGCATGTTCATCTGAGCGCGACTTTCGACCTGAAACACCCCCAGCGAGTCACCCCGCGAAAGCATGTCATAAACAGCCGGGTCTTCTGAGGGGATACTCGCCAGAGAATGAACCACCCCGTAGTGGTGCTCCAGCAACTCGAAACAGCGGCGCATGCAGGACAGCATTCCCAGCGACAATACATCGACCTTCATCAGCCCCAAGGCTTCAAGATCGTCCTTGTCCCATTCGATCACTGTTCGGTCCTGCATGGCGGCATTTGCGATGGGAACGTACTGGGATAAGGGACCACGGGTCAGCACGAAACCGCCTACGTGCTGGGAGAGATGACGGGGAAAGCCACGGATTTGCTGGACCAGATCCAAGGCCATTGCAAGGCGGGGTGAGGTAATATCCAACCCCATCTCCGTTAAGCGTTCGTGCGCCAGAACCCGTCCCCCGCTGCGGGCGGGTGAGGTGACTTGAGCATCCGTTCCGGCTTCAGTCTCATCGGCTGGTTTGGACGCGCTGCGGCTTTCGTTCCAGCCGGAGATGTTGGAGCTGATTGCTGCGATGGCATCTTCAGACAGCCCCAACGCTTTTCCCACGTCGCGCACAGCACCGCGGGTGCGATAACAGATCACTGTCGCAGCCAGTCCGGCACGGTCACGGCCATATTTGCTGTAGATGTATTGGATGACCTCTTCGCGTCGCTCGTGCTCGAAATCCACGTCAATGTCTGGCGGCTCATCCCTTGCGGCGGAGATGAAGCGCTCGAACAGCAGATCAACCCGTGCCGGATCCACGGCTGTGATCCCCAGACAGAAGCAAACGGTCGAATTTGCTGCCGACCCCCGCCCCTGACACAAAATCCCGCGTGACCGAGCAAAGCGCACGATGTCGTAAACGGTCAGGAAATAAGGCTCGTAGGTGAGCTCTCCGATCAGCGCAAGTTCATGCTCGATGTTCTTGATGACGCGGTCGGGGATGGTTTCACCATAGCGCCGGTGTGCGCCTTCGTAGGCCAGATGGCGCAACTCTTCAGCGGTGGTCCGCCCGTTCTGTGTCAGTTCATCAGGGTATTCGTACCTCAGCTCGTCCAGAGAAAACTGACACCGCTGCGCAATCTCGACCGTGCGCGCCAGAGCGTCAGGATAGCGGGCAAACAGCAGCGCCATTTCCTGCGGCGTCTTCAGGCACCGCTCAGCGTTGGGAAACAGGCGCGTACCGGCTGTATCAATCGTACAGCCGTGACGGATGCAGGTGAGAACGTCCTGCAACGGCTTACGGGTTCGGGTGTGAAAGTGCACGTCATTCAGTGCGACCAGCGGTACCCCGATCTGTCGCGCTACGGCTGCAAGCTGGTCCAGGCGGGCCTCGTCATCGCCGCTCATATGGTGGTGAGCGCCCAGATACAACCGTCCCTGCCACTGATGCCGCAGATCCATGAGCTGCATCATAAACGCAGGGGTCAACGTGGGAGGCGGCAGGGCGATAAAGATCATCCCATCAGCGTGGGCGCGCAGGTCTTCGTAATCAATAAAGCACTCCCCTTTGGGCGCACGACGACGCCCCAGAGTCAGCAACTGGCACAGCCGGCCATAGGCGGCACGGTCGGTGGGGTAGGCCAGAAAGGACCCACCCGGACGAGCATCTTCAGGTTCAACCAGCGCTTCGGTGGCGATCCGTTCGGTACCGGAAGGGCGTCGCGCCTGCGTGCGTGTCACGCGGGTGTGTCGGCGTTGGCCCGTTGTCTCTGGTCGCGCATCGCGGATCAGATCCAGCCGACACCCCACGACAAAAGGCAGGCCCGCGTCCTTGCAGGCCATGTGCGCGCGAACCACCCCTGCCATGGTGTTACGATCCGTGACGGCAAAGCCCTGAACGCCCAAGGCTCCCGCTGCAAGCGCCAACTCGTCCGGATGGCTGGCCCCCCGCAAAAAGGAGAAATTCGAGCTGACCTGCAATTCAACATAAGCCAATCGGCGGCTGGGCAGCAGCACTCGATCATGGGAGTGCTGGGTCATGCAAACAGCCCTTCCACGGTCCATTCGGTTCGCCCCGCCGCTTGTCCTGCGCGATCGCCAAAGGGGGCGGTCGGGCTGCTGCAGGTTCGTGCCATCCAGAGCTGGCGGCCCTCGTCATCTTCAACGTGAAAGTAGTCTTTGGTAACCGGTAGGTTCCGGTGAGTTATCGGTAGGTTCCGGTGGGTTACCGGTGGGTTCCCATGAGTTGAAGCAAAAGTACCCAAGTGCCCATTGGGTCGATCCCACCATGCCGGAGTCAGGCGCTCAGGCCCGCTCCAACGCACCAAACGGTGCATCTGTCGACGCCAGAGGAACCGGCTGGGTGGACGCAGTCCGCTGGTTAGAGCCTTCGGGTCATCCACAGTTACCTGTTGGGGCTCGTTGAGCAAGACCACCGGGCGGGGTTGGGGTGCTCGGTCCAGCCCCGCCTGTGCTGCGATTTCCGGGTCGCCCAGGTCTTGATCCAGAGCCGCTGCACTGCGTTGCTGGCTCATGTCCACAACAGAGGTCGCTGAGCGCCCCAGCGCGGTTTCGATCCCCTGACGGAACTCCGCTTCGCGGGGGTCATGACGGCGACGCAACATGGGCTGGGCAACCGCCTCCATCCCCAGGCGATTGGTTAAACGGTCAAGAACTGGATGATGCTGGCTCGGCGCGCTGTGCGTTAGCAGGCTTTCCTGACTTTCCTGTAAGGTCTCAGCCCGCCGGACTGAAAGCCCTACGGCATCCAGACCAAAGCCCACATCAAGCGTCTCGGTCTGCTCCCGGAACAATCGCAGCAGCAAACCCGGCTCCAGCGTGGGTCGGTGACAGCGCAGATCAATGTCGCGTCGAGCGCCATCCACACGGTAGAGCGACACGGCGGCCTGCCGCACACCCTGCCCCGCGCGGCGTACCATAGGCAGGACCGCGGCCAACAGATCTTCCAGCGTTTGCTCAATGCCTGCTGCAGTCCCAATGGGTTCGTGGAACAGCTTGCGCGCAGCATAAGAGGCGGCGGGCAACAGGGGTGTTATGGCATCAGGGCGCTTGCCCAAAGCCCGGTCAAGCGTTTCAAGCAATCGTTCGGCAGTGGTACGGTCCTGTAGCGCCTGCTTGCGTGAGGGCTTGCTGGAAAACCGCTGTCCCAGCGCTTGACGATCCAGTGTGAGAATATCACCGATCCGGCGCAGACCCAGCCGATCCAGAGCTTCGACCGTCGTATCAGGCAGGTTGAGCGCGGTTACGGGCAAGGGGCGAAGAGCGGTAACGGTTTCACCACTGGGAACGCACAGCAAGGGGGTTTCGCCACAGCGCGCCAGCCCCCAAGCCGCCAAAGGGGTATCCGCCATGACCGCACGGATGGACAAGCCCTGCTCGTGCATGCGCTGCGCCAGATCACTGAGCAAGCCTTGCTCTCCGCCGAACAGGTGCGAGCACCCCGACACATCCAACAAAAAGCCAGCAGCACCGCCAACGTCCATCGGTGGGCTGGCCGGGTCCAGAGCCACCAAAGGCGTATAGCGCGTTAACCAGTGCGCCAGTCTGTGCCAGGCCCGCTCGATCTTCACCGGGTCCACGCTCATAGAACGGAGGCCCGGCACGACAGCGCGGGCATCGGTCAGGGGCTGGCCTGGTACCGCGCCCGCCGCCCGCGCTGCACGGTTGGCGTCGTGCACGATAACCAGATTGCGCCGTTCAACGGTCAGCACCCAGGGTCTTTCCCCTCCAGCCTCAACCGGATGCGGCTGCGCCCACAGAGCAAAGCTCGGACAAACGACGGAAACGATGCGTCTCATAGGACCACTCCAAAAGCCAGGAGGCGGGCGCGCCTCCCCGTTGACGGAACATTTCGGCGCGCCAGCGCACCTGTCGCATGGGATAGTGAGCAGAGGGCGGCTTAATGGTGTCGGCAGCCTTTCCCGGTTGCGCGCCTTCAAACCCCGTTGCAGCCTCCCGCAGACCAGCAGCAGCCCCCAAGCCGGCGTCTTGAGGACCCAGGCTGAGCGCAGCGGCATCGCGCGCAGGTCGGCGCAGTTCTGGCGTTCCCTGACGCCCCTGCCCCTTACCATTAGGGGTCAGCAAATGAGGGGGGATCGACGCCAGACGCCATCGCGTTGCAGCGGCTGTCGGATTGGCTTGTGGCCGGCGCGCGCCTTTGTGACGACGCAAGGCGATCAGCAATCGTCCACGGTCTTCCCGCGCCGTATCTGCTGCTTTTAGATTCAGGCGGTGTGACTGGGCCAATTCAAGATGGCAGACCTCACAGACAACACCCAGCGCGTCCGGATGATCCAAAACCTCCTCAAACGCCCAGAGCGCTTCCGCATCGTTCCGCACTTTAACAAGCCACAACGCCTGCGGGTCCAGTCCCAGGCTCACCAGCCCCTGTGCCGACAATCCCGCACCCGTGGTGTCATGCTGTGCAATCCAGAACAGGGGTGAAGACTGGTTTCGTCCAGGGTGAAGACGCGCGTCTTCCTGCTGTCGCCGTGTCAACAAACTGGCGCTGAATGCGGTTGTCAGCCCATCATCCCATTCGGTACGGGCCGGCAAAATTTCTTGCAGGACATCGTACTCCAACCCACCTTGCAAAGCCGCATCGATGTCCGCGACATCAAAAGTTAAATGCGGAGAAACGTCATACTGTTCAGCTACGGTTCGTGATAATTTGGGAGCAGGACGACGCTCCACTTGCGCAATTAAATTACGTAAATTTTTTAATTGCTGATCAGGTGGATCAGGTGGGGTTGCTGACATTTATGGAAACACTCTCTCAACATCGTGGATTTAAACGCAGAGATTTTGATTTGATCACTCTTTGTTCTCACCTGTGTTAAGAAACGATTCGCGATTTCGTCAACAAAAAAGTTCTTTTTTTGTTCCTATCGACGCATTCAGAAAGGTCATATCGGCGTATTTATACACATTGGAACCGATTCAACGATAAATAAGTCTCATTCGGAGTGTTTTTAGTAAAAAATTTTTATAGCATGGTCCAAATTTATATAACTATGCAGTTGCGGCTCATGGGTGCAAAGGCTAACACGTCGCACGACTAATACTTGCGCGAACGATTGAGCAGCCATCGCACGCTGAGGTAACCTTTATTTATAGCGAACATGCGCAATCGGCAATGGGGATAGCCAGTTGTAATTGTAAACGCATCATAAGATCGGAATACAATTTATGAACGAAGCAGCAAGAAAGGGTGTATCAGCCCGATCCCCGCATGCCATTGATGCTCATGTTGGAGAGCGCTTACGCCTTCGACGGACTTTGCTTGGTATGTCTCAGGAAGCACTGGGGGATGAGCTCAATCTGTCCTTTCAACAAGTTCAGAAATATGAGCGTGGTACTAACCGCATTTCTGCCAGCCGATTGTACGAGCTTGGCCGCATTCTGGATGTGCCGGTTTCATACTTTTACGAAGGCATGACCGACGAAGTCATTGGCGGCAAGCGGCCTGACGAAAACGAACACAACCATGATACGCCCGATGGCCAGGACCCGTTTGCCAAACGTGAAACGCTGGAGTTGGTAAGGTCTTACTACAAGATCAACCACCCCATCGTGCGTCGTCGGGTCTACGCTTTGGTAAAGGCGCTCTCAGGCAACGAAGTTGAAGACGCTGGCGGCGCATTGGAAGCAATGAACCTCTAAGACCAGCCGCTCTCGAAAAAATTGATCAAAAAAAGGGGTCACGTCGCATTCGACTGGCCCTTTTTTGATTCACAGATCCTGGCCGTTTTGGTGGCCCAAACCACTGAAAAAAGTGATGACCACAGGGGTGCATGTTGCATTGAACCATGCAAATTCCTGACGCATCCCACGCAAAAGACAGCCAGAATACGGCTTAAATGACAAAATCACGACTCTTTGGGCGCAAATCCGTGTTTTGCGTTTGACTTCAAGGCATGAAGCCATGCAAAAAAGGCAGGGCTTAATAAATTCGCCTATACAACTGTACTGCCTTTTGAAGGATTCCCCATGGATTGGGATAAACTCCGCGTTTTTCACGCCGTTGCTGAAGCAGGTAGCTTCACACACGCCGGTGAAGACCTGAACCTCAGCCAATCAGCCGTAAGCCGGCAGATTTCGGCTTTGGAAGAAAGTCTTTCCACAACTCTTTTTCACCGCCATGCGCGCGGTTTGATCCTGACCGAACAAGGCGAGCTGCTCTACAACACAGCTCACGAAGTTTTCGGCAAGCTCTCTTTGGTCGAGGCGCGCCTCCGCGACTCAAAGGACTCCCCGTCCGGTGACCTGCGCGTGACCGCTACCGTTGCTTTGGGCAGCACCTGGCTTGCACCGCTGATGGCGGAGTTCATGGCCAAGTACCCTGAAATCGAACTGCACCTGATCCTGGAAGACAAGGAACTCGACCTGTCCATGCGCCAGGCTGACATTGCAATTCGACTGTACCCGCCTCATCAGCCAGACCTGATCCAGCGTCCGCTGTTCGAAGCGCACAGCCACATCTACGCGTCTCCGGAATATCTTGACGAGTACGGCACGCCGTCCTCCCTGACTGATCTGGATCAGCACCGGATCATCATTTTCGGTACCGACACACGCCCACCGGTTCCAGACCTCAACTGGCTGGAAACTGCGGGCCGCGAAACGGGCAAGCGCCGTCCGGCCATGTCGCTGAACAACATCTTTGCAATCCGCAACGTTGTTGAAGAAGGCGCAGGCATCGCCGCCATTCCGGACTACATGGTCGAAGGCCGTGATCGTCTGGTGCGCGTTCTGCCGGAAATCGAAGGTCCGTCTTTCCAGGCGTTCTTCGTTTACCCCGAAGAGCTGCGCTCGACCCAGCGCGTTAACGTATTCCGTGATTTCCTTCTGGAAAAAGTGCGCGCGTCTCAGTTCTAAGCCGAACGACCAACATCGTTTTGCTCAAAGGCGGTTTCCTGTGGGAAGCCGCCTTTTTTCGTGATCAGTCCCAACCCACGGCGGGGGGCAGGGACATCAGGATCGCATCAACGTTGCCACCGGTTTTCAGGCCGAACAGCGTGCCACGGTCGTGCAGCAGGTTGAATTCGACGTAACGTCCTCGCCGGAAGAGCTGGTGCTGACGGTCCTCATCGGACCAAGGCGTCTCGTAGTGCTGCTTGACCAGCGGCACATAAGCCTCTCGAAAGGCTTCACCGACATCGCGGGTCAAGGCGAAGTCAGCTTCCCAATCACCAGTATCGAGATAATCGTAAAAGATCCCCCCGACCCCGCGCGGCTCGTTGCGGTGCGGCAGGTAGAAGTAGCGATCACACCACGCCTTGAACGCGGGATAATAGTCCGCATGGTGCGCGTCACAAGCGCCCTTGAGCGTGCCGTGGAAATGTTCCGTGTCAGCATCACGCGGGCGCATGGGCGTAAGGTCAGCGCCGCCGCCGAACCACCCCTTGGTTGTTACGATCATGCGCGTGTTCATGTGCACAGCCGGAACCAGCGGCGAATGCATGTGTGCCACTAAGCTGATGCCGGTGGCGTAGAAAGCCGGGTTATCGGAGGCACCAGGTATGGATTTGGCAAACTCGGGGCTGAACTCACCGGAGACAACCGAGATGTTCACGCCCACTTTCTCGAAAACACGCCCCTTCATCACGGACATAACCCCGCCGCCGCCTTGGGGTCGGTCCCAGGCGGTGCGCTTGAATGAACCGGGTTCAATACCCTCGGTTTGAGGGTGTTCGAGCGAACAAGACCGCTCCAAAGCCTCAAAGTCCGCACAAATCCGATCGCGCAGCCCTCGGAACCAATCCTCAGCCTGTTGCTTGCGGCTTGCCAGCGCGTCTTCGTTGGGAAGCGGGGTCGAACCCTTCCACCATTGTTGGTCGTCAGCGCTGTTTGCGGGATTAGTCACGGTCTTTGTCTCCCAGATGGGTAAACCAGTTGAGTTGGCGGCAGGCTTCGAAAGCAAAGATGCTGGCTGCCTGCGCTACATTTATGGATCTTTGCCCCGGAACCAGAGGCAGGCGCACGCGATGCTGACACGCCTGGTGCACATAGTCCGGTGCACCGGCGCTTTCTCGCCCCATGACAATGATGTCACCCGGCGCGAAATCAAAGTCAGGCAATAGGGTTTCAGCATGGGCGGACGCAAGAATGCGTCGCTGGCTGCCGGACGACTCCTCGAAAGCAGTCCAGTTCATGTGTCGGCTGAGCGACACTCCGTC
>JBMZBW010000083.1:0-12015 GCA_049612785.1 Alphaproteobacteria bacterium | reverse complement strand
CGGCGACACGGGTTCGAATCCCGTACGGGATGCCACCTCCTTCGGGGGGTGGCAGAGCGCTTTGATCCTCACGCTACCATCGTCGATCCACTGCAAAGCCCAGCATTATTCCTGCTGAGCCAGGTTGATGCCTGCCTTTGCCCTCGAAATCCGTGACTTTCTCCACTAATGATAGAGACTGCAGTTGATTCATCGAGGTAAAGCCTATGCATGTGGCGGTTCTGACCGGTGGCATCGCGTCTGAGCGTGAGGTCTGTCTGGTCAGTGGAACAAATTGCGCGAAAGCGCTTCGCGACCTGGGTTATCAAGTCACCCTTGTCGACGCTGACAAAGATGTCGTCGCCAAACTCCAGAAGTGTGCGCCAGACGTGGCCCTGAATACGATCTGGGGTCAGTGGGGAGAGGATGGCACCGTGCAAGGCATCCTCGAAGGTCTGCGCATTCCCTACAGCCATTCTTCCATTCTCGCGTCAGCGCTCGCCATGGACAAATATCGGGCGAAGCGGGTTCTTGCGGCTTCCGGGCTGCAAGTGGCCAACGATCATCTCTATCGTCCGGGCGACTCCCCTGGGTCGGTTACGCTGACCGGAACCCTCATCATCAAGCCAAACTTTGAGGGGTCGTCGATTGGCATGGCGCGGGTGAATGCGCCGAGCGCGGAAGTTGAAGAAATCCTCGAACAGGCACAGGGGCCAACCTTGGTTGAGCAGTACATCGAAGGACGGGATTTAACGGTTGGGGTGCTGGACGGCGCGGCCCTGGGCGTGTCCGAAGTGCTCACCAGCAACGGCATCTGGGATTACAAATCAAAATTTGGCATGGCCCCAAAGGAAACGGTCACGCCTGCGGAAGTTCCCGCTGACCTGCACGCCGAGATTTGTCGGCAGGCTGAGACCGCGCACGAGGCGCTGGGCTGTGAGGGGCTCACGCGGGTAGATTTCCGATGGGACGACGCGCGCGGAACTGATGGCCTTTATGTCATAGAGCTCAACACTCAACCTGCCATCGGCTTTCCCCGGGGTGGGTTGGATACACAGTTGGAGCTCAAGGGTTATTCGTTGGGGCAAATCTCCGAACACCTGATCAAAGGCGCTCGTCTCCGTTTCTGAAAGACGGGTCGAGAAGGGCATCGACGTAGGAGGACACGAGTTGTGGGTACCAGTTGATCATGGGCCCAAAGTTTACCTCGTTGATGCGGGCATGTTCTGCTGTTGCCGGGTCAAAGCATAGAACGTCGATCCCAATAGCTGTATGGCCAAACACGCTTTGAATATTCTCGAAAAGAGGCTGATACGCCGGTGCGATTTCATCAGGGCGATGCCAAACGATGCGAGAACCACAGCTTCGCGATGAAATGCGGTCGGCGATACGAATGCTCTCACCCGATGTTGGGATCTGATCGAGATGGAGTCCTTGACCTTCTATGACACGAAGCAGGTGAGCGTCTTTCACCGCCTGATCAAAATCGACTTTGAGCTTCTCCGTTCTGGGCTTGTTGTCGAGGAAAGTCTTCTCAGGGTTATCGAGATAGGCATCGATCAACGCGCGGAGCGTAGAGCGGCCATCTCCCAGCACGCGGGGCATCTCTACGTGACGAACTTCGATGAACCGATCCCCGACCATCGTCACGCGCGCGTAGTCGCCTTCATAAAACTTCTCAATCAAGCAGTCATTGATGTCGGCTTCAGTCTCTTTGATGGCCCATCGAAGCTCAGTCTGGTCCTTGATATCGCAAATAACCCCAAACCCCCGTGTGCCATTGAAGGGCTTGAGCACGACCGGGTAGCCAATGTCTTCGGCTGCCGCCAGAGCCTGCTTTTCCGTGTAAACCCGCTTGTGTTCAACCGTTGGGATGTCGTGCAGGCGTAACACTTCGGTCGTGCTGATCTTGTTGGCCTGAATAAGGTGGAGAGTGTGGCTCGTACCTCCTGTAAACGTCCCGCGCACAAACTGTGACGAGCGACCTGTGCCAATCTGAAAGACGTTTTGCCCAACCTCAACGAGCGCGTGCTCCCGTTTGCAGAGTTCCAGCAGCACCATGCGCTGGTTGACCCCTGTCAGTCCCGCCTTTTTCATTGGCGTGAGGAACTGATCCATCTGTTTTTCGAGCCAAACCCAATGCGAAGGCTGTACGTCACTGACCAACGTATGCTTCAGCAGGAATTGGAAAAATGAGTAGGGAAGGCTTGGGTACGCCGGCCGTGTTGGCAAAGTGTAGCGACCATTTAAGTCGCTGGTTCCGTCTGGCTCGAACGCGCCCTGCTGAAAAATCGGCCACTCTGATTGCTGGCAGCTCCGATAAATCCAACCCAACAGACGCCGGGCACGCCCAGAAGCTGGGACTGCCACTTTGCTTTCAATCTCAGGCTCTTGCCATGGGCCAATCAATCGGTCCAAAAGATCGACCGCCTTGGGGTGCAACTCAAGATCGGGAGCAGACTGCAGCTCAAAGTGAACCGTGCTTCCTAACATGCCAAGTGCATTGGTGTCGGCGAAGGTTGGTTCAAAGAGCGTCGTCACGGGGTTAGAGCCTCCTTGAATGCTAGAGCCGAGACCAAGAGACGCCTGAATCCAATCAAGCCTTCTCGCGCCCCAGAGGCATGATGGTTGCCTCGCCTGAAATCAAAGGTTGAGCCTTAGCCTAGGCGAAGAGTGGGACACCTTCGAGGTATTTTTTCATCCTTAGCTGTAGAGCCCGCCTCCGTCTTTATTCAGGATAGTCCTGTGGCGTGCGTTCTCTTCAACAAGTGCGCGACTTGTTGTTCTGTCTTTCAGCGTGGTGTTTGTCGAACGGGCGTTGAAGCGCGGCGCTTGTCCGTTTGCTCAGTCCATGACCAGCGAAAAGCGATCCAGGAGGGCGCTGATGGCCGCCCGGTCGAGCGCTGCGGGCACGCGGAATAGGGCCTGACGCTCCGTTCGCACATCGGGCTGCAAAAAGGTTTCGACGATGTGATAATACCGCCTCTCAGTGTAGTCGTCGAACAGGAGCCGCGTGCCGGGACGAGCGTGGAGCAGGCTGGTCAGGAAGCAGGCCACGCGAAAACGCCCATCAATCAGCACCAAGTCCGGTTCGAACCCTCTTGCCCAAGGCCCCACGAAGTAGTCTGCAAAGCGATCTGAATGGTCATAAGACAGCGGAAAGCCCCAGTTGCCGACAGGGCCAACATCGACATGAGTCAACCGCACCCGTCCGTCAGGCAGTCCCAGAACGCCCAGTGCAGTTTCCACCCGCTCTACCCACGCCAACGCCGTGTCCACGGACTGAACTTGCGCCGACGTGTTGGCCGCCACGGCGAGGGTGGATTGACCCATCCCGTATTCTCCATAGCGGCTGACACCATGAAGGGCCTCGAGGAACAGGCCGCTGTGACCGTCAAACAGGGTCTCTGGTGTCGGAATGTTCAAGGCTTCGCTCCGATGGGGGCAGGGGCAGGGCTCAGGCCGAGGGTGACATGCGGGTGATGACGAGGAAAGCCCCCTCCCGTTTGGACCCGGCTCAGGCCACGCGGTTGGGCAGTGGTTCACCTGCGAAGTATGCCCGGAGGTTGTCGAGCACTTTCAGGCCCATGTCCGTTCGTGTTGATTGCGTCGCTGAGCCCAAATGCGGGTTCAGCACACAATTTAGCAGCTTGGGAAGCTCTGGGTGCACGCGGGGTTCTTCCTCGAAAACATCCAAACCCGCCCCGGCGATCACGCCCTCTTTCAAGGCTGTTACCAAAGCGGCCTCGTCCACCACATCGCCCCGCGCCGTGTTGATCAAGAAGGCCGTTGGCTTCATCGCCGCGAAGCGCTCGGCGTTCATCAAGTGTCGAGTCTCAGCCCCGCCTGGACAGTGCAGCGAGACGAAATCTGATGCGCCGAGGACAGCCTCGATGCTGTCGAGCTGCTGCGCGCCGTGTGCCTTGGCGACTTCAGGGTCAACCTTGGAGCGATTGAAGAATACCACCGGCATGTTGAAGCCGAAGTGACAGCGCTTGGCCATCGCCTGACCGATCCGGCCAAAGCCGATTATGCCTAGCGTCGCGCCGGTGACGTGGGTGCCGAGCCGATCGGTTGGGTTCCAACCCTTCCAGTTGCCTTCCCGGATATACCAGTCGCCGAGTGCGATTCCGCGGGCAGCCGCAAGCATCAATCCCACCGCCTGATCCGCCGTCGCGTCGGTCAGTACGCCCGGCGTGTTGCTGACCAGCAGCCCACCCGCGCGCGCGGCATCGACGTCCACATGGTTGAAGCCTACCCCGAAGTTGCCCAGCATTTTGGTTCGGTTTTCCGACGCCTTATAGGCTTGCGCAGGGATCCGGTCGATGACCGTGGGCGCAATGGCGTCATAGGTCTGTAGCGCGCTGAGCCACACGTCTTCGGGCATAGGCAAAGGGCCATCGTGGACATCGAGATCAAAGTGATCCCGAATGGCGGCCGTTGCATCAGCAGTCCATGGGGTCGTCAGCAAAACACGGGGGCGAAGGGCCATAGGGTAGGTCTTTCCTCTTCGGTCTGCGCGCGCCACGCAGGGGTTTCGTTCTTATCCGGGTTCAAAAGGGCCCTTTGCTGTGCCACGGTCAAGGGCTGAGAGCACCGCCTGCCCACAAGGACGTCCGCCATGGAAAAGATCATCATCGACACCGACCCCGGCATTGATGACGCCTTTGCGATTTTCTATGCGCTTAAATCACCCGCCTTTGACGTCCTTGGCCTGACGACGGTTTACGGCAACGCCTCGATCACTCAAACCACACACAACGCTCTGGCGTTGGTGGACTTGGCCGGGGCAGGGGGGTGTCCGGTAGCGCAGGGCGCTTCGGCCCCACTGCACCTACCCGAGCGAGCCCACCCCGCCATGGTGCACGGGGAAGATGGCTTGGGCGGCTGCGCGCCAGACGCGGTTCGCGGTGCGCCGATCGAGCAGGACGCTGTGAGCTTCATCATCGAAACCCTGCGCGCCAACCCCGGTGAAGTGACGCTTGTCCCCATCGGACCCCTGACCAACATCGCCCTGGCGCTCCAGCGGGCGCCGGAGATCGCCGGGTTGGCCAAGCGGGTGGTTCTCATGGGCGGTGCGGCACACGCCAACGGCAACGTGACCCCAGCCGCAGAAGCCAACGTCTTTGACGATCCGCACGCCGCTGACGCTGTTTTCGGAGCGTCTTGGCCGGTGGTCATGCTGGGGCTGGACGCCACGCACGACGTCGAACTGACCCCTGCGCTGGTCGATCAACTATCGCGAGAAGGTGGCTCGCAGGGTCGGTTCTTGGCCCGGGCTTCGGAGCAATACTTCGCCTTTCATCGCGACGTTGTGGGTCTTCCGTTCTGCCACTTCCATGATCCCAGCGCGCTGATCTACTGCGTCCGGCCCGAGTTGTTCGAGGTCCAGGCTTCGTCCGTCCGTGTGGTGACGGACGGTTTCGCCGCTGGCAAGACGATCGCCAAGCCGGTCTCCCGCTTTACTGCGCAAGATGGTTGGGAAGGCCGCGCGCCAGTGACCCTGTGTCTGGGCGCAGATGGACCGGCTGTCATGGCGCACTACTGCGCCGAGATGCTCGCCTGATCTTTTTTCCCATGCCGGAGGATTTATCCATGCCATCTCTGTTCGTCTTTGGCTCAATCAACGTCGATTATGTCGCCCCGGTCAGCCGTCTTCCCGGCCCCGGTGAGACAATCAAGACCGACCGCTATGAAGCCCTTCCGGGCGGTAAAGGCGCGAACCAAGCGCTGGCGGCGGCCCGGAATGGTGCTGCGACGACCATGGTCGGGGCCGTGGGGGACGATGGGCTTGATGGCGTAGCGCTCTCACGATTGGACGAAGCCGGTGTATCGCTGGCCGCCATCCGACGTGTGAGCGGTGCGTCTGGTCTGGCCATGATTGCCGTCGACGCCGCTGGTGAAAACCAGATCATCGTCGTCGCAGGGGCCAACGCTCACGCCATGGCCTCCGACCTGCCCGCGATGGCGTTGGGCAGTGTGCTGGTGACACAAAATGAAGTCGATTGGGCCCAGACTGCCGCAGCGCACGCCGCCGCCCAAGCCGCAGGAGCAACGGTCGTGCATAACGCTGCCCCAGCCCACGAGCTTGAAACAGCAGACTGCGCGCGCATCGATGTTTTGGTGGTGAACGAACACGAGCTGGCGGAAGCCAGCCTCGGCGGCGGCGCAGTGCCAGACGCCAGCGACTCTGACCGCGCGGCTGGGCTCCTCGCGCGCGGGGTTGGCGCGGTGCTGCTCACGCTCGGGGCGAAGGGTGCAATCCTTTATGAAGCGGGAAAAGCGCCCATTTTGGTCCCGGCTGCAAAGACGACAGTGATCGACACAACGGGCGCGGGGGATGGCTTTGTTGGGGCTTTCGCCGCTGCCTTGGCCCACGACCCAAGCGCGCCGCTTGCGGACCACGTCGCCGTGGCGAACGCCTACGCGGCGCGCGTGTGTGCGGTCATGGGGGCGCAGACGCCTTTAGCCTGACACGCGCCCCAATCAGAGGAGCGCCTTGCCCCTCAGGTGAACTCGTAGTGCCCCACTTGCGTCTCGCCGAGCAACATCAGGGTCAAGTTGCCATCGGCGTTGTGCTCACGCAGGGAAAAATCCAACGCCCGGCCTCCAGCCAGCGCATCGAGATCAATGCCGGTAAAGGCACTCTCTGCCATGGGCTCTGTCTCAAAGCCGCTTTCCAGTCCCTGGTACACTTGGACCTCACCGATCCCGGATTCCTTGATGAGAACCTCAGAAAGCCCATCGCCGGTCAGATCCGCAAAATGAATGATATCACCCGCCGACAGACCAAAGACGGCGTCGGTCTGCGTAAAGCCGCTCGGGTCTGCTTTGGTCACCGTGTTGCCGCCATAGGTGAATGTCTCCTCGACCACACCATCGATGTCGCGGTCCACGACCTTTTGCAAAGGGAGGGTCATCGCTGCCAGGGCAGAAAAATCAGTCGTCGTCTGGCTAAATATCAGGCCGTTTGCCGTGGGTGTGAGCAGCGTGCTTAACGTCACGTAACCATTGCTCAGGCTCGCTGCGTTGATCTCAGGCAAGGCGGTGAATGAGGGCGCGGTGAGGGTTGTGTGGATCACAAATCCTAAGGCGTCATGCATCAGAAAAGATGTTGGCGTGCTGTGATATTCAACAAAGGCTGTCCCGCTATCCTTCTCAATCCCCGCCAAACCAAAAGGGATGGGAGGCCCACTGCTGAGCCCTTGCACGAAGGCACCAGAGCTGAGCGCCGTGTGACTCAATGTGTTGATTGCTGTGGTGTTGATTGTGTCAGTCGGATCGTCGATCAAGGTGATGTTGGTTGTCTGCTCGGCATAAGCACCGCCTGCGTCCGTCGCCCGGATGGTGACACTCAGTGTGCTGTGGCTTTCAAAGTCGAGCTTTGATTCGTCGAGCACTCGAATCTCACCAGTCGAAGGATTGACGTCGAAGGCGCCTTCGACCTCCTGCGCTGAAACACTGTAAACAAGTGCTGTGTTTTCCGGATCGTCAGCCTGTGCGGTAAGGCCGACCAAAGTGCCAGTTGCGGCGGACTCGGAAACGGCCCCTGTTTCAGGCAGCGTAGCCAGCGTCGGTGGTGTGTTTACGGGGGCAGGGGCTGGCGTCTCCGGTTCTTCGTCTTGCTGCTCGTCTTCCTCGGCATCCAGCGCCTCGTCATCGCTTGCATCGCCTGTCACACTCGGGCTCGAAGCCGTCACCAGCGCATTCATGTCATCAGACAAGTCATCGAGGGAAGCTGTCACAGCCACTGCCGCAGCTGTCGTCCCCAAGGCTGTTACAATGCTGCTTATCGCCTCTGGCGGAGCGGGGGCGAGGGCGTTTTCTGGGCGCGCGATTTCGAGGATGTCGCCCGTCTGCTTGCTATCAAGCGGCAGGACTGGCAGCAGCTCCTCCCGCACGAACACGCGCCCTTCTCGCATAACCAGATCGTGCCACTCGATGCGGAGTGTTTGCTGGTCAGCGAGCCGCACGACCTGCAGCCCTTCCGTCCCGGGCGTCAGCAAAACGGCATCTTTCAGCTCGATATAGCTGAGGATGACCTTGGCATGGTCCTCGGCTTCCGCGATGCGACTCAGGCTAAGGCTGCCAGCAGCGAGCACGACAAGCCGCATCATCTCCTCGCTAAAATTGCGATATACGTTCATCAAATATAACTTTAGATAGCAGATTCCCTCATGCATGAGCCATGTGATATAAAATTTCAACATAAAAGTGTATGATCCATCGCCAATCGCGTTTTGATTGCTGAAATACCGTCTTGCCTCGGCCGACTCATCCCACGCCTTGAAGAGTCAGTATTTTTCGCTTAGACAGGACAAGAACCCACGGATGGGAGAGTGCGCAGGACAATTTTGCGCCGCCGAAGGAGCAACCGCCCCGGAATCTCTCAGGCAAATGGTACCGTCCGCGGTTAAACACTCCGGAGAGAGGTGGTGCACCACCCGCCGAAGGAGCAAGGGCCGCACCCACGCCGGGTGCCGTTCGAAACTCTCAGGCAAGCAAGACGGAGGGGGCATAGCAGTCGGAAGGACTGAGCTATGCCTAAACTTGCTGTGATCGGCGCTGGAATTACCGGCGTCACAACCGCTTATCAGCTGATAAACCGTGGCTATGACGTGACGCTCTTTGAGCGCCAACGCTACGCAGCCATGGAGACTTCCTACGCGAACGGCGGGCAGCTCTCTGCGTCTAATGCAGAGGTCTGGAACCATTGGTCCAGCATTCTGAAGGGCATCCGTTGGATGGTGCAGCCCGGAGCGCCGCTGCTGCTCAACCCCGCGCCAAGCCTGCACAAGTATGCCTGGATGACCGAGTTCTTGTTGGCGATGCGGGAGTATCGCGGCAACACGGTCTCAACCGTCCGCTTGGCACTGGAGGCGCGAGCGGAGCTGTTGCGGATTGCGCAGGCGGAGGGCTTGGACTTTTCCCTCGAACAGCGCGGGATCTTGCACATTTATCGGCAAAAGAAGTCTTACGAGCACGCTCTGAAGGTCAATGCTTTGCTGGCCGAAGGCGGGCTTGAGCGCGAGGCGATCTCAGCAGACCGCGTCCGTGAGATCGAACCCACAGTGAAGGGCCAGTTGCACGGCGGTTTTTTCACCCAAAGCGATATGACCGGCGACATCCACGAGTTTACGGCGCAGCTCGCGTCCGTTTGCGAGGCCAAGGGCATGGGCGCTGAGTACAACTGCACCATCACGGGTCTCAAGCACTTGCGCGATGGGCAGGGCGTGGAGGTTCGCACGGCGCAGAGCGGCGTGGCGCGGTTCGATGGGGTGGTTGTGTGCAGCGGCGTGTCGAGCCGCGCTTTGGCCGCTCAACTTGGCGACCGGCTCAACGTGTACCCGGTGAAGGGTTACTCGATCACCGTCAACTTGCGCGACGCTCGCGACCGCGCGGCGGCCCCTTGGGTGAGCTTGCTGGATGATGAAACCAAGATTGTTGCCAGTCGCTTGGGCGAAGACCGCTTCCGAGTGGCCGGAACGGCGGAGATCAACGGTTACAGCCGCGATATCCGACAAGCCCGCATCGACCCTCTGCTGGATTGGTGTCAGGAGCTGTTCCCCGCCATGTCCACGCGGTCCTTTGTGCCCTGGGCCGGATTGCGGCCCATGATGCCGAACATGATGCCGGTTGTCCGTGAAGGCAGTGCTCCGGGCGTATTCTACAATACGGGACATGGGCATCTTGGGTGGACACTATCCGCGGCGACATCGTCTCTGGTCGCTGATCTTGTCGGGTCCAAGTTGGCGGTTCAATAAAAACACCGCTGAGATGGCGGAGCGGTTCCGTCATCTCAGCGGTTAAAACTATGGCCTAGAATGCAGCCCGGATCCCGCCACCCAGTGCATGAGCTGAGCCATAGTATTTGTGATTGATCAGTTCTGCATTCGCATAGAGCTGCACGTTTGCATTGGCCTGAAAACGATATTCCAGGTTCAGCTGATCTTGCTGGTTGAAGGCTGTTTTGTCATTGATCTCGATACCCAGCACGGGCGCTTCAGTGACCGTACTGCCGTAGAGGATCGTGAGATTGTTCGACTTCACGCGGGTTGCGTTCGCCTGAACAGAATGACGCCCGACGTCAACGTTACCCTGGATGCCGTAGTAGGACTCACCGCTGCCATCTTGCCCCGCATAGGCTGTCGCTCCGACAAATCGTTGATTGCCCAGCGCTCGAGTGTAGCCGATTTCTCCCTGAACCGATCTTGCGGTATCCAGGTAAGCAGCCGCCCGATACTGGTTGTTGCCTGCTGTGGTCTGGAACTCGGCGGTTGCACCCAATTGGCGTGTTTGCAAACCTGCGACGATGCCAATACGCGTGTTACCGACTACGGGGCTGACGTAGCTGGCCTGATAATCGCCCAGATCCGCGAAGCTGTAGCCTCCCCCTGATATCACTTCATAAGCGCGCGTGGCGTAGGGTAGGCCGACACCGCGCCCTGCGGTCAGGGTTCCGTACCTCGTATTAACATAGACATTCGCCGTTGATAGCGTTGGCGGCGCTTGGTTGATGATCGGAGACACATCAAAGCCAACTGCGGCACCGGCGGACCACGTGTCCCCAAAGTATTCGCCATTCACGGATACCGAGCCGTTGGCAACGATGGGGTTGGAGTTTTTGACCTTGGTAACCGGGACCGTTCCGCCGTCAGAATCAAGGTAGAACTCGAGGCTATTTCCATACTGATCAACCAAAGTGCCTTCGGCGCTAAACGACCCTTCCGATGGTGCGGCAGCGTTCAGATACGCCTTGGCGAGCGTACCATAGGGGTCTTCAACGACCGTTTGGGCGTCGTATGATCCATTGCGACGGTCGATCACCAGGCTCGAAAAACCATTGAATTTCAGATTTGTAGGGGCTGGTTGGATGTCGTACCGGCTCTGATAGCCCAGATCAATCGCGACGCTGGCGGAGGCGCGAAACCGGCTTGATGGAGCGGCGGTATAGGCCTCTGACTCCGCTTCAACGACAGGGGATGCCGTTACCTGCGTGTCTAGCACTTCAGCTGATTCAACCGTTTCCTGCGTCGTGGTCGTCACACTGACCGGCGTTGGATAGAACGAACGGATTGGTGAGGGCTCGACGACCGCAGGGGTTCCGTACTCGACGTGGTTCACGGTCTGCCCGTAGCCTGCATGAGCATATGTCGCATAAGGCTGTGTGACCCCAGTCCCGTGCACCACGGCACCTGAACCGCAAACAACAGGCAATGGGTCATGATTGAGCCCGTAACCATAAATCTGGCCAAGGTAGGTTTGATAGTGCTGCTCAGCCAAGCAAGGCGGGATAACGGTCGCCGTCGTCGGTGCGCCAACATAGACGGGTTCGAGCGAATGGTAGCCCGCCGTGAGCCCAAGGATGGGCGTATAGTCGGCGGTGGTGTAAACAGCACCATTTGCACTTTGAACTGTGCTAACCGGAACGGTCTGGGCGGCGCTGAGCGACAGTGAGAAAAGCGCAAAAGTCCCTGCGCCAAGCATCAAGAAGCTGGCGTTATTTGTTCTGAATGACATGATGACTACCTCGTTGACGACAAAGATAATTTTGCAGAGGCACCGTTTGCGGACCCGTAGGCTCCGCTGGCGCAGTTCGTCATCCCGTTATTTCTTGATAGAGTGCAGTTCGCTGCGGACGTTCCAAAACCGTAGCGATCGTAAGACGCTGCGGCGCTCGCCAAACTTCCGTTTTGCGGATAGCCGTAGCCGCTTTTGACCTCGGTATGCTGTTCAAGGTATGTCTGGCCGTAACCACCGTACCGTTGGGTGATGCCTCCACAAGAGCTTGTTCCGTCTCCATCGATGGCACCGAGGCATTCATTGAACACGCCATCTTGCTCATTTTCAGGATGAGCAAATCCGCCTTGGCCAAAAGCAAAGGAGGCTGATTGGGTAAGCGCAACACCTGGGGTCAGCATGGTGAAAAAAAGCGCGATCAATAATTGGAAAACGAGCCTGCCAGAGGAGACCGTCTTTAGTGTTGGTGAAGGCATAAAACTCGCCCGTGACTGGTGCATTTCCAATGTGGCTTTC
>JBMZBW010000082.1:0-12372 GCA_049612785.1 Alphaproteobacteria bacterium | reverse complement strand
TTTGATTTCTAAGGAAATCATTGGCTCAGAGTTCGTGCATGATATGGGGGACTCTTGAGAGACGCAAGCCCTGTTGAAGAGCGATTTTTAAAACCCTGCTGCGCAAGGAAGCATGGCTCATCAAAAGCAGGGATCAGTCCAAGCGCTGCAGGAAGTCCCGCACCACGCCAGCGGTCCATTCCGCCGCATCGACTGGCATCATATGACCCGCTTTTTCGTTCGCTTGGACTTCCAGTCGAGGGGCCAGTTTCCGAAGCCACTCAATCCGACCAGAGAAGACAGTCGACGAGGCATGACCCCCATGGGCCAACAAAACAGGCATGGGCAGCGGTTTTGCGGTCCACCGCCATGCGGGTAGGTTTGCGAAGTTTTGCGCCTCGTATTCCGGTAACAGCGAAAGCTCCAAACCCGGCTGTCCATCTCGGCGGGGGCAGAGGATGGATTCCGCGTAGTTGCGGATCGCGTCTTCGGGCCAGGTTTTCAAACCCTTGCGCCCGAGGAAATAAGCCGCTGCTTCCTCAGTGTCGGCGAAATAATGACGACGGGCCCGCGCCTGCTTCACCATACCGCTTTCGCGTGACTTGACCCCAAAAGCCCGGATGAGGCCCAGACCCATGATCATTTTTGGCGATAGAAAAACCGGCTCCAACAGCACAAGCGCGCGGACCTTTTCCGGGTGCTTCATGGCTGTGAACATGGACGAAAGACCGCCCATCGAATGCCCGATCAGGATTCCGCCCCCGTTGTGATTCAGGGCAAAGGCCACGTTGTCGCGGTAGAGTTGCCATCGGCGCAAGGACTGGATCGAAGGAATAGGGTCACTGGCCCCATGCCCTTGCAGGTCAAAGGCACGAAGGGGTGTGTGCTCGGCAATATCGGACAACAGCGTGTTATAGGTATGGGCTGAGAAGCCATTGCCATGGAAAAACAGCGCTGGCGCTGGTCCTTCGTCGTGTTGGCCGTACAGATAAGACTGCATTGGACCCCATTTTTCCGCTGGCGGAGGGAGGGTCATTGTGCGAGCTCAACCAGCCGGGCGGCAACCGCGTCAACTTCACTGGCCATGAAGTCGTTGGTGATCTTCCCGTTTTCCGTGTTTTCCTTGGCGAGCGAAAAGGCGAATTCCTTGCCGGAGATGTGCATGCCCAAATGACTTAAGATCATGCGCAGACACTGGATGCCCTTAATGCCCCCCAGTCGCCCGGTGGAACAAGACAGCAAACCCACCGGTTTTTCACGAAACGGCACGCCAGGAACGGTTTGAGACGGACGCGAGACCCAATCCACGAAGTTCTTCAAAATCCCCGTTGGACCCCCGTTGTACTCAGGCGAAGCGATCAGGTAACCATCCGCATCAACACACAGTTTCCGGATTTCATCCAGCCGCGCTGGGCGACCGTCGCGGGTCTCAAGATCTTCACAGAAATTTGGGAAAGTATCGCCCTTCATCTCGATCATCTCAACCCGCGCGCCGAGCGCCTTTGCGTGGTTCATAGCGTGATCAAGGATCACACGGTTGAAGGAACCAACCCGCGCAGAACCACATATGCCAACGATCAGAGGGGAGCTTTCAGTCATCAAACGCCATCCGGACTTGAAAAGTTACCATCTTAACTAGGGCAGGAACCCCTCTAGGGAAACCAACAAAATCGACTTCACTGTCCTGCGATCAGATTTCGGGAACCTTTGCATCCCGACGCAGGTTCGTGGTAAGAAAAATGCCATCTATATTATGCGATTTTTTTCAGATGGTTATTTAATGCGGTCTCGCCTTTTGTATTCAGCGGCTGGAGTGTTGATTGCCCTGTCTCTTCTGACAGTCGGACCGGCGCATTCGCAGCGGGTTGTGTCGCTTAATCCCTTATCTGAGCCTCGCCTGAAGCAGGATCGTGCGCAAATCGCGTCCATGAAACTGAACGTGGTCAGCCAGCCGACCCCTAACCCGATCACGCCCATTCTGTCGGCCTATATCGCTCGTTTTGAGTCTGACCCGGACCCCTTTGTTCAAGCGGCGATGTCGCTTTACGCACAAACCGGACGCGAGCCGATCTGGTACCGGACAAACGGCTGGTCCCCCCTGACCGATGACGCCTACCGCATTCTTGATCAGGCAGAGTTCGATGGTCTGCCAAAGGAAAAGTATCTTGGCAAACTGGACCGTCCCCCCACGGCCTTAGACACCCACCGCCAGGTTGCGCTTGCCGATTTCGCCCTGACGCTCGGAATGCTGCGCTTTGCGCTCGATCTGAAGTTTGGACTGTCCCATGAGGTCAGTCCGGGAACGCTGGGCGAGGCTTTCAAGGTCGCCTATTCGAGCGGCCAGTTGGATGCGTGGATCGACGGTTTTCGACCCGAAACACCGCTATATCTGCGCCTTCATCGCGCCCTCTTGCTGGGTGAATTGGGTCCGGTTCAAGCAAACAAGGCTGCCCTCGCCATGCACCGGGAGCGCACGCCGCCTCTTGTCCACCCCGAGCGCCACATCATCGTTAATCTCGGCCTCCAGTTGCTCACGGTCTATGAGAACAGCCGTGAAGTCCTTTCCATGCCTGTTGTGGTGGGCAAGCCTGAGCGCCGGACGCCGCTGTTATCTGACAAGATCGTCAATCTCAAATTCAGCCCCGATTGGTCGGTTCCGCCGCTGATTGCGCGTGAAGATATCCTGCCTATTCTTCGCGATGACCCATCGTTGATCGGCTTGATGGGCGTCGAGGTTCTTGATGCCGATGGCGCGGTTGTTGCGCCTGAAAGTGTGGATTGGCACGCCGTCGACCCGCACGCGATCCCCTACAAATTCCATATGGCACCGGGCATTGACAATTTACTCGGCGGTGTCCGTTTCTCGCTGACCAATGATCAGGCGATCTATCTGCACGATAGTCCAGAGCGGGACCGATTTGGTGCCGGCGTGCGCAGTTTTTCTTCGGGCTGTGTTCGGGTGGGTGACTCGGCCTCTCTCGCGTCATGGATCATGGGCCGGCAAAAGAACTGGAAGCGCACTGAGGTGATTGCCGCGATGGTCAAAGGCAAAACCCGCATCGAAGTCCTGCCAAACCCCATTCCGGTTGATTTCATCTACTCAACCGTCGGCATGAAAGAAGACGGAACACTGGTTTTCAAGCCAGACATTTACGGCGAAGACGTCAAGCTGGGGCAAAAGCTGGGCTTACAGGTCAACGACGTTCCCCCGCCTTTGCCGAAACAGCGGCTCTAAACGAAAAAACCGCAACGGCCCTGAACCCGTTGCGGTTTTGCAAAAAGATCTGTCAGCCTCTGTCTAACCGCAGAATTTCTGGTACAGCTCCAATTCCACGCGTGAGGTCGGAAGGATGTTACAGTCGTAGCCGTCCGGCACCAGATCATCTTCAGACTCAAAGTCGGTGAAGTCATCTGAAAAGTCATCTGCGAAGTCATCAGCAAAACCGGAGTCAGGCGCGACCGCAACCGGTACGATTTCTGGCGCTGTAATCGGTGCAGCGACCTGGGACAAGCAGTTGGCCCGGTAGTAGGCGAGCTCGGCCTTGGATGTCGGGTTGTTCGCGCAGTCAAAGCCCGGCGAGACGAAAACCTGCTGTGATGGGTTGTTGGAACCAAAAATCTCCGGTGCACCACCGCCATAGCCGCCACCCTGCGGCGCGATTCCGCCACAGTATTGACGGAACAGCATCAACTGCGACTTGGATGTTGGTGCGACGTTGCAGTTAAAGGTGGGCTGGCCGGGCTGGAACTGCGCTGGGATGGTTTCCTGATAAATCGGCTGAGAGACAATGGGCTCAACGTCAACGTAGGCGTCCGTAAGCCCCGTCTGTTCTGACAAGAACGGATCATCTGCAAAGGGGTCTTCCCCGAACGGGTCATCAGCGAAAGCCTGATCGATGAGCGGATCAAGCTCACCACCGAACTCACCACCTGAGTCAGTAATCAACTGCGCTTCAGCGGCAAAAGGGTCATCGAAGACGGTTTGGATCGCGTCAATCGCGTCGTCACCAGTGTCTGAGGCAGGCGCAAATATGTCTTCAGCGACAACATCGTCGTTCTGAGACCGTCCGCAGGCGGACAGGGCAAGAACGGCTGCAACTGCAGCGCCGACGTGCATAATCGTCGTCAGTTTCATCAAAAGCCTCAAAAAATAATCTTCGAGTCAAATAGCCCCGCGCATACAGCCCGCGACGCTGAACTTAAAAACGTGAAATTCGACAGTAAAAACACTTAACCGAATCGAATAATGTTTAATTACCCGAGTCTTGCCTGAAAAACAACGACTTTATGCGTTTAAATCTGGATTCTAAATTGGGACATACACCCGTAAGGTAGCGAGACCATAGTCTCGCCGCCGGATTTGGATCTAGTGGGCGAGGGTGTTCCGCAGTTGGTATTGCCCCGGAAGAGCTTCATCGAAGTAGTCGAGGATGCCGGGGTGCTCCACGGGAACCGGATTTTCTTCAGCAATCAGGTTCTGTTCGGAGACGTAAGCCTCGTAGCTGCCAGTCTCGTTCTGCGCCAACAGATGATAAAACGGCTGATCCTTGTGCGGACGAATCTCCTTTGGGATCGCCTCGTACCAGGCATCTGTATTGGCGTATTGCGGATCGACATCATAAATCACCCCGCGAAAACCGAAGAGACGGTGCGAGACAACTTGGCCGATATTGAATTTAGCTTGGTATTCCATCATGCAGGAGGGTAGTGCAGGACTTGGGCCAAGTGCAATACGATTGAATGCTTTGACCCAAGTCTCGCTATCATACGCGAGGTCGGATCCCAGATTCCGCGACGGAAGCTGGAACATGCTTCGCAAATTGCACAAAGTTGTCTGCAAAACGCTTCGCTAGGGTCTCTGCGGTCTGCTCATAGTCCGACAATTTGGCCCAAGTGGTCGAAGGTGTAAGCAAATCTGCAGGAACAGATGGGCAGGCCTCCGGAACCATCAAGCCGAAATAAGAGTCTCGTTTAAAGGCAACATCCTTAAAACCGCCGCTCAGGATCGCACGGATCATGGCGCGAGTCGCATTTAGCGGAATTCGACTGCCCACGCCGAACTTGCCTCCGGTCCAGCCGGTATTGACCAACCAGCACTCCGCGCCCGTCGCTTCAACCTTCGCCCGAAGCAGCTCGGCATACTCGCTGGGATGGCGCGGCATGAACGGCGCACCAAAGCAGGTTGAGAACGTCGCCTGCGGCTCATTCCCTAATCCGCGCTCGGTCCCGGCGACCTTTGCCGTGTAACCGGACAGGAAGTGATACATGGCCTGATCGGTGGTCAGTTTAGCCAGCGGCGGCAGCACCCCATAGGCGTCAGCGGTCAGCATGATCACGGCGCGCGGGTTCCCGCCTTGGCCGGTTTTGACGTGACCGGGGATGAACTCAATCGGGTAGGACGAGCGGGTGTTTTCGGTCAGGCTGACGTCGGTGTAGTCCGGCTCTCCGGTCGCGGGGTCCAGAATCACGTTTTCAAGCAAGGCCCCGAACTGGTTGCTGGCCGCGTAAATCTCGGGTTCTGCCTTGGCGGTCAGATTAATGGCCTTGGCGTAACAGCCGCCTTCGAAGTTAAAGACGCCCTTGGGTCCCCAGCCATGTTCATCATCACCGATAAGCGCCCGCTCCGGGTCGGCTGACAAGGTGGTTTTGCCCGTTCCGGAGAGACCGAAGAACAGGGCGACGTCTCCTGCCGGGCCGACATTGGCGGAGCAATGCATGGGCAGATCGCCCGTTTCCGGGAGCAGGAAGTTCAGGACGCCAAAGATCGATTTCTTGATTTCGCCAGCATACTCGGTGCCGCCAATCAAAACCGTACGCTTGGTGAAGTTCACGACGATAAAGGTTTTGGAGTTTGTGCCGTGGATTGCCGGGTCTGCCTGCACGCTCGGCAGGTCAATCACGGTCCAATCAGGCTCCACGCCTTCACGCTCTTCCGCGCTGGGGCGAATGAACATGTTCTGGGCGAACAGGTTGTGCCACGCATACTGCGTGACAACGCGAACGTTGATGCGCAAGGCGTCGTCTGCGCCCGCGCGCAGATCCTGGGCAAACAAGCGCTGATCGCGCGCGCCTTCGAGCATCAGCGCTTCGAGTTTGTCGTAGTTCTCAGCGGAAAGCGGCTGGTTGACTGCGCCCCAATCCACCTTGTTCTCTGTCACCGCGTCTTGAACGGTGAATTTGTCCTTGGGCGACCGGCCTGTAAATTCGCCCGTCCGAGCCACCAGCGCGCCTTGAGCGCTCAGCTGGCTTTCGCCTGACTTGATTGACCACTCCACCAAATCAGACCGGCCGAGGTTCCAATAGACTTCGCGCGCAACCGCAGCGAGGGGTAGGGTGTTGGCAGTCTTAGGTATGGTGGTGCCCTTGTGGGTCATGTTCAATCCTCCAGGAACGTCCGCTAGGTGAGTTTTCGGGACGTGCCGTCTCTGCACAGTGGAGCGTGCATGCGGCGGGGTTTCAGAATTTGCCCCGCGGTTGGACCCGACGAGACCCCTCAAGTGTTCTGGAATTCTCGGATCACTCAACGATACGGCTGCTCACATCAGTGGGAAGCTGGGTTGAATCCGTGCATAACCGCCGTCTTTGTAACGGGCATTTCACCGCCTTCTGCTGAAGGTCCGTTTGGCATTACAAAATGGGCCGCCACGGTTCGTTTTGCGCTTGTTCTGATGTGCCTTTAGATTGTGTTGCGAACATACGACGAACAAAAAGTATTTATGAGATTGTCTGAAAAAAGGCAAAATTAGGACTGGAGTCGCGACTCCGTTTGAAGCTATAGAAATAATGTATTTCTAATACGTTGTCTTTCAGAACTCGGATTTCATTACCGATTCATTTGGCACGATCAGACCGCCAGTGAACCTCCTTATTTTTGGGAAGTTGGCTGGCGGTATTTCATTTTTGCAACGATTCGTTCCGTGAGAATGGCGAAAATAGCCCTATTCTCAGGGGGTTGGTTACCAGCGAACCAGTGTCGCGCCCCAGGCTAAGCCGCCACCCAATCCGGCCATAACCATCAGATCACCGCGCTTCAAAGCGCCCGACTGTTCCAAATGGTGCAGGGCGAGCGGAACTGATGCCGCTGACGTGTTGGCGTGGTTCGCCACGGTAGAGATAAAACGCTCAGGCGGCGCGCCGATTTTTGCGGCAACGGCGGCGAGAATGCGCTGGTTCGCTTGATGCGGCACGTACCACTTTACGTCGTCAGGCTGGAAACCATGACGATCAAGCAGCGTGAGGACCGCGCCGGCCATCTTTTCCACGGCATGCCTGAACACTTCTTTACCCGCCATATACAGATGCCCGACGGTTTGAGTGCTACTCGGTCCGCCTTTGGTATGCAGCATATCGATCAGGTTGCCATCCGCGTTCATTTGAAGATCGATGATGCCGCGCTCACTGACGTCAACGCTGTCGTCGGCTTCCATGATGACTGCCCCTGCGCCGTCGCCAAACAGAACACAGGTCGAGCGGTCTTCCCAGTTCAGGATCCGGCTCATGGTTTCGGCACCGATGACCAGCGCGCGCTTCATTCGGCCAGCGCGCAGCAAAGCGTCTGCTGTACCCAGAGCGTAAATAAACCCGGCGCAGACCGCTTGGACGTCCATTGCCATGGTTCCGGCTGGAACGCCCAGCTCCCGCTGCACCATGGTTGCCACGGAGGGGAAGGTCAGGTCTGGCGTTGTGGTTGCCAGAACAATTCCATCGATATCCGCTGCTGTCAGTCCGGCATTTTCAAGCGCTGAGCGGGCGGCGTCGATGGCGAGAGTTGAGGTGGTCTCACCGTCACCCGCGATATAGCGCTGCGCGATTCCGGTGCGGGTCTTGATCCATTCGTCGCTGGTTTCCAGCGCTGCCGGCAAGTCGCCATTGGCGACGGCGCGCACGGGCAAAGCGCTGCCGACGGAGCGAATTACGATGGACATGAACGGCACTCCCTGACTGACCAGCCTTCTCTATAGACCAAGCAGTTCTTCCTAAGCCCTGTGAATGCCGCTGAACAGGGTCATTATACGAACAAGTGCAAGAATCTCGGCCTTTGTATTTTGTCAAAAAATAACGTAAAAATAAATAACTGTTAAAATGAGATTTCTCTCGTTTTTGGGTGTTTACTTGGGCTGGGGAGCCCGAGAACGTTTCACCAACAGTAAAAATAACACGGTAAAACGCGGACTTCGGAGGTTTCGACATGTCCTATCCAATCGAAGAAATTGAGGGCATCGGCCCAACGTACGGCGCTAAGCTTAAAGACGCCGGCATCCCATCGACGAAAGCGCTGCTCAAGGCCTGCGCCAAAAAGTCTGGGCGCAAGAAAGTGGCTGACGATACCGGTATTTCTGAAAAACTGATCCTTGAGTGGACCAACCTGGCTGACCTGATGCGGATCAAGGGCATCGGCAAGCAGTTCTCCGAGCTGCTGGAAGCGGCGGGCGTGGACACGGTCAAGGAACTGCGCAACCGCAACCCGGACAACACGGCAGCGAAGATGGCTGAGGTGAATGCAGAAAAGAAACTGACCCGCGCCGTTCCAGCGGCGTCGATGGTTGCGTCCTGGGTGGCTCAGGCCAAGGAAATGGACCCGATCATCGAGTACTAATCGGCTGACCCAAGCGGTTATTCAACCGTTCAAAACCCGCTCGGTTTGCCTTTGTCGGCACCGAGCGGGTTTTTTTGTGGCTGAAGCGCTATCGGCGACGCCGTTTGGAGGATGAACGGCGGCGGCGGGTGCTGCCGAAAATGCCTCTGGCGATGGATTTGCTCAATTCCCGTCCCATGGTTGACGACATGGATCGTGCGAAGGACTTCATGGCGGCTTCGCTGATGGTGTCGCTGCGGGAGGAGCGGCGGCGGTTGCTGCTGCTGGTCGAGGCGCGGCGGCTGCCCCCTCCGCTGCCATAACGCACACCGCCGCCACTGCCGCCATAACGGGAGCTGTGGCTGCGGCGGCCTCTGTCTTCTTCAAACTGCCGCTCATCCTCGAAATCGCGCATTTCTTCGTTTTCGTAGTCGTCGGCCTGGGCCATGCGCTGCTGCAGGATTTCGTAGGCGGAACGGCGGTCCAAGGGGGTGTCATAAATCCCGCCAAGCGCGGAGGCGGACAGGACGCTTTGGCGCTCTGCTGCTGTAATCGGTCCCATGCGGCATTGGGGCGGGCGGATCAGGGTCTTTTCCACCACCGAAGGCACGCCTTTTTTCTCCAGCGTGGAGACCAGAGCTTCGCCAACGCCGAGTTGGGTGATGATTTCTTCGGTATCAAAGTTCGGGTTGGGGCGGAAACTGTCAGCCGCGACGCGGACAGCACGCTGTTCGGACGGAGTATAGGCGCGCAGGGCGTGCTGGATGCGGTTGCCCAGCTGTGACAACACGCGATCCGGCACGTCTTGCGGGTTTTGGGAGATAAAGTAGATGCCGACGCCTTTTGACCGGATCAGGCGTACGACCTGCTCGACCTTTTCAATCAATCCCGGTTCTGCATCGCGAAACAGCAGGTGGGCTTCGTCAAAGAAGAAGACCAGCTTGGGCTTGTCGGTGTCCCCCGCTTCGGGGAGTTCTTCGAAAAGCTCCGAGACCAGCCAGAGCATAAAGGCGGCGTAGAGCTTGGGTGAGGTCATCAGCGTTTCAGCGCTGAGAATGTTAATCACCCCATGACCCTGTGCATCTGTGCGCATGAGATCCTGCAGCTTGAGCGCTGGTTCGCCGATGAATTGATCACCGCCCTGACGCTCCAGAGTGAGCAAAGACCGCTGGATCGCGCCGACGGACGCGGTGGAAATGGCACCGTAGGCGAGGCTCAGTTCCTTGCGATGCTGGCCCACGAAAACGAGCATCTGGCGTAAGTCCTTGAAATCCAGCAAGGCCATGCCTTCCGCGTCGGCGACAGCAAAGGCGATGTTCAAGACCCCTTCCTGCGTGGCATTCAGGTCAAGCATCCGCGAAAGCAGCAGCGGCCCCATGTCGGTAACAGTCGCCCGAACCGGATGGCCCATTTTGCCGAACAGATCCCAGAAAGCGCAGGCGCTGCCAGCATAGGTGTAGTCGGTCAGTCCCAGAATATCGGCACGTTCTTCGAGTTTTGGATGGGGAGAACCGGCCTGGCTGAGGCCGCTCACGTCGCCTTTGACGTCGGCAACAAAAACCGGCACGCCTGCCTTGGAAAAGGCTTCGGCCATGATCTGTACGGTGACGGTTTTACCCGTACCCGTTGCCCCTGCGACCAGCCCGTGACGGTTGGCGTATTTGAGCTTCAGCCCTTGCGCGATGCCGCTGTCCGTGCCGCTGCCGAGATAGATCGAACCCTCTGGAACCACCGGGGATCCTCCCTTGAAAAATGCTATTCGTTTTGAGGTAAAGGACCCAAGGAATAAGGGCAAGGTGAAGGGCTGCTTGTGCTACGGCTTCGCGAATACGTGACTAACATTTGGTCAATTTGCGTGCCTGATAGCGGCTCAGGGTCAAGCCAGCGATCACAAATTATGCGAACAGGGGATGAAACTGGAGGCAATTGCCGTATTTCATAAGCTTGAGCGCATATGCGCTGCTGATTTTTGATCGTTTGAGGCTTCTATGAGAACGACCTTTCGCGCCCTGGTGGGCTTTTGTGGTTTTGCTGTTGATGACCGTTGGCATTGGGTTTGGTGGCTTTCAGATGGTGAAAGCACGGATGGACAACAATGCGTCCTCAGGGGGCCGGGGCGGGGGCTTCTTTGGGGCGCAGGAACCGACCTACACGGTCGATCTGCTGACCTTTGAACGGGCGGACTATACGCCGACGATCAATGGGTTCGGATCGATTACAGCAGGACGAACAGCGGACTTGCGGCCTCTGGTATCGGGGCTGCTTGAGTCCACCAGCGAGAGGTTGGTCGAAGGTGCGCTGATCCGCGAAGGGGCAACGCTGTTTACCGTCGATCCCTTTGCCTACGACATCGCGGTCAAAGATGCCTCCATCGCGCTGCGAGATGCGCAGGCGCGGTTGGTGACGGCGAAATCTGATCTGGCCGTTGAAGAAGCGGCGCTGAAACTGGCGCAGGATCAGCTGGCCCTGAGTGAAGCGGAACTGGCGCGGCAGCGGGATCTGCGCGAGCAGGGGATTATCTCGGCGGCAGCGCTGGGTAATGCGGAGAATGCGACCTTGTCCAGCCGAGCGGCAGTTGATGCGCGTGCTGCGGTCGTGGCGCGGACGGCAGCAGGGGTGCCAACCGCTGAACTGGCGGTCGAGCGCGCTGCGCTGACGCTGGAACGCGCAGAGCGGGAACTGGCCAACACCTCCCTGACAGCGCCGTTCAACGGTGTGGCGCAGGATGTCAGTTTTGCGCTGGGGCGGCAGGTGTCCACCAATGACGTTTTGGCGCGTTTGGTTGATTTGCAGCAGTTGGAGCTGAAATTCCAACTCTCGGACGAGCAATTGGGCGCGCTGATCGGCAGCGGCGGCAATCGGCGCGCGCTGAACGGTCTGCCTGTTACGCTGATTTGGGATGTGGGCAGTCAGCAACTGGAATACAGCGCCGAGATTGATCGTACGGCTGTGGCGATTTCGGAAAATCAGGGCGGGATCGATGTCTTTGCCCGGCTGACCAACGTGAACCCCGGAAACATTCCGCCCGTGGGCGCGTTCATGGCTTACAGCTTCCCTGAACCCACCATCGAAGACGTTTTTGCCGTGCCTGCGCTGGCTGTGAGCCCGAGTGGGCAGATGTTTGCCGTTTCGGACAAGAAACGGATCACAACCTTTGACGTCACAATCGAACGGCGTGTCGGGGATCTGACCATCGTTAGCGGCGATGCGGTCCAAGAGGGCGCAAGCTTTGTCGCGCGGCGGTTCATCCAGTTGGGCGAGGGGACCAAGGTCAATCCGAACCGTCCGGAAGTGCCCATGGGCGAAGAGGATGAGGCAGTTGCCGAGGCTGACACGGGCGGCTCGCCCGGCGGTTTCCCGACCGAAGGCCCTATCAACATGACCAAGGAACAGCAGGACTGCATGATTGAACTGGTGCAGAACTCTGACCTGCCGGCAACCCCGAAGAGCTTTATCATCCCTGCGCTGGAGTCCGGCACGATTGCCGATCCGGGACGGATGGCGGGCTTGAAGGAGCGCGCGGGGCTTGATCTCGACAGCTGCTTCCCGGCGATTCCGGCTGCGGCTGTGGTTGAAGTCGATCCGGGCGGTTTCCCGACAGAAGGCCCGGTCGAGCTGACCGAAGCCCAAAAGACCTGTCTGATCGATATGGTCGAGAATTCCGACCTGCCGGCGACACCGAAGGGGTTCATTATTCCGGCGCTGGAGTCCGGCACGATTGCCGATCCGGGGCGGATGGCGGGCTTGAAGGAGCGGGCGGGGCTTGATCTCGACAGTTGCTTCCCCCCGTCCAGCGCCGCTGCAGCCGCTCCTGCACC
>JBMZBW010000081.1:0-12481 GCA_049612785.1 Alphaproteobacteria bacterium | reverse complement strand
AGCCGAACAGATTGCTAAGCTGACTGACGGCAAGTCCATTCCTGATTTCGCAGCTGGCGACACCGTGCGCGTCAACGTGCGCGTTGTGGAAGGCACGCGTGAGCGTCTGCAGGCTTACGAGGGTGTTTGCATCTCTCGCAAGAACCGCGGCCTGAACTCCTCTTTCACCGTACGGAAGATTTCCAACGGCGAAGGTGTGGAGCGTGTGTTCCCCCTGTACTCCCCACGTCTGGACGACATTTCCGTGGTACGCCGCGGTCGCGTTCGTCGTGCGAAGCTGTACTACCTGCGCGGTCGCACGGGTAAGTCTGCTCGTATCGCTGAGAAGACGACGGGCTGGTCCGCTAAGCTGAACCAGGCAGAGCGCGAAGCGCGCGCAGCTGAGAAAAAGAAGTAGTCTTCTTTTCCCGACCGCTGAGACGTCAGTCGGCCCCAAATTGCCCGCACCCTTGCGAGGGAGGCGGGCTTTTGCCGTTTGAGGTTTTCAGTTTACGAATTTTGGCGTACTCTACGAATTGTAGGGATTAACGCGTTACGAGGAGCAACTGTCCTGAACGCTCAGGCTTTAGAGGCAGCACACGACGTGCCGCCGGCGGCGATCTCCCAATCCGGAGAAACCGCGAATGAAATCGACCCAGCTTTGGTGCTGGAGACTGTGCAGTCCGTGCTCGACGACAACAAGGCCGAGGACGTAACCACTTTCGATTTGCGCGAAAGATCTTCTGTTTCCGATCACATGGTCATCTGTTCGGGCCGCTCGACCACCCATGTCGGGGCGCTGGCTGAATACCTGCGGCAGGATTTGAAGAAAGTTGGCGCAGACATCGTTTCCATCACAGGAACGGGTCAGGGTGACTGGATTTGTGTCGACGCCAATGCCGTCGTCATCCACATCTTCCGTCCCGAAGTGCGAGCTTACTACCAGCTGGAAAAAATGTGGGACCCCAAGTTCGACACCAAGACCAGCGACACGACCGAAGCCAGCGCAGCTTAAACGCCCGCTTCCATGGCTGTTACGGTTTATGCCATTGGCCGCTTGAAGCGCGGGCCGGAGACGGACCTTGTCGCGCGCTACACCAAGCGCCTGAAACGTCTCAAAACGACTGTCCGTGAACTTCCTGAGCGCCCCTCGAAGGATCAGGAAGGTGACGCCCTACTCGCCTCGATCCCCGCATCCGCTTTTGTTCTGGCACTGGACGAGAACGGTGATGACCTGCCCAGCGTGAAATTTGCCCGTCTGTTGGGGGATCAGCTGGATCAGGGGCGGGATCTTGCATTTATCATCGGGGGCGCCGACGGCCTTTCAGACGCCGTAAAGGAACGGGCTCAGGTACTGCTTCGGTTTGGCCGCATGACCTGGCCGCACCAAATCGTGCGTGGGCTCTTGTTCGAGCAGATATACCGCGCAGAAACGATTCTTCTCGGACACCCCTATCATCGCGTATAGAGACGGATAATCTTTTTATTCGCTTTCCAAACGAGGACACTTCATGTCGAACACACCCGTTGGTCTCATCATTCTGGACGGTTGGGGAATCAGAGACGGGGAGGCGTTCAATGCACCGGTTTTGGCGAAGACACCAAACTTTGATGCGATGATGGAGCGGTTCGCGACAGCTCAACTTTCTGCCAGTGGGTCGGATGTCGGACTCCCTGATGGACAGATCGGTAACTCAGAGGTTGGTCATCTGAACATTGGTGCGGGTCGTTTGGTCATGCAGACCCTGCCCCGGATGACCGCGAGTTTTTTGTCGGGTGAGGCTGGCACCAATCAGGCAATCGAGACTTTTATCCAAGAGGCCAAAGCCGGCACCGGTCGCGTGCACCTGCTGGGGCTGTTATCACCGGGTGGTGTGCACGCCCATCAGGATCATCTGGGGCACCTTGCCGGTATCCTTGGCGATGCCGGACTGGAAGTCATCGTCCACGCCTTCACCGATGGGCGGGACGTGCCACCGACCACCGCACCGGATGACCTGAGGGCCTTTCAAACGGCTTTCCCGAATGTTCGGATTGCCAGTCTGCAGGGGCGCTATTGGGCCATGGATCGCGACAAGCGGTGGGAAAGGACTGAGAAAGCTTATCAGGCCATACGCAATGGACAGGCTGCGCAGAGTGATGATCTGCAGGCAGCACTGGCGAAAGCCCACGCTGCGGGCACCACGGATGAGTTTCTGGAACCTGTCGTCACTTCAGATTTTGTCCGTATGGAAAATGGCGATGCGCTGGCATGCTTTAATTTCCGTGCAGACCGAGTTCGACAGATCCTGAACGCTTTTTTGATGCCGGACTTTGATGGTTTTGATGTCAGTGACCGCCCTCGCTTTTCCAGCGCGCTGGCAATGACTCCCTACTCCGATGATCTTGCCCAGCATATGCAGGTCGCTTTCGCGCCCCAGGCACTGCCCAACACACTGGGGCAGGTGGTTTCGGCAGCCGGGCTGAAGCAAACGAGAATTGCCGAAACCGAAAAGTATCCGCACGTTACGTTTTTCTTTAATGGCGGAATCGAAACGCCCAACGCAGGCGAAGAACGGATCATGGTGCCGAGCCCTAAGGTCGCCACCTATGACCTGCAGCCAGAAATGTCCGCGCCCGAAGTCGGAGATCGACTGGTCGATACCATTCGCAATCCGGAAAACGCGGTCTTTATCTGTAACTTTGCCAACCCGGATATGGTCGGACATACAGGCGATCTGGATGCAGCAATCAAGGCTTGCGAAGCCGTGGACGAGCAACTCGGGCGAGCCATCGAAGCCGTATTGGATGTGGGCGGCAAAATGCTGGTGACCGCCGATCATGGAAACTGCGAAACCATGTGGGATCAGGCGACAGATGGTCCTCATACCGCGCACACCACTAATCGGGTGCCGCTGGCTCTGGTCGGCGCAGAAAAGGGGTCGCTTAAGCTTAAAGATGGCCGCTTGGGTGATCTTGCACCAACCCTTTTGGCGCTGCTGGGTGTTCAGCAGCCCACAGAGATGACTGGGGTTTCGCTAATCTGATGCAGCGCCCGCATGCCCTCGCTTTTGGTTTGGTCCTGCTGTTTTCTGGCGCTGCCAGCGCAGAAGATAACACAGAGCAACGCACGCGGGCTTTACTTGGTCTGACAACCCAACTCAGAGAAGCCCAAACACAGGAAGCCGCCTTGAATTCGCAAACGGTGCAGCTGCAGCACTACCGAGCCAACGCCATGGCTTTGGCCAGTAAATTGAGCCAGCGCCAAGACACCTGGCCCGTTTCCGACTTGAGTGTCGAAGACCTGCAGGCCCGCGCACTGGCACGGTTTGTTGAGCAGGATCTTGCGCACAATATTGACACCACGCTCCATCAGCTTGGGCCGCTGGATGCCTTGAGGATCCGCGTTTTTACGCTGAACGATGCTGTTGAGTCGCTGCGGTCGGCTCTGATGATGGAGGGCGCGGTTTCGGGGACAGAAGCCGTTGGCGCCGGAGATGTTGAATTGGATGCCTTACCCCTGCCGGAAGGGGTTTATACCGCGCGCCCGGACGATTTCAGGGCCTTTCCAAATCATCAGCTGGCCAGCGACCTTCGCCCTTTGCAGATGCCGCTGAGGACCTTTCAGCTGCGCTTTGGCTTTGGCGAGGAAGATCCCGATGATCCAGCCGGCGTATATGCCAAGGGAGCTCAGCTTCTCGCTCGACCCGGTTCAACGGTCTACGCCCCTTTTGAGGGCAAAATCGTCTACGCAGCGCCTTATCGGTCCTTCGGTAACCTTGTCGTGATTGAACATGAAGGCCAAGGCGCTACGTTAGTGGCTGGGCTCCATAGTTTCGCCATTTCTGTTGGCGACTGGGTAAGACAGGGGGCGCCCTTGGGCTTAATGGCGGCACAGGCGGCATCAAAGTCCTCTCAGGCACCTCGCTTGTATTTTGAATTCAGGATCAATCAGGAAGCGGTTGATCCTCTGGCTTTAGTGGGATCGATAACCAATGAATAAGATATTCCGACGTGGCATTAGCGCCGTTCTGGCCGCAGGCGTCGTGGGCGCAGCGGTTTGGGCGCCTTTGAGTACCGCCCAAAATGATGAAACCTATCGCCAGCTCAAGCTGTTCGGGGACGTGTTCGATACCGTTCGTCAGAACTATGTCGAAGAGGTCGATGAAAAATCACTCATTGAAGCGGCAATTCAGGGAATGCTGCAAAGCCTCGATCCGCACTCAGCCTTTGAACCGCCGGAAGCCTACGAGGAAACCCGCAAAGACGTGCGCGGCACCTTTGGCGGTATCGGTATTCAGGTGACCATGGAAGATGGTTACGTCAAAGTCATCGCTCCTATTGACGACACACCCGGCGCGCGAGCCGGTCTTCAGGCCGAAGATCTGATTACCGCGCTAGACGGGGAAAGCGTACAGGGCAAGACCCTCGATCAGGCGGTGGAAATCATGCGCGGTGAACTGGGTAGCGACATTACGCTCAGTGTCTACCGCCCAGCAACGCAGGAATCCTTTGACGTCACAGTGACCCGAGGCAACATCCCGCTGATGTCGGTTCGGACCATCATTGAGGACGATGACATCGGCTACATTCGGATCAACCGCTTCCTTGGCACGACGGGCAAGAGCCTTGAAACTGAAATTGCCAAGCTGCAGGAAGAAGCCGAAGAGAAAGACATTGAGCTCGCAGGCTACATTCTGGACCTTCGCAACAATCCCGGTGGCAACCTGAGCCAGTCCATCCGTGTGGCGGATGCATTCCTTGAACAAGGGGAAATCGTCTCTGTTCGTAATCGGGACAGCGCCGAAGATGCGTCCTACTTTGCGGAGGAGGGCGATCTGCTCAACGGCAAGCCTTTGGTGGTGCTGATCAACGGCGGCTCGGCTTCGGCTTCTGAGATCGTCGCCGGTGCTTTGCAGGACCACAAGCGTGGTATCCTGCTGGGCACGCCGACCTTTGGCAAAGGGTCGGTCCAGACCTTGATTGGGCTTGGGGATCAGGGTGGTCTGCGCCTGACCACGGCGCGTTACTTCACGCCGTCGGGTGAGTCCATTCAGGCCAAAGGCATCGAGCCGGATATTCTGGTGGAGCTGGCTAAGCTGGAGCCGCTCGAAGGCTACAGCTCGGAAAACTTCCGCTACGAGAGTGACTTCAACAACGCGCTGGACGATGGTGAAGCCGAAGGCGAGGAAGCCGAAGACGCGACCCCTGCTGACGAAACCGCACCTGAAGGAGAAGCGCCTGCCGAAGGCGAGGAAGGCACCGAGGGTGAAGGCCAAGACGGGGAAGCCCCTGCGGACGGGGACGAAGGCGATGAAGAAACCGCAGCGGACGAAGAGCCAGAAGAAGAGTTCTTTGACTTCCAGCTGGTTCGCGCCAAAGACCTGATCCGCGGCATTGCGATTTTCCAGAACTGATGTCTGGAAACGATCAATTGGACCCGCGCTACAGACGTGGCGCGGGTGTCGTGCTGTTCAACGCACAGGCCAAGGTCTGGGTTGGGCAGCGTATTGATAACCCCGGTCCCGCTTGGCAAATGCCCCAAGGTGGCCTCGACCCCAACGAAGACCCCGAGGCCGCAGCCCTGCGTGAGTTGGAGGAAGAAACGGGCATCGGCAGGCATCTCACCGTACCCCTGGGCGGCGGTGACAGCTGGCTCAGTTACGATTTCCCGGAAGAACTGCGCAAGCAGCTATGGCGTGGTTCGTACATTGGCCAGCAGCAAAAGTGGTATGGACTGCAGTTTCTGGGTTCGGATGCTGATGTGAATATCGAGACCAAACACCCGGAATTCAGCGCCTGGCAATGGGTAGAACTTGAAGAAACACTCAACCTGATTGTCCCTTTCAAGCAGGCGCTCTATGAGCAGATCATCACTCTGTTTCTCCCTGTGCGCGATCAGCTGCGCACGACTCAGTAGACCTTCAAGGATTGGCCTGTGCCGCTGACAACTCCCCAAGACGTTCTAAGCTTTTGGTATGAAGAGCTGACACCGCAGCAGTGGTTCAACACCTTTGCGGAGGTTGATGAAGCCATCGCCACCCGCTTTGGACAGACGCACACCGCGGCAATCCACGGTGAGTTGTTCGAATGGCGGGAGACGGCGCAAGGCCGTTTGGCTGAGGTTATCGTGTTGGATCAGTTCTCCCGGAATCTATTCCGCAACGATCCACGCAGTTTCGCCTACGACACCATTGCACTGGTCTTGGCACAGGAAGCCATCGCGGTTGGAGACGACAAGAAGCTTCCGCCGGAAAATCTGGCTTTCCTTTACATGCCGTTCATGCACGCGGAGAGCCTCGCCATGCACGAAATTGCCGAAAAGCTGTTCGATGGCCCGGGTATGGAGAAAAATCTGCAATCGCTGCGCAGTCATACCAAGGTGCTTGAACGCTTTGGTCGATACCCTCACCGAAATGAGGTTTTGGGGCGCACTTCTACCACCGAAGAGGTCGAGTTCCTCAAAGACGGACGCGGCTTTTAGCTAGGGTTTTGCTCGATGATAACGTTCTCAGAAATCTACGAACGGGCCGCTGCTCGCAAAGGCGGCGCTGAGGCACTCGAAGACATGTTGTCGAATTCAACGGTTCTGGATCCCGCTGCCCTGTCTGCGATCCCTGATGACCGTTGGTTGTCGCAGGCTTCGCGCATGGTTTTTTCAGCCGGGTTCAGCTGGAAAGTGGTGGAGCAGAAATGGCCTTCGCACGAGACAGCGTTCGAGAATTTTATACCCAGCGCAGTCGCGCACTTCCCTGAAGAGCGTCTGCACGCGCTGGCCAGCGATGCATCAATCATTCGCCATGGTGCCAAAATCAAATCGGTGCAGGAAAACGCCAACTGGTTTTTGCGCGTGGCTGAGGAATATGGCTCCTTCGGTGCAATGGTCGGCAACTGGCCCACATCAGATTACTTTGCGCTGCTGGAAAAGATGAAGAAGGAAGGCACACGGCTCAGCGGTACGACGGGACAATACTTCCTGCGCTTTATGGGTGTTCCGAGTTTCATCGGAAGTGCCAGCGTTGAAGCGGCGTTGCGGCAGTCGGAGATCATCGACAAAGCGTTGAGCACCAAATCCGCTCAGCGCGCAGCTCAGGACGCCTGCAATCAGTGGATGGAAGAAAGCGGGCGCTCGCTGACCATCGTTAGCCGCGTGCTGGCCTTGAGCACTGACGCCTGATAAGCGAAGCCCATGAATCTTTTGAGTCTCCCACCGGCGCTGGCTGGTCTTGTGCTTGGTTTCGGTCTGATCGTCGCCATCGGTGCGCAAAACGTCTTCGTCATACGTCAGGGTTTGCGCGGCGTGCAGGTGTTGCCGACGGTAGTGACAGCCGCCCTTTGCGACGCCACGCTGATCTTTCTGGGGATTGGCGGGTTGTTTCTGGTTATCGAGCAGTTCCCTGTCATCGCCATTGTTGCCAAGTGGATGGCCGTTGCCTTTCTGACTTGGTACGGGTTGGTGAGCCTGCGTCGGGTTTTTCAGAAACCCGAAGAAAGCTGGCTGACCAGTGGACAGGATGCGACTCTTTCTGCCTGGCGCGCCGTGACCACAACCTTGGGATTTTCACTGCTTAATCCTCACGTCTACTTCGACACTGTCGTCAAGCTTGGCTCAACGGGCGCTCAATTTGCTGAGGACCGATGGTGGTTTGCCATCGGCGCGACGGTGGCTTCTTTCGTTTGGTTTTTCTCAATCGGTTACGGGGCAAAACAAATGGCACCAGTCTTATCAACCGTACGAGGCGCGCGTATCCTCGATACCATCGTCGCCGCAATCATGTTCATCTTTGCGACCTTAATGGCCTTGGCCCCGGCCGAGGCCAGCGCGCAAGCTGTGGTCAATACCGTGAAGCTCGGACCGTGCGAAGAGCTGACAGGCGTCTGCCTCGCTAACCCGACAAAGCGCTATCAGCATGGGGTATTTGGTCAGACCTTCGAGTACGGAACGCTGATGACCATCGATGAAAGAGGATCAGCGCTACAGATCTACAATCTCCCTTACGAGCAAGTGTATGAAGACCGCCGGGTTCGGGTCACGGATCTGGATGGCGATGGGCGACAAGAAGTGATCGTTGTTGTCACGGACCGGGATCTGGGTGCATCTGTGGCGCTCTATGCTTTTGAAAAAGGGTCAGAAACGGAATCGGCTTACGTCTACCCCATGGCTCAATCCGAATTCATTGGTGTGGGAAACCGCTGGCTCAATCCGTTGGATGGTGCCGTTGATCTGGACGGGGATGGCAGCCGGGAAATTGCCGTGATTGAAACACCCCATATCCGTCCCACCCTGCGCATTCATCAGTGGAACGGTAGCAAACTCGATGAAATCGCCCGCATCCCTCTGGCGGGCCACAGTAATCACTCCATGGGTTCGATGGAACTGGCGGGCGCATTGTTCTGCGAGACGGGCACAGTAGGACAAGCAGCGATACAAATCCCCACCACGACGACAGGAGCGGGGGCCAGTGTGTTCCTTTTCGACCTTGATACGGGTTCACTGACGCTCAGCGACCACGTTCCGTCAAAACGAATCAACCCAGACTTTTTCGATCAGAACGTGGCCTGCCAAGAGTTACGCGACCAATTCTAATCCCAGTCGATAAATTCGACTCTAGCGGAGGTCGCACCGACTCTGGTGGCTAAAAACAGAAAAAATCACGCTTTTCCATGGCCAAAATAAAGCGAATCTGAAGTCAGGGGCCTCTTGGCTTCGAGGTTCGTCTGCAACACACTTATATAAAATTAGAAATATAGTGACATGATTGTCTCAAATTTGCGTCGCTCGGTGCAAATACGCACTCAGGCGAGGCGAATCATTGTCGTTTGCTTGGTCATCTGTAACAGCCATCGATATAACCATGCACTCCAAACGGATGCCCCAGAACACGTATTTTCCAGCGCGGTCGATGCTCCGTTTGGCCGCAGGCAGAGAAACTAAAGGCAGCACAATGAAAGTCTATTCCGTGATTGCTCGAACACTCGGCGCATTGGCAGCGCTATCCTTCAGCACTTTCGCCACGCCCGCCAGCGCACAGGATACACCCGACACCACAACCATGATTGTGGTGGATATGTCGGGATCAATGCTGAAGCTGCTGGGCAGTGAACGACGGTACGAAATCGCGCAGTCCATGCTGGTTGACGTCCTGCCTGATGTTACCGCCCAGTCCGACACCGGTCTGGTTGCCTTTGGACACCGCAGCGAAAACGATTGTTCGGATATTGAGCTGTTCGCCAAACCTGGCGCATCGCTGGACAGCCTGCGGGGTTATGTCAGCACGCTTTCACCCGTCAATCGGGCCAAGACGCCCCTGCGAGACTCAGTTGCACTGGCGGCGAACCAGATCCCTGCCTCCTCCCAAGGTGCCATCGTGGTTGTCTCTGACGGCGAAGACAATTGCGGTGTCGATGTCTGTGACCTCGTTCCCACTTTGAAAAACCGCGGCATTCCGGTGTTCTTGTTGGGCATCGCGCTTGAGGAAGAGTCCATCGAGCAAATCCAGTGTCTGAGCTCTGAAACCGGCGGGTTCCTCATCCAGACCGAAAGCGCTGCAGAACTACCGCGTTATACCGACTTCCTGTTCCGTCTCTCGCGCCTTCGGACATCCAACGCCCAGTTGGAAACCGAACTTGCTCGGCTGCGGGCGCTGCTGGCTGACCAGCAGCAAGTGCAGTCAGATCTTGAAAACCAGATTGTCATCCTGACGCAGCGGCTGGCCGATGCCGACCGCTCCGACGAACTCATGGCCCTGCAAGCGGAAATCGCGCGTCTGCGCGCAGCGAATGACGACAAGCAGCAGCGGATCACCGGTCTGGACGCTGCGATCCTTGTTCTGGAACAGGACAAGACGACACTAACGGCGGAAAATGCGGCTAAACAGGCTGAAATTGACCGCTTGAACGCTCTGATCGCGGAGCTGCAGGACCGCCTCAACGGTGCGTTGGCGAACCAGCGCGATGCCGACGAAATCGGCGCGCTGAAGGCTGAGATTGCTCGACTGAATGCCTTGGTGGACTCTCTGAGCAGCGAGTTGGCCGAAGCAAACACCGCCAATGCAAAACTGGCGCGCCTGATCGAGGATCTCAGCGCCGAGAACCAGAGCCTTTCCAGCGAAAATGCCCAGCTGTTGCTGCAGATTGAAAGCCTAAGCGGTTCTGTTGAAAACCTGACATCTGACAACGACACCCTGCGTGCAGAAATCGCCCGCTTGGAGGCTTTGCTCGCAGAAAACAACCGGACCCTGATCGTTCTGCAGGGACAGGCCAACGATGCGTCTGACAAAGATGCAAAAATTACTGAACTTCTGGCCCGGATCGAAGAACTGGAAGCCTCGGATCAGAGCCTGCGCGCCGAGCTGGAGCGGGTGACTATAGAACTGTCCAGCAAGGACAAGATCATCGAAAACCGCGACGGGACCATCGCTCAATTGCGCAGAACCATCGAAAGTCTCAATGGTTTGCTCGCCCGTAAGAATGCGGTGATTGCCAGCCTCAACGAACAAATCGCGACGCTGCGTAATAGCCTTGATGCCGTAGGGGACAAAGACGGCGAAATCGCCCGTCTGAACACCATTATCCTCGCCTTGCGTGAGGACCTGAGCACCAACGAAATCACGATTGGCGACCTGACCAGCAGCCTGGAAGAAGCGCGTCAGTCCATCGTGGTACTGGGTGACTCCGCCGGTGCTAACGAGGCTCAGATCACCACCCTGTCTTCGAGCGTCGAAGAGATGCGTCAGCAGGCCAACCAGCTGACCATCATCATCGATGAGCGTGATCAGGCAATCATCGCATTGATGGATCAATTGACCGACGCGCAAAGCGCAACGGCGGCGGCTGAGAATACCGTGCTGGTGCTGCAGTCCGAGGCGCAAGACCTCGTCAGCAGCAAAGAAAGCCTTGAGCAGCAGATTATCCTGCTCGAAGGGCAACAGTCGGACTGGCTCGGCGAACGCCGGACCTTGACCATCGAACGCGACGAAGCGGTTGCCGCCAAGGGTGGTTCGGAGCTTGAGATCGACTCCCTGAATGTGCGTATCGTCGACGTTACTGAAGAACGCGACGCGCTGGACGCTATAGTCGTTGATTTACGCGACCGACTCAACGCGGCTTACCTTGAGATTGATACGCTGAAGAGCAGCAACGAAGATCTGAGCGCTCAAGTCAGTGCGCTGGAACTTGAACTCGAAGAGCGGACCAAGATTATCGACGAGCTGATGATCCAGTTGGCCTCCGTTACTCAAGAGCGTGATACGCTGCTGATCGCCAATCGTGATCTGACTTCGACCAACGAAAGCTTGTTGATCGTGATCGAGGAAAAGGAAGTCGAGATTCAGGATCTGACGCTGGACCTTCGAGCGCTGCGCACAACGCTGGATGAAGCACGTATGGCCTTGGGCGACGAGCGCATTCGGACCCGTCGGCTGCACCTGCAACTCGAAGAAGCGCGCGGTTCCTTCCTGAGCTTGCTCTCCGCGTGTCATACGACCGAGGAAATGGCCGTTTTCGCTGAAGCCAAGTTTGAAGATCTGGGTGACGCAGCAAGGACCTGTATCGGCGATTACTCCTCGCTGATTGTCGAACGCGACACGCTGGTTGAAGACCTAGCGGTGCGCACGACCGAGCGTGATGCTCTGCAAACCATCCTGGACGACCAAGATCCGACTTATGCCTTCTTGCGTGACCGGGTCGCGGATCTGGAAGCCCGGCAGGACAGTCTGGTTGCGGTGCTGGCCTCGGCATCGGGTGATGATGACATCGACGTCATTCTGATTGAACGCGATCTGACGCTCATCATCGAAGAGCGCGACCGCCTGCGCGCCGAGCTGACAGCGCAGGATCCGGCTTATGAACTGGTGGTCTCCCGACTGTCCGTTGTCGAAGCAGAGAATGAAAGACTGCTGGCGCTGCTGGATCGACAGGATCCGGGCTATGACGAAGTTGTCCTGCAACTCGAGCAGGTCACCATGGAGCGCGACCACCTGATTGGCATTTTGGATAGTCAGGATCCTTCCTACATCGTGCTGAAGTCACAGGTGGAGAACCTGACAGCCGAGCGCGACCGTCTGCTGGCACTGCTCAGCGTGCAAGATCCGTCCTACGAAACCATCGCCAACCGGCTGGAAGTTGTGACGATTGAGCGGGACCGTCTGGCTGCTGCACTCGCTGAACAGTCCCCTTCCTACGCTGTGATCAAAGCCCAGCTTGAGGACGCTCTGGTCAACTTGGAAAGCTGTGAAACCACGCGCCGGAACATGAGCGAAGAACTGGCTCGCCTGCAGCGTGTGGTGCGCGAAAATAATGGCTTCATTGAAAACCAACGCAGCCAACTGGACGATCAGGAAGCCTATATCGCCCGCCTGATCCTCGGTGCTTCGAGTGCTGCAGAACTGGAAGCGATCTGTGCCGCTCAGTAACAGAGCGTGCCTTTGAGTAAACAGGGCGGCAATCTTCGGGTTGCCGCCCTTTCTTTTTGCCTGCACGCTGCGCCGCGACTTCGTAGCGTCTAAAAATCCGACCCCGAACC
>JBMZBW010000080.1:0-12500 GCA_049612785.1 Alphaproteobacteria bacterium | reverse complement strand
GGCATCGCTGGTGAGATCTTCGGTGAACGCCTTATCACCAGAAATCGCGCTGTCGAAGAACACCTCGGACTCGCCGGTTTCAGCCTGAATCAAAAATTCGTGGCTCAGATCACCGCCAATCGGTCCCGTATCCGCCTGCATCGGAATGGCCGTCAGACCAAGGCGGCGGAAGGTTCGCAGGTAAGAAATGAAGACCTTCTTGTACGCCAGCTCAGCCGCTTCCTTGTCCACGTCAAAGCTGTAACCGTCTTTCATCAGGAATTCCCGCCCGCGCATCACGCCAAAGCGAGGGCGCACCTCATCCCGGAACTTCCACTGGATATGGTAGAGGTTCATGGGCAGGTTTTTGTACGACTGAATATCCCGCTTGAAGATGTCGGTGATCATCTCTTCGTTGGTTGGACCATAGAGCATGGTGCGGCCATGACGGTCCTCGAAGCGCAGCATTTCTGGCCCGTAAGCATCGAAGCGACCGCTTTCCTGCCACAGCTCTGCTGACTGGATCGTCGGCATCAGAACTTCATTGGCCCCCGCCCGCGCCTGCTCGTCACGAACAATGTCGGCGATCTTGGACAGGACCTTCAGACCCATGGGTAACCAGGTATAAATCCCGGCTGCATTCTGGCGCACCATACCGGCGCGCAGCATGTAACGGTGCGAGGCAATCTGAGCCTCTGCCGGGGTGTCTTTCATGGTTGGCAGGAAATAGCGGGACCAGCGCATGTGGTTCGGCTCCAAACTAGCAATGAGGGTTATGCGGTCGTTTTAGGCCCACAGGCTTCGACCGACTAGCCTTTTTGTTCGCGGCTCTGATCCCAGCATTGGACCCCACAAGCCGACCCGACCAGTACATGAGGTAAACCTAATATGCTCACTTACTGAGCAGGTTGATCAACTGAAGTCACAAAAGCTTCACATTTGTGCTTGCGCCTCGCGAGACACTGGGGCATAGGAGACAGGCATCAAGCGAATGACAAGTCGCTCGACGGTCTTAAAGGACCAAGCGCTTTAAAGCGCAGAGAGCGCGTCAGGTTCTGTTCATTGCTTGTGGGGAGGAAGGCAGAACCATTCCGATTGATGCACCAGAATAGAGTTTTTCAGCGCCCGTTTATCGAGCGCTAAAAAGCGCTGTTCGGGACCGGGTTTGACGCTTTGGTGTGGTGGCCAAAAGCTTTAATCGAACAAGGTTCTAGGTTCCTTTGTCTCCTTAAGGGCGAGCAGATTCCGATCTGCTCGCCTTTATTTTTGCCTGAAGCCCTGAAATTCCACGTTTTTTGCCGCAGCTGTCTTGCAAACAGCTACATTAGGTCATTCTAAAACATGAAATGTGAATATGAAGACCGAAGCGGTCTAGCCTTCAAGAATCGCTCGCAACTGGGGGCCGAAGATGCCCAGAAGCCAGACGAATACAACGGTGAAGATGAAGCTTCCCACAGTCACAAAAATCGCCTTACGCACCAGATTGGGGTTATCCGGCGCGCCGCTATCGGCATCACGTTCTCCTTGACGCAATCCGAACGACAGCACGGCAAACCAAACCATCCACCAGACAATGACCCAAATCAGGATAAAGGTGACAGGCTGCATAAGGGGGGACTCCGTTCCTCGCGGTTTACTGCCCCCTACTTACTGCGCCCAGTTCCGACCGCAAGGGTCCACAACCGCGCATTTGCGCAAAGCCCTATTGCGCGGTCCAGCCGCCATCGACCATCAGTGATGTTCCCGTGACCAAAGACGAAGCATCCGAGGCCAGGTAAAGCACCGCCCCCATGAGATCCTCAACCTCCCCGATCCGACCCAGCGGAATTTTGCCCAGCGTCTCCGCCATAAACGCCTCATCCTTGAAATAAGGGTCGGTTAGCGGCGTGCGAATGAAGGTCGGACAAAGGGTGTTGGAGCGAATGCCGTGCTCGGCCAAATCCAGAGCCATGGCCTTGGAGAACCCTTCGACCGCGTGTTTGGTGGCACAATAAACCGTCCGCTTCTTACCGCCGATATGCCCCATCTGACTGGAAACGTGGATGATTGAGCCGGGCTGCCCTGCCGCCAGCAAGCCTTTCACGACGCCTTGCGCCATGAAAAACGCGGAGCGGACATTGAGCTCAAAAACCGCGTCATAGGTCGCAACATCCACCTCATCGAACGGTTGAGGGCGGTTCATGCCCGCGTTGTTGAACAGAATGTTGAAGGGCCCTCGCGCAGCCAGAGCATTAATCTGCTCCAGATCCAGCAAGTCAGCGGTTACCGTGTCTGCCGACCCGCCGTTGTCGCGAATATGCGCTGCGACAGCTTCTATGTCCGCCGCAGTCCGCGCGGCTAAGGTGACATGAGCCCCCGCCCCTGCCAGAACTTCGGCTGCCGCTTTCCCAATTCCGCGGCTTGCGCCGGTAACCAGAGCGGTCTTTCCAGACAGGTCAAACATAGTTGCTGGTGTCGGCAGCATCGATATTCCTCCGTTTCGAATAACCAAGGCCTTCACTGTAGGCACCTGCACCGATTGGACCACTAAAAAAGTGACACAGGACATCTGCGCAGAGCGGTATCAGACTTACAGATTCGTCCATCTTGGATATTTGTTTGTGCTCAACCATCACAAACACTGATTATGCGCCAAATTTAGGCTTTGTGACGGCTGAATTGACCGTTCCTGAACTCTAATGCGATTAAATTTTATTTAAACATTGATTTATTAGCATGAACCGCCCTAACACAACCTATGCGGCTTAATGTTCCCGTGTTTTCAAGATTGAGGTTAGCCAATCAGAGTCAGCCAAATGACCTCCCTCGATCAGCGAAACATACTTTTTTGCTCTGAATGAAGAAAAAGAAGAATGATTAAGCTCTGTTTTCGCGCCATGCCTGTGGCCTGTCTCCTCCTCACCGGGATGTTTTTGACGTCGGTTGCCTCCGCCCACGTCATCAAGCATCACCACCCAGAACCTCAGTACCATCAGCCCCAGCCCACAATCATCCAGCTGATGATCAAGGCTCTGCATGCACCAGCACCGCAGCCTGAACCTTACAAGCACGTGCAACCCCCTTCCTACCAACCAAAGCCCGCACCCGTCAGCGTGATGAAGGTCCACGCGGACATGTGTGTCAGGGGTACGTCCTGGCTCAACGCACGCTCCGGCCCGTCGACCAACCATCGCGTTGTCGCAGAATTGGCGGAAGGTCAGCGCATTCACATTACCACCTGCCAACCGTCATCAAGCGGCAACATCTACTGGTGTAAAACCGAACTGGGCTATGGCAAGACCGCCTATGTTTCGAAAAAGTACCTTGCCGCTTGCGAGCTCAGTTATCGCAATCATAAGTGGTAAAACTCTGCTTGGAACAGCAAAGGCCGTTAACAGTACATGGGCCTTTGCTGTTTATCACTCAGAATTGCTTATTATGTTTGAATTTCAATTTTTAAGACGGTATGGAACCAGTCACTGAAGATTATTGAATGAGAACATCCATTTGATTTGGTTTGCACTGGCCGCCCTAATGTTCGCAAGCGCGGGCTTGGTTTGTTATCAGATTATTACCCCGCTCTGGCTTAACCAGTTTCAACGCAAGGCCCCCCCGATTGTCGACACGCCCAACGGTGCAGCTGTGCTGCTGCTGGTTGCGATTGCCGAAGTACGGGGCCCAATCAGCATTCTGGAGCGTTCGATCATCGAACGGCAGCTCACCTCGATCCTGTCTATTCATGCAGAGGCAACCATCAACTTGGTCGACCGCGCGATAGACGTGATCAGCGTCGATAATGATCCTTCAACCATTCTCAGCGATGTAGCCCACGTGCTCAAACACAAGACGGTCAACATCGAACGACAGCAATATATCGCAATGGTCCAGCGCGTTGCGCGCGCCCACGATGGCCCAACCCGTGACCAACAAACCGAAATCGACAAGCTGGTCAGCCGGCTGAAAATCATCCACTGAACCCGCCGGCCTGTCTCGACCAAAGCTCTGAATACAGACCGTCCCGCTTGATCAGAGCATCGTGCGAGCCTTCCTGAACGATGCGGCCTGCGTCCATCACGAAGATTCGATCCGCATGCTGAATGGTCGAAAGTCGGTGGGCGATGGTGATGACGGTTTTGTCGCCAGAGACCAGCGCCAATTGCTCCTGCAGCAGTGCTTCGGTTTCACTGTCCAGTGCTGAGGTGGCTTCGTCAAAAACCACAATGGGAGCATCCTTGAGCAGCACCCGCGCCAAAGCAATCCGCTGGCGTTGTCCGCCGGAGAGCTTCACGCCCCGCTCGCCCACGCGCGCCTGATAGCCTTCTCGACCGTCGTTGTCCCGCAAACCAAGAATGAAATCGTGAGCCCCGGCCCGGCGCGCGGCGTCCTCTACCACAGCCTGATCCGCCTCGGGCTGGCCATATCGTATGTTGTCCGCCACGGAGCGGTGCAACAACGAGGTATCCTGGGTAACCATGGCGATCTGCTGGCGCAGCGAATTCCGGTTCACCCGCGCGATGTCCTGCCCATCAATCAGCACCCGCCCCGCATCAACATCGAACAGACGCAGCAACAAAGAGGTCAGCGACGTCTTCCCCGCCCCACTTGGCCCGACCAGCGCGATTTTCTCACCCGGTTGAATCTCAAAACTCAACCCCTCCACGATGGGCGCGTTGCCTTCGTAGGCAAAACCAACTCCTTCAAACCGGATCCGCCCGTGGGCAACAACCAGATCAGGCGCATCGGGCTCATCGACCATATCAGGCGGAACCGCGATGGTGTCCAAAGCCTCCTGCAAGGTTCCGGATTCTTCAGCAATGGAAGTGGTGATCCGCATCACCCAATGCGCCGTATCGGTGACACGCAACCCGATGGGCAGCGCCACGGCAATGGCCCCCGCCGAGGCCCAACCTCGTGACCAGAGCAGGATCGATACGCCAAACAGAACCGCAATCAACAGGTAGTTGAGCAGCATCAAAACGTTGTCCATGAAGAAGAACCAAATGTTCGCTTCCTGCCGCAAACGCGCGTTTTCCCGCATGGTATCGATGATCACCTCGTCATCCACATCATTGCGGGCAAAAAGTTGCACAGTCTGCGCGTTGGTGTAGGTGTCCACCAGCGCACCATTCATGGTCGATGCGGCCTCGAATGCCACCTTGTTTTTCCGCTGAGCGATGGGGTAAAGCAAGGCAACACTGCCCGCAAACAGCCCCATCCAAAGCACCATAGGCACCATGAGCCAGATGTTGACGTAGGCCAGCACCCCCAAGGACACCAGCACCAGCGTGCCGACGTAAAACACCTGGTCGAGGTAAATGTGCAGCAAGTCGTGCGTTGACTGACCGATGGCATTGATCTTGGTCCCGATCCGCCCGGCGAACTCATTCTGGAAATAGCGCCAGCTCATGCCCTGCAGGTGCTTGTGCATGTGCCGCTTCATGAGGGTGACGAACTTGGCATGGAACAGCGGCATCATCAGTGCCAGGAACACGACTTCCAGCAGGACCGGCACAACAAAAGCAACGATCAACACCGCAATGAACAGCGCCAGCGGCCATTCGGTCTGGCTTTCCGACGGCAGCACAAAGGTATCGATGGCCACAGCGACGCCCAGCGGAATGATCGCCGAAGCCGTTGCAGACAGGATCGACACGATAGGCAGAAGCGGTCCGATGATCCGCGTCTGCCCCAAGGCGTACCGCAAGTGGGAGAACAGGCGATTGGGCGTAGGACCGTGCGGCTTGGGCTGGTCAATGGTCAGCAGGCCGTCGTACCAGCGCCATAACCGCCCAAACAGGCTATCTTGTCGCCGGGGCGAAGGTGAAGGCATGACGCTCTCTTCAGTAACTGGCTTTTAAGGACCGGGGTCGCGGCTAATTCGTGTTTTCGTCGCGCAGATCATCGGTGGTCAACCATTCCACCTCCGGCTTCTCGCCCGCAAGCGCGGCAGGCGGGCCGACATCAATGACCCCGCGACCATACTCATAGCTTGCATTGAGCTTGAAGCTGACCGGAACACTCATCTCGCCAATGGCGCGGTTGAAGAGCAGGTCGAGGGTGAAGCCATCACCCGCCAGCACGTCCTCTTTGAGATCGGAAATGACCAGCGTGTAGTCCGGCGGCGCGATCTCCACCCCCTGACCACTGCGCAGCGCAAGGGTGCGCCGCGGCAGAAGCGTAATGAGGCCGTAAACGTCTTTCATGGCATAAACCGTCACACGATTGCCCGCGTCCGAAGACAAGCCGCGCAGGGTAATCCGATTTCGCGTTCCGTTATCAAGCACCGCTTGCAGCACCAGCGCCGGCTCGCCCTGCACTTCCGATTCCTGCACGCGGAAGACAAAGAAGGTCACACGGTCATTCAAGTCCGCCTCATGCGCCGCCGCTCCCTGCGCCAAGAAAAAGAACAGCGCAACCGTCGCCAAAATCGTCCGACCGACCTGCATCAAAAATCCTCCTGCGTTGGGGCGCTCTTTCACTGTGAAGATCAGCAAAACAGAGCCACACCAGTTTAGCACAGCCTTTCCGTTAAATCAGGGGTTCAGCTTGCCTGAACCTCTGACCAACTGGCGAAGTTTAGGGTGTGCAGCGTCAAGGACGAAGCCGCCGGAGGCGGTGCGCAGCGCGCATCCTTGACGCTGTGAGGGGCAAAGCCCCTGAAAGCGAAGGTAAAGCGGAGGCGGCAGCCGACCGGCGACAGGGTCGCCGAGCCCCCTTTGCGCCAGGCAACCGCACCAATTGGATGGTTTACTTGTTCGCCCGGTTTTCGATCAGCTCGTCAACCACCGAAGGGTCAGCCAGCGTCGACGTATCACCCAGATTGCCAAAGTCATCTTCAGCAATCTTGCGCAGGATCCGCCGCATGATCTTCCCCGAGCGGGTCTTGGGCAGGCCAGGGGCGAATTGCATCAGGTCCGGCGTCGCGACAGGTCCAATTTCTTTACGCACGTGTCCCACCAGTTCTTTCATGAGCTCATCACTGGCCGGCTCGCCTGCATTCAGGGTGACATAGCAGTAAATGCCCTGCCCCTTGATGTCGTGAGGGTAGCCAACGACAGCGGCTTCAGCGACCTTGTCATGGAGCACAAGGGCACTCTCGATTTCTGCGGTTCCCATACGATGACCCGAGACATTCAAGACGTCATCCACCCGGCCCGTAATCCAGTAATAGCCATCCTTGTCCCGGCGACACCCATCGCCGGAGAAATACAGTCCCGGAAACTGGCTGAAGTAGGTATCGACAAACCGAACATGGTCCCCGTAAACCGAGCGCATCTGTCCGGGCCAGCTGTCCTTCATGCACAGATTGCCTTCGATTTCTGTGCCGGGTTTCCATTCGATTTCCTTGCCGTCATTGTCGACGATCAGGGGCTGCACGCCAAAGAATGGATTGGTCGCGGAGCCGGGCTTGAGGTCGGTGGCGCCGGGCAGCGGCGTGATGAGGATCCCGCCCGTTTCCGTTTGCCACCAAGTATCAACAATAGGACAGCGCCCCTCGCCCACAACCTCGTGGTACCACCGCCAGGCTTCGGGGTTGATCGGCTCACCAACAGATCCCAACAACTTGAGCGAAGAGCGATCTGTCTTGGTAACAAAATCATCGCCTTCCCGCATGAGCGCGCGAATGGCGGTGGGGGCGGTGTAAAAGATGTTGACGCGGTGCTTTTCCACCACCTGCCAGAACCGGCTGACATCGGGGTAGTTTGGCACGCCTTCAAACATCAGCGTCGTTGCCCCGTTCATCAGCGGCCCATAGACGATGTAAGAATGTCCGGTGATCCAGCCCACATCGGCCGTACACCAGTAAACGTCTCCGTCCTGATAATCGAAGACGTACTGATGCGTCATGGACGCGTAGACACCGTATCCGCCGGTGGTGTGAAGCACGCCCTTGGGCTTACCGGTTGATCCGGAGGTATAGAGGATGAACAACGGGTCTTCGGCGTTCATCGGCTCTGGGGCGCAGTCCTCTGACTGGGCTTCCACCAGCTCGTGATACCAAACATCATTGTCGCGCCACTGCACAGTACCGCCCGTGCGCTTGACCACCAGACACGTCACATCCCGGCCAGAAATATCGATGGCCTTGTCCGCGTTTGCCTTGAGCGGGATGGTTTTTGACCCCCGCAGCCCTTCGTCAGCGGTGATCAGGAAGTCGGACTCGCAGCCCTCAATCCGTGACCCCAGCGCTTCGGGCGAAAACCCGCCAAAGACGATGGAATGGATCGCACCGATACGCGCGCAGGCAAGCATGGCATAGGCCGCTTCGAGGATCATTGGCATGTAAAGCGTGACCCTGTCGCCCTTCTTGACCCCGATGGCGCGCAAGCCATTGGCAAGCCGGTTCACATGACAGGATAGTTCACCATAGGTGACCTTGGCGTCCTCGTTGGGGTCATCCCCTTCGAAGATGATCGCAACCTGATCTCTGCGCGTGGCCAGATGACGGTCAATGGCATTGACCGAAAGGTTCAGCACGCCGTCTTCGAACCACTTGATCTGCACGTCCGTTCCCGAACCCTTGCCGTAATCCACGGACTTCACCTTGGTGAAGGGTGTCATCCAATCCAGCCGCTTACCCTGCTCGCCCCAGAACGCTTCTGGGTCGCTGATGCTTGCCGCATACATGGACTGGTAGTCCTGCGGGGAAGCGTGCGTGTCGTGTGGTCCACGTTCGGCAACAGGGTAGAAATCTTTGGGTTCCATGAGGCTTTGGTCCTCTTTGCTTGACGTCATTAACGGTTGGAATTTTGCGGCGAAGGCGAAGGCGAAATCAACGGCTCAATCTGCTCCAGAACCGCGATGTCTTCGATGGTGCCCGGCACAGTATAGGGCTGACCATCCGCCATGGCACGAATAATGGCGCGCAGGATCTTCCCTGAACGGGTCTTGGGCAGCTTGGCGACAACCCGCGCGTTCTTGAATGCCGCAACCGGACCGAGCTTTTCTCTCACCAGCGCGATGACTTCGCTTGCGACCTCTGCCTCGTCCCGCGAACACCCAGCGTTGAGCACCATCAGCCCCATGGGAAGTTGCCCTTTGAGCGCATCCGAAACACCGACCACGGCGCATTCCGCCACGTCTTCGTGCCCGGTCAGTATTTCTTCAAGTTGACCGGTCGACAGCCGGTGTCCCGCGACGTTGATCACATCATCCGTGCGCGCCATGATGTGCACGTAGCCGTCTTCATCGATCAGCCCCGCATCCCCCGTCTGATAGTATCCGGGGAAGGCCTCCATATAGGAACTCAGGTAGCGCTCGTGGTTGTTCCAGAGTGTCGCAAACGACCCCGGCGGCAAGGGCAGCCGAGCGACAATATTGCCGATTTCACCAACCCCGACCGGCTCGCCTTCATCGCTGAGGGCGACGATATCCCAGCCGCAACACGCGTGGGTCACAGACCCCGCTTTCATCGGCAGCGCTTCAACCCCCATCAGGTTCGAACACATGGGTGAGCCCGTTTCCGTCTGCCACCAGTTATCAATTACCGGAACCCCGAGCAGTGCGCCCGTCCAGTCAGAGGTTGGCGGGTCCGAGCGCTCTCCGGCGAGGAATTGATGCTCGAGCGTGCTGGTATCATACTGTGCTTTCAGCGCGCCTTGCGGATCCTGCTGACGAATGGCGCGCATGGCCGTGGGCGCAGTGAACATACCCTGCACGCCGTATTCTTCCATGATTCGCCAAAACGCACCGGCATCCGGCGTCCCAACCGGTTTGCCCTCGTACATGATGGTGGTCAGTCCCGTCATCAGCGGTGCGTAAACGATGTAGGAATGCCCCACCACCCAGCCAATGTCCGAGGCCGTGAACCACACGTCCCCCGGCCTGCGACCGTAGACGTGCTCCATGGTAAATCGCGCGATGACAGCATGCCCGCCGGTGTCACGAACCACGCCCTTGGGCTTGCCCGTGGTGCCGGAGGTGTAGAGGATATAGAGCGGGTCTCCGCTCGCGACAGGCACGCAGTCAGCCGGTGCCGCGCCATCGACAAAATCCACCCAGTCGATCTCACCGTTATCAAGCTCGGCACGGTGCTGCTCGCGCTGCAAAACAACGACATGGCTCACCTCGTGCGAGGCCAACCGTCGGCCTTCGTCCAACATGGGCTTGTAGTCCACAAGGCGCGCCGGTTCGATGCCGCAACTGGCTGTGAGGATAACCTTACAGGCGCTATCGTCGATCCGCACACTCAGTTCAGCGCCGCTAAACCCGCCGAAAACCACCGAATGCACAGCCCCAAGACGCGCGCACGCAAGCATGGCAAAAGTCGCTTCAGGGACCATGGGCATATAGATCAGAACGCGGTCGCCCTTTTCCACGCCCAGCCGCTTCAGCGCGCCCGCGACCCGAGAGACCTCGTCCAAAAGCTCCGCATAGGTGTAAGCGCGCTTGGTGCCGGTTACCGGACTGTCATAGCACAGCGCCCGTTGCTCCCCCCGACCATCGCGAACGTGTCGGTCAAGGGCGTTGAAGCAGGTGTTCAGCGTACCATCGGTGAACCAATGCGTCGCAGGCGCTGCGCTGGTGTCGAGGATCTTGGTTGGCTTTTCATACCAGTCGATCAGCTCGGCAGCTTCACTCCAAAATCCCTCCGGGTCAGCAATCGCCCGGTCGCGCATCGCTTTGGCTTCACCGGCCATGCACACCTCCTCCTTCAAACCTCGCGTCTCATGGAGCGTCTTTACCGCCTCCCTGCGGTATCCTGCATCAGGAATAGACTGCCTCTACCAGGGACAAGGACTTGCCCCTCAGACGCCTCTTTAGCGACCGTCTTACACTCTGACCCTCATGTCCAGATGAACGGCGCAAAACTGTGTGTCCAGCGGCGAAAAACTCGGCACAGCGAGGACCACCACCCAGCGAAGAGAGACCGTTTTGAGACTTCCCCAGCTGAAGTAAGGGTGTTTTGCGCAAAGAGTTCTCTAAAAACGTCCCCGCGATGCTTGCTAATGGTTTAAACGCGCCTTAGCGTTGATGTAACAAATGTTTCAAGAATCGAAATCAAGGGACCCTAAAATTGCGCCGAGCCACCACTTTCGACGTTTCCCCTGAGACCCTGAAGCACGATATCCTCGATACCCTGTACTATGTGATCGGCAAGGACCCTGAGCATGCTCAGCCCTTCGACTGGATGGCCGCTCTCACCCGTCTCACGCGTCGCTACATCGCCAGCTCGTGGATCAATGCCACGCAGTCCACTTATGCCTATGACCGCAAGCGGGTTTACTACCTGTCCATGGAATTCATGATCGGTCGGATCATCGAAGATGCCTTGCGCAACACCGGGCTTTACGAGGCTGCGCAAGAGGCTCTGGCCGGTCATGGTGTTGATATGCAGGATGTCATGGCCAGTGAACCAGACCCGGCGCTAGGCAATGGCGGCTTGGGTCGCTTGGCTGCGTGTTACATGGAGTCCATGGCAACGCTCGGGATCAGCGGTTTTGGATACGGCATTCGCTACGAAAGCGGATTGTTCAAGCAGAGCATTGAGAAAGGCTGGCAGGTTGAAGAGCCTGATGACTGGACCAGCGGCGGCTCTTTCTGGGAATTTCCGCGCTCGGAAGTCCATTATGACATTGGCTTCATGGGTACTACGCGACAGCGGGATAAAGCCGTAACCTGGACCCCCGGCCAAACCGTTGAAGCCATGGCCAACGACTTCCCCATCATCGGGTGGCAAGGCAAATCGGCAGCGACCCTGCGGCTCTGGTCCGCCCGGTCAAAGGCTCCGCTGAACATGGCGGCGTTTGACCAAGGCGATTACCTTGGGGCTTACCGACCAAAAATCATGGCCGAAGCAATCTCTCAGGTGCTCTACCCCAACGACAGTACCGAGCAGGGAAAGCGCCTGCGGCTTTCTCAGGAGTATTTCTTCTCTGCCGCGTCCATCAAGGACATCATCCGCCGTTACCTGACCAACCACAGCGATCTGCGCAATCTGCCGGACAAAGTGACGATCCAGCTCAACGATACGCACCCGGCGATTGCCATTCCCGAGTTTGTGCGATTGTTGATGGACGAGCACGGGGTCAGTCTCGGAGACGCGTTTGAGCTGGCGCAAAAGACCTTCAACTACACCAACCACACCCTGCTTCCCGAAGCACTGGAAACATGGCACGTGGGGCTGATCGGCGACCTGCTGCCCCGGCACATGCAGTTAATCTACGAAATCAATGCCCGCGTACTGACCCAGCGCCGGGCAGATGCCGGTAACCATGACCCCTACCTCTCCGACGTCTCCCTGATCGAAGAACAGGGCGGCGGCTACGTGCGGATGGGGCATCTCGCCTTTATCGGTAGCAGCAAGACAAACGGCGTTTCGGCCCTGCATTCCGATCTGGTCGAAACCCAACTGTTCCGCAACCTCGGCAACCACTTCCCGAACAAGATCACGAATGTCACCAATGGTGTCACCCCACGCCGTTGGTTGAATGGGTGCAACCCCGGCCTTGCACGCTTTGTGACCGAAGCGGTGGGCGATGGCTGGCAAACGGATCTGGAGCGGCTCAAGGGTCTGGAAAAGTTAGCCGATGACGCCAGCG
>JBMZBW010000079.1:0-12563 GCA_049612785.1 Alphaproteobacteria bacterium | reverse complement strand
TAAGCGCATGAAGTTCCGCCAAAAAGTTCTAATTTGAAATAAAATTTGAAATACTTAATTTCGTGTTCGTTTATCGCAAGGGCTGTGGCAATGAAGCCCCAGTCGTTTGACCACGGGTTGCCATATTTTGAGATTCCATCCCTATAGGTTGTGAAAGAGGTTGGGGCACATCAGCTTTTTTGGGTTCAAGTCTTTCACACGCATGACTATACGGAGAGCATGATTCGTATTCTTGTCGATGCCGATGCCTGCCCGGTGAAGGATGAGGTCTATAAGGTGGCCGACCGGCACCGCCTGCCGGTTACGCTTGTGTCCAACAGCTATTTTCGGTTCCCGCGTGGGGGCTTGATCGAGTTGCAGGTCGTCAGTGATGGCTTTGATGCCGCTGATGACTGGATTGCCGAAAACGCCTCCCCTGCGACTATTGTTGTGACCGCTGATATCCTGCTGGCCCAGCGGTGTTTGGACGTGGGCGCTACGGTTCTGGCCAACACGGGAAAGCCCTTTACCGACGCAAGCATTGGAAACGCCGTCGCGACGCGCGGGATCATGGCCGATCTCCGCGCTTCTGTGGGGTCAAAAGGCGACGGTCCGGGATCGGGTGCCGGGCACGTTGGCGGCCCTGCGCCGTTTTCCAAGGCAGACCGCTCCCGCTTTCTCCAAGCGCTGCACGAGGCTATAGAACAGCTCAAGCGCAGCGGAGCCTGATGAATGGCTTATAGCCCGTGGGTGCGGTCGTAGCCGTTTGGCGGTGGAGACTGCCAGTTCGCCTGTTCCAAGGCATTATTGACCGGACGGTAGACTTCAACCTTCAACGGATGGCACGACGCATGGTCCGAAGAGTGCTCCGTCGAGCAATCCCCGCCCGGACAGGCTGACAGCGCCCCCAGCAGGTCAATTTCGGCGAAAAACTCGATGTAGTCGCCGGGGCGAACCGGGCTGGATTTCATAAAGTATTGCTGCGTGTCCTGCGTAAAGCCCGTGCACATGAACACGTTCAGGACGTCGTGAACCTCGGCCTCTACGTCGTGAATGGCGCGTCCGGTTTTGGCCGCCAGCGTGCGGCTCAGGTTGGAATGACAGCAATTGTGGTAGTGCGCCCCGCTGAGCGTGTTGGCGGTATAGGGATCACAGCGCGTTCCGATGACATCGTGAACCGACCCGCCAAAGGCATCAAAGCCGTACCAGTCCAGTGTATCCGCCGTAATCGTCGCCATGGGGCGCATATGCGGAAAGCTGGTCCACATCCGGTCGCCCGTAGACAGGTGCGTTCCGTGCAAGGCGCGGGTCTTTCCGGTGTAGAACCGCTCCGACAGGTCATTGGCGTTCCAAAGGTTCAGGTCACCGACCTGCGGGCCTTCGACGGAGTAAATGCGGAAGAAGTGCCCCGCCGGAACCTCAAACGTCACCGCATCCCGCGCGGGTGCGAGCGCTTCGTCGATCTTCTCCATCCCCTCTCTCGCGGCGCGGTACAGGTCCATTGGCGCGGGCGGCAGGGTGTCCACAGGGTAGCAAATCACCGGCTCGACACCCAGGCGCTGATCAGCATCCGCCGGGCGGGGGAATTCAGGGGTTTTCAGCTTCATGGTGACGGACCTTTTCGTATATGTACGCTGTCATTTCTGCCAAGAAAAAGCCCCCGCTGCCAGCCGGCAGAGAGGGCTTTTTTCATTCACTGGGATCAGCCGAACCTTACTTCGGCATCTCAGAAACAACGCCGGTCGTAATCGCTTCGTCAGGCGTGTAGTCCTGCGCGTATTCGACGAACGGGAAGCGGTCTTCCTTCATGTAGAACGAACGACGGGAGAACACGGCAACCTCGACAGAGTTGTAGGTCTTACCCGGCTCCAGCTCTTCGAGCAGGATGATGTTCTTACGACGCTTGGAGTAACGCTCCGCAAACTCCTGACCCGGCATAGGCTCAACCGTCAGGTTGTAGCGGGCTTCGACAAAACCGCCGTTGACCGCAAAACGGGTCAGACAGGTTTTCTTGGTCCGCGTGCTGGGGCTGACTTCGCGTGACGTGACTTCGCCCGCTTCGAGCTGTGCATCGATGGATGTCTTCAGCTCTTGCAGTTTGCTGCGCGAAGACGCGGCAATGCCATCGTCCTTCAGACCGGCTTGCAGGTTCGAGTAGAACAGCGACTCTTCCAAGTACCGATCCACCAGTTCGCTGCGCAGGTAGTCCTTCACGTATTCTTCCGAACACGCCCCGGAACGCTCGCGATTGTAGTTGATAAAGCCGCCCAACCCCATGAGCACAAGGATAACGGCCCCGATGATGTATTTAAGCATTTTTGCCTCTTGTCTCTCTTCAGTCCTTATTCGCGCCTGCGCGTGGACTAATTATCGGTAAACGTTGCCAGACGCCGTTTCAGGCGCAGGACGTTCGATTGCATCAATGAGTGTCCGCATTTCCAGCGCACCAACAGGTTTGCCGTCGCGGGTGACGGTTGCCGACTGTGCCGGATTATCCTTCATCTTCTGCATGGCATCTTCGAGCGCCAAATCGTAGTCGATTTCCACCGAACCGCCTTTGGCCGACTCATCCATGATCGAACGCACCTTGAGGACGCGACCACGGTTGATGTCCATGATGAAGTCGGACACGTAATCGTCGATGGGACGGAGCACGATGTCCTGTGGATCCCCCTGCTGCACCAGCCCGCCATCGCGAAGAATCGCGATGTCGTCACCGATACGCAGCGCCTCATCGAGGTCGTGGGTAATGAAGATGATGGTCTTGTTCAGCTCTTTCTGAAGCTCAAGAAGCACGTCCTGCATGTCCGTACGGATCAGCGGGTCGAGCGCCGAGAACGCTTCGTCCATCAGCAGAATGTCTGCGTCAGTGGCCAGGGCGCGGGCGAGGCCCACACGCTGCTGCATGCCGCCGGAAAGCTGGCTTGGGTACGACTTTTCAAAGCCGGTCAGACCCACGCGATCAATCCACTTCTGCGCCCGTTCCTTGGCTTCACCCGGGCGCACACCCTGCAGACGCAGGCCGTAAGCCGCATTGTCCGCAACCGTGCGGTGCGGCATCAGGGCGAATTTCTGGAACACCATGCTCATCTTTTTCTGACGCAGGTTCCGAAGTTCCTTGTCGTCCATTTTGAGCACGTCCTCCCCGTCAACCAGAACCTGACCATCGGTCGGGTCGATCAAACGGTTGAGGTGACGGATCAGCGTCGACTTCCCCGAACCGGACAGGCCCATGATGACCTGTACGCGCTTTTCGGGGATATCGATGTTGATGTTGTTCAGGCCAAGCACGTGGTTGTGCTGGGCAAGCAGCTCCGGCTTGCCCAAACCACCCAAAACATGCTGCAGCGCGTCTTGCGGGTTATTGCCAAAAATCTTGTACAGATTTTTGATGGATACCTTGATGTTAGCGCTCATGCTTAGTGCCCTACCTTCCGGTGTTGCTGCATCCGTTCACCATAGAGGTGGAACGAGCGGTCGATAACAATTGCGATCAGCGCCACAGCGAAACCGGACTGGAGACCCAGTGCGAGGTTTACCGTACCCTGTGCAGAAAGGACTTCTGCGCCAAGACCCGGTGCACCCACCAGAGCCGCGATCACAACCATGGCCAGCGCCATCATGATCGTCTGGTTGATCCCTGCGAACACGTTTGGCAGCGCCAGCGGGATCAGCGTGCCGAACAGCCGCTGGAAGTAGTTGGCACCAAAGGCGTGGCTGGCCTCGACCACTTCGAACGGAACGAGACGAATACCGAGGTTGGTCAGTCGAACCACCGGCGGCATGGCGTAGATCACCACGGCGATCAGACCCGCAACCGGGCTTACGCCGAACAGGATCAATACCGGGATCAGGTATACGAACGATGGCATGGTCTGCATGATGTCGAGGACCGGCTTCACAGCGCGGTCAACGGTGTCCGACGCAGACATGAAGATGCCCAGCGGAATACCGAAAACAACACACAGGATGATCGACAGAATCATCAGCGAGAAGGTCTGTGACGCCAGGTCCATCAGGCCAAAGATACCGATGAACAGCAGCGCACCAAGGGCGAGAACGACAACGCCCACTTTGCGGGAAACCCAGTACACCAGCAGCAGAACGAGCGCGAAGAAGACAGGCCAAGGCATGAAGTCAATAAAGTCGCGCAGGTCGTTCATGGAGCGACGCAGTGGGAAAATGAATTCTTTAACGGCAGTACCGTAGGAGCCTGCGAAGTAGTCAAACGGCTGGTTGATACCGCCGAGATTCAGCAGGGCTTTGATGTGCGACGGAAGCGACGGGAAGTCGTTCAGCGCGTTCCATGACCAGTCGAAGGTCACGAAGAAGTTGTAGATCCCTTTGATCAAACCGTAACCGGAATTCACAAGGATCCGGGCGGCTTTGAAAAGGATAACGGGAATGTCGAGGATCGTTGGACCCAACCACTGAACAAAGGCCCAGAGGGTAAGCGGCAAGCTGATACAGATGAATTTTGCCAGCCCCACGACCATGTTGAATAACAGTCCTGGAACCGTGAGCATGAAGATCCAGATATCTCCAAACTCTTCGAATTTTAAGTCGCCCATCCGGATAGCTCCCCTTATTTTTAACGGTACAGATGGTCTATTTAGGCAAAAGGAAGGGGCCTGTCCTGACGGATCAGGCCCCTCCTTACATTCAGTTGTTAACTGACAGCTTTAGAGAGCAGCCAGAACTGCGTCAGCTACGTCAGCATCAACCCAAGAGGTCCAGAGGTCCTGGTGCTCGCGCAGGAAGTGCTTAGCAGTGTCAGCAGCGGAAGCCTGGTTAGCAGCCATCCAGCCGTCCATTGCGCCGAGAACAGCCATTGGCAGTTCGCGAGCAAGGATGAAGTCGTAAGCACCGGTGTCACGCAGCGCTGGGTTCGTAGCGGTTGCGATGTCGGAAGGGGTCCAGGACGTTGGCTGTACTTCACAACCGTCTGGCAGGCGACCTTCGTCACGGTACTTGGTTACACAGTCGTTCCAGAACGCAGGCGTTACAGTGTCTACGCCCCAGTCCAGGGAAACCAGCTCGTTCTCAATCGCAACAGCGGTTGGGGTCCAGTAGTAACCAACCCAGTAACCGTTGGACACGTTAGCGTCTACGATGATGGAGTTCATGCCCTCGAAGGAACCTGGGTTCTCAAGGTTCCAGCCAAGCTCGGACATGTCCCACAGGTCGAAGAGTGCAGCGTTGCTGTGCTCACAGCCCCAGCCAATACCGATTGGACAGCCGTAGAAAGCGCCAGCGCCGTCAACGGTTGGGGAAGGGAACAGGTCTGGGCGAGCCAGAACTTCTGCAACGGTGTCAAGCTCTGGGTAGTCTTCTGCGAACGCAGGGGAAACGTACCAGAATTCACCAGCTTCTGGGAAAGGCTTACCGGTCAGTTCGATTTCGCCATCAGCGATGGAGTCATTCAGAACGTCCTGGTCAACACCGAGGTTCCAGAATTCGGAAACCACAACTGCGTTGTCAGCACCCTGAGCCAGAGCGATGGTCTGAGTCGTGGAAGTAGGGGTGAAAGTTACGGTACAGCCGTAACCGTGCTCAAGGACGAAACCGTCGATCTGAGCGAGAATCTGAGCGGTGGACCAGTTGGCTTCGCCAACGGTTACTTCACCACACTCGGCGTTAGCCGTAGCGCTAAAGCCAAAAGCGGCCGTAGCGATAGAAGCTGCGATAAGCGCGAGCTTTTTCATGTGTATGTCCTCCCGAGACATTATTTTTCATGGGTGCAAAAAACGCAGAGCTCCTCCTCCGCGTCATAGACCAAGCGCAAGGTAAGGAATAATGACCAAACGAGTCAAACCTTTCTCCCGAACTTGTCAGACGTTTTGCTGCACTTTTCGCCCTGCTGCCCAATGTTGTCGCTTTCGTGAAATGAGTTGTCGCTTTGAACGCGTCTTGTGAACAACCTTAAGAGGTTCTTAATCAATTTTTATCACTCGAAAAGAGAGGGGGAGGGCAAAATTTTCGTGACCTAGGTCTTAGATTCACAATTTATTAACCGATCTCGTCAGAACTCTCGCAGTTTTTTCCCTCTGCGAACCAAACAGGCAGTGGCCTGAAAACGCCACTTTCTTGCGCCGATGCGCAGCGCCGTTACCTGTCGCGTTTGCGACAAGAACGCAGGAACAAACCCCAAAAGGACGCAGACAGTTCTGCGTCCTTTCCTACAGGCATTTTACAGGCTGGAGAGAACCGTCCGATACATGTCACCAATATGGTGAATATCGTCCTCGGTCAGGATCAGCGGCGGGGACATGGCCAGGCTGTCACCGATGGGGCGGCAGGAGATGCCTTCATCCCAAAGCTTCTCGAATGCAGCGCGGCCCCGAGTGCCGACCACTTCACCACTTTCCAACTGAACCGCGCCAACCAGACCCATGTTGCGAACATCCATGACACCGGGCAGATCCGCGAGACTGTGGAGCATGTCTTCCCACGGTTTTTCCATTTTGGCGGCGTTTTCGAAGATCTGCTCATCACGATAGAGATCGAGCGTCGCAATCGCTGCGGCACAGGCCAGCGGGTGACCGGAATAGGTGTAGCCGTGGAACAGGTCGGGCATGGTTTCTGGGCCTGACAGAAAGGCTTCACGCACGGCTCCGGTGGTGAAAACCCCGCCCAGCGGCACGGTTGCGTTGGTGATGCCCTTGGCGACCGTCATCATATCAGGCGTCACGCCGAACTTTTGATAGGCGAAAGCCGTCCCCATCCGGCCAAAGCCGCTGATGACCTCGTCAAAGATCAGCAGGATGCCGTGACGGTCACAGATTTCCCGCAAGCGCTCCAGATAGCCAACCGGCGGCGGGAACACGCCCCCTGCCCCGGCAACCGGCTCAACGATACAAGCGGCAATCGTGTGCGCGCCGTAGGTCTGGCAGATTTCTTCCAGATCGTCCGCCAAGTGCGCGCCGTGGTCCGGCTGACCGCGCTTAAAGGCGTTTTCGGGCAGGATTTGCGTATGACGCATGTGCTTGGCGTCCGGATACAGCGTCCCGAACTGCCCTTTATTCAGGCCAATACCGCCCACGCTCAAACCACCGAAGTTGATGCCGTGGTAAGCCTTTTGCCGGCCCACCAGAACCCGGCGCTGCCCCTCACCCCGCGCCTGATGATAGGCCAAGGCGATTTTCAGCGCCGTATCGACCGCTTCAGAACCGGAATTGGTAAAGAAGATATGGTCGAACTCCGGCGTCATCTCCGTCAACCGGTTCGCCGCCTCAAACGCGATGGCGTGGCCCTGGTTGAAACTGTGCGCAAAATCGAGCGTCTCGGCCTGCTTCTGAATCGCTTGCACGATGGGCTTGCGATTATGTCCAGCGTTACAGCACCAAAGCCCACCGGTTCCGTCGATCAGCTTGTGACCCTCAATGGTCGTGTAGTGGATACCATCGGCGCTGCCGATGATGCGGGGATTGTCCTTGAACCAGCGGCTCGCCGTGAACGGCATCCAGTAGGCATCAAGGTTGTTCGGCAACTGTACGTTCATGCTTCACCATTCAATGTCGTCGAAGTTGGTATTGCCCAGCGAAGGGGCTGTTTTTTCGACCTTCAATGAAGCTTCAGAAAACTTCAAGGGGGTTCTGAGCCCCGGAACCCCTTCTGGATCGACCCGAATGTCGCGGTGTTGGAATTGTGGGTCGGCGTGGGCTTCTTCAATCGTGTTGATTGGGCCGGCTGGAACGCCAACTTCGGTCAGCTGCGCGATCAGGTCTTGCCGCGTGAAGGCTTCCGTCGCGGTGTTCAGCACTTTTGCCATTTCTTCGAGGTTTGCCACCCTCGCCGCATTGTTTTCAAAGGCGGGCGAGGTCGCAATATCCGGGATGCCCAGCACATCGCACAGCAGCTGAAACTGTCGGTCGTTGCCTGTCGCGATGATCATGTGACCGTCACTGCACTTATAGGTCTCATAGGGCACCAGATTCGGGTGACGATTGCCGTTGCGCTTGGGCGACTGGCCTGAGACCATGAAATTCAGCCCCTGATTCGCCAGAACCGCTGACAGTGTATCGAACAGCGCCAGGTCCACTTCCTGCCCGCGTCCGGTCTCCGCGCGCATTTTCAGTGCGGCCTGAATGCCGATCACGCCATAAATGCCCGTGAAGATGTCCGCAAAGGCAACGCCCATCTTTTGCGGCTCACGATCCGCCGGGCCGGTGATGTCCATGATCCCGCTCATTCCTTGAATCAGCAGATCATACCCCGGCTGAGTGGCCCGCGGACCGTCCTGACCAAAGCCCGTAATCGAGGCATAGACCACGCCGGGGTTGGTTTTGGACACACTTGGATAATCGAGGGCAAACTTGTCCAGACCACCTTTCTTGTAGTTCTGGATGATAACATCGGCCTGCGCCGCAAGCTTCTGCACGGCAGCGAGGTCTTCCGCGTCCTTCAGGTTCGCGACGATGGACCGTTTGCCCCGGTTGCAGGAGAAATAGTACGCCGCCGTCACCTCACCCTCACGCTCAATAAAGGGCGGTCCCCAGCGGCGGGTATCATCGCCGCCGGGTGCTTCGATTTTGACGACATCAGCGCCCATGTCCGCCAGCGTCTGACCGACCCAAGGCCCCGCCAGAATCCGCGAAAGGTCCAGAACTTTCAGCCCGTCATAAGGATAGGTGGTCACAGCCTGTCCTCCTTTCCCTCAAAACGTAACCTTAGAAGAATGCCTGCAGACCCGTCTGCGCGCGTCCGAGGATCAGCGCGTGTACGTCGTGCGTGCCCTCGTAGGTGTTCACGGTCTCAAGGTTCGCCGCGTGCCGCATGATCTGATACCCGATCTGGATACCATTGCCGCCGTGCATGTCACGACTCATCCGCGCGATGTCGAGTGCCTTACCGCAATTATTGCGCTTTACGATAGAAATCATCTCAGGCGACATCTTGCCCGCATCCATCAACCGACCAACCCGCAGAGAACCCTGCAAGCCAAGCGCGATTTCGGTTTGCATATCAGCGAGTTTCTTCTGAAACAGCTGTGTTGCTGCAAGCGGGCGGTTGAACTGCTTGCGGTCCATGCCGTAGCTGTGCGCACGGAACCAGCAATCTTCAGCCGCACCCATTGCGCCCCAGGAAATGCCATAGCGCGCCGAGTTCAAGCAGCTGAACGGACCTTTCAGGCCCTCAACTTCCGGCAGGATCGCATCTTCGCCAACCTCAACGCCGTTCATCACAATTTCACCCGTGACCGACGCGCGCAAGGACAGTTTGCCCTCAATTTTTGGCGCGCTCAGCCCGTCCATTCCCTTTTCAAGGATAAAGCCCTTGATCCGGTCACCGTGGTCTTCGGATTTGGCCCAGACCACAAAAACATCCGCAATCGGCGCGTTGGAAATCCACATTTTGGAACCGGTCAGCCGATACCCCGTGGCGGTCTTTTCTGCGCGGGTTTTCATGGAACCGGGGTCCGAGCCGGCTTCCGGCTCCGTCAGACCGAAACAGCCGATCAAGTCACCGCTCGCCAAACCGGGCAGATACTTCATCTTCTGCGCTTCGGTGCCGAATTGGTTGATGGGGTGCATGACCAGAGAGGACTGCACCGACGCCATGGAGCGGTAACCGCTGTCCACCCGTTCAATCTCGCGCGCAACCAAGCCGTAAGCCACGTAGGACGCGCCGACACCGCCGTATTGCTCCGGGATCGTGACGCCCAACATGCCCGCCTGCCCCATCAGCTTGAACAAGCCCGGCTCAACGCCTTCGTTCATGTACATATCTTCGACGCGCGTTTGTAATTCCGCGGCTGCAAAAGCCTTGGCGCTGTCTCGGATCATCCGCTCTTCATCGTTGAGCTGGTCGTCGAGCAAAAAGGGGTCGTCCCACTGAAAAGCCGGCACAGGGCAATTCCTCCGTTACAGATGGTCTCGTCATCGAGGTTTCTTGAGGAGTACACTAGCCTTTGGCTGCACTAAAACAAAAGCGCGTAAGGGCGCACTGCAGTGTCGCAATGGCCACTTAAACGTCAAAACGTGCCGTTTGGTCAGTCGGTCTTACAGAACTCTTGGTAAAGAATAGACACCACTTCTTTGGCAATAGTGTCTTCCAGACTGTAGTAGATGAATTTTTCATCCCGGCGAGCAGATACAAGACCGGATAACTTAAGTCGGTTCAGATGATGCGAAGTAAGACTTTGCTTAGCCCCCACAACCTCTGCCAACTCGGTTACTGTCCGCTCACCTTCCATCAAGTTGCACAGCAACATTAGGCGCGTCGGGGTAGCAATAGCCTTCAGAAAGTCACAGGCACTTTCCGCTTTGACCATCATTTCATTCGGGTCGATGACTTCGAGTTCGACCTTTTTCGCGGCGGCATTCATACCGTATCACCGTGCAGTAGTTGCAATCTCATAATTGGCGACGAACTCTAAGCTGTCAATCGCAATTAAAATTCAAAGCCACTTTTAGTAGCAGTGACTGATAGCAGGAACTTTGCGGCATTATCTAGTAATTCCAGCTTATTAACTGCTATTTTCAGCCCATTTATTCACAAGCAGGTAGAACAAACTGCTTTTAGGTATCATCAATTGGTAAGTTTATCTATCACTTATGGCCCTAAAGTTGGTTTGTGCTGATACGCTCATAGACGGGTCTCCATCCAGCCATCAGGGGCGCAGTGCAGCCGTACCATGGATACAAAGCCCCTTAAATTGGAAGGTTTCCGCACTTTGGGATCCGAAATCCAATTTGCACCTGAAATTGCAGTCGCGCTCGACAAGGGGGCCGTCTTTGTCTCTCAAAAACGCAGATGTCTGAGTCGAAATTGCTGGTTTATTGCCGGTACGGAGACGGCCCATCCCCTTTGAATTGAGTTATGCGCCTTTTGGCACGGGTCCTGCATTGTTATGCGTATTACCGGGCTTCGGCCCCCTTTTTGAGTTTTGCTATGCTGGCGTCGATATTTCATGGCGCGCAAGGCTTGTTTATTTGGACTTTGGATTGGCTCAATTTTGGAGCCAACGCCCCTTCGGGCTCCGAGGCTTTGGACACGGCGCAGGCATCAGCGCTCCATTTGAGCGATGCTTCCCGTGTTCAGACCTCGAACAGAGGCAGCTTTGAACAAGTCGACCGCACAGCCGTGTTGGATCAGGTTTCGACCTGGGAAGACAGGGCCCCTTCTCTCGCTTCGGTGTCGGAAGACACTGCGCTGCTGGCTGCTGCTGCGTGGATCGAGCCGGTTGAGGGCTCAGATGCGGATCTGATTATTCAGTTCGCCTTGGGTGATCCCAATCAACTGTCAGAAGCCTCTTTGCGCGATATTGGCGAGCAGGTTGCAACACTGGATGCCTTCAGCCCCCTGGTACAGCCCGCCATAGAGATCGATCTGAACGACGATGAGACAGCCAGCCTGCTGACCATCAAGGGCGCAGCCTATCAGTCGTTGAGCGACGTTTACCTGCCGCTGGAATTCACGGTCATGGACAGCACAGGCGATGCGGTTGATTTCGATGTACTCGTTGGGATTTGGAACACTGATCTGATTTAGCCTTGTTTTTTGCCGCAAACTGGTTTTACGGAGGGAGCAACTTCGTTCAGGGCTTTGTATCGCGTCGATGGCAGGATTTTTCACGTTCGCCGGACAATTTTTCATGCCGGTCACCCAGATGGCCTTTTGGGTGCTGGGGCTGCGCGACCGTGCCGACAATCTTGAAGACACCGACACTGACATGGGCGCTGGCACAGGCGCTGTGGTTGAAGCGGGCGATTATCTGAGCGACAGGGTCGAACCGAGCGTACCGGGCAGCTTTCCGCAGCTGAGTGTGGATTACAACGGCTATAGCGGGACAACCGATTGGGAAGTCACGCGTGCGGATCCGACCATCAACGCCCCCACCAAGCTGAGCAATACCTACGCCCGCAAGTCATCCAGTTCGATTGAAGATGCGGACACCCTGTTGGTTCATGTGATCGTTTCAGACAACAACGGACTGTCGCGGCCTCAGCTCGAACAATCGGCGATGGATAGCCTGAGTGTTGTGCAGACGTACTTCCAAGGCACAGCGACGACCGAGATTTCTGTTGACCTGATCAGCGCCACCAGCGCGCAGATTGAATGGTCAGGCACCGTGGATGCCAGTCAGGACCGGCTGTATTTCCCTTTGCATCTAGAAACCGTCGATCTGGAGGGGTTCCGACAGGAATTCGATCTGCAGGTTCCTATTCTGACCGAAGACATGGGTCTGTAACCCAAGAAAAAAGGGGGCCTGCGAATTGCACTGCCCCCCTTTCATAGATGCTTAGATCGAAACCTTCAGCTCCCCTACCAGCCGGTCAAGGGGTCCGAGCCATTGAGCGAACCGCCCTGGTTCATTGTCGAAGAAGCCGCCTCTAGCAAACGACGGGTTTCTTCGGTGAGGGGATCGACATAACGTACATGTGTCCGTCAAGGGCGTTAAACGCGAGCGAGTTAATGTAACCCTCGAAAGGTGCTGTGGACACGGCAGTATAGTTGTAAACCCCGTGGATTGGCTCCAACTCATAGAGCGTCTGAGCGCCTTCAACCGAACCCGAGCTGTCTGGGAACCTCGCAATCTGATAGATGCGGCCATCACAGCTAAAGGGGCTGTCCTCCAGCGG
>JBMZBW010000078.1:0-12565 GCA_049612785.1 Alphaproteobacteria bacterium | reverse complement strand
TTAGCGCCCCCGTACCAGAGATGGGAGAAGATGCGGCTCGAAGCCGTAGTGCTGCAACCAGCGCACATCACCGTCAAAGAAGGTCCGCAGGTCCGGGATGCCGTACTTCAGCATCGCCAAACGCTCGATCCCGAGACCAAAGGCAAAGCCCTGATACTCCTCAGGGTCCAGGCCGCAAGCCTCCAGAACTCTCGGATTGACCATTCCGGAGCCCAGGACTTCCAGCCAGTCTTCGCCTTCACCAATCACAAGCTTGCCGCCAGAGCGGTCACAGCGAATGTCAACTTCGGCGGAAGGCTCGGTGAATGGGAAGTAGGACGGGCGGAATTGCAAGGTCAGGTCCGGCGCGCGGAAGAAGGTCCGACAAAACTCAAGCAGGCAGCCTTTGAGCTGCGCCATGTTCGAGGTCTTGTCGATCACCAGCCCTTCGACCTGATGAAACATTGGGGTGTGGGTCGCATCACTGTCTGAGCGGAAAGTCCGGCCCGGGACAATCACCCGGATCGGCGGCTTTTCACTCAGCATCGTGCGAATTTGTACCGGCGAGGTATGGGTCCGCAGAACCAGCGAACCTTCGTCACCGCTATGGCCGTTCATGTAGAACGTATCCTGCATTTGCCGTGCAGGGTGGTCAGTTGGCATATTCAGGGCGGTGAAGTTGTGCCAGTCGTCTTCAATCTCCGGCCCTTCAGCCCACACAAAGCCCATCTGTCCGAAGATATCGATGATCTCGTCCACTGTTTGCGTGATCGGGTGCAGACGACCGACCTTGCGCGGGCGAGGGGACTGGGACACATCAATCGCTTCAGCCGCCAACCGTGCGTTCAACTCAGCATCTGCAAAGCTGGACTTTTTGGTATCCAATGCGCCGGCAATGACGTCCTTGAGCGCATTGAGCGCCTGTCCAGCTGCTTTCCGCGCTTCGGGGTCGAGACCGCCAAGCTGCTTCATTTGCGCGGTAATCTCGCCTTTCTTGCCAAGGGCAGAAACGCGGATTTCTTCAAGCGCGGCGACGTCGCCAGCGGCGTCGATACGGGCCATCAGGTCCGACTTGAGGGCTTCTAAATCCATCATCGACCACTCGTGTCTGTTGGGTTTCCGGGCTGCACTATGCCAGTAAGCGCGCCGCGCGTGCAGCGCTGCTAGGTCTGTGGGCGCATGCGTGAGGCGCAACGGGGCGGGGTGGGGCTGCACAAAAAAAGGGGCCGCAAAGCCCCTTTCATCATGCCAAAGGCAAGCCCGCTTAAGCGGCTGCCTTGTCCAGCGCACCCTTCGCCGTTGCAACGATTGCTGCAAAAGACTCAGGCTCACGTGATGCGATGTCGGACAGAACCTTGCGGTCAACCTCAACACCAGCCTTGTTCAGGCCGTTCATCAGCTGTGAGTACGTCAGGCCGTTTTCACGAGCGCCAGCGTTGATCCGCTGAATCCACAGGCCGCGCATCTGCCGCTTTCTGGTGCGACGGTCGCGGTAAGCGTACTGGAGATCCTTATCAACGCGCTGTTTAGCGGTTTTGATCAGGCGGGAACTGGCACCACGCGAACCTTTCGCGAGCTTCAGAACCTTCTTGTGACGAGCGTGGCTGGTGACGCCGCGTTTTACTCGAGCCATCTAATCAGCCTCCCTATGCCTGAGCCGCAGCCGCACGCTGCGCACGGGACTTCCGGCGCTGCTTACGGTCGTAAGGCATGTAAACTTTAACGATACGCGCATCGGCTTCGCACATCACAGACGTGCCGCGTGCTTTGCGCTTCATCTTTTGGGGCTTGTTGGACTGCATGTGGCGCATGAACGCGTTGTTCATGCGTACTTTGCCAGACCCGGTCATGCGGAAACGCTTTTTAGCGCCCGACTTAGTCTTCATCTTCGACATTTCATCTACTCACTCAAAGTGTTGATACGACCGCGCGCAGGCATGTCGATTGGCCAAGCGCACAGGGGACACGCTTCTCACCGTGAACGGCGAATAGCGATTGGCGGGTTCTATAGGGGGGAGCCACCCTTGGCAAGCATGCGCTGACGCAAGGGTGGGTTTCAACGGATAATGGGTCGGTTCGTGCGCCTAGCTTGGCTTGGGCGCGACGATCATTACCATTTGACGGCCTTCCATCTTTGGATGGGCTTCCAGTTTGACGGCATCGCCCAATTCGGCCTGAACACGCTCAAGCACGCGACGGCCCAAATCCTGGTGCGCCATTTCACGACCGCGGAAGCGAACGGTGAACTTCACCTTGTCTTCGTTCTCCAGGAACTTGTTCGCATTACGCATTTTGGTTTGGTAATCGTGATCATCGATTCCCGGACGCATCTTGATTTCTTTAAGCTCAACGATCTTCTGGCGTTTTCGTGCCTCGTTGGCTTTCTTTTGTTGTTCATACTTGAACTTGCCGAAGTCCATGATTTTGCAGACCGGTGGGTCTACGTTCGGGGACACCTCAACCAGGTCGAGGCCGGCGTCCATCGCGCGGTCAAGAGCATCGCGCGTTGTAATGACACCGTAGTTGGTGCCTTCATCGTCGATAAGACGGACTTTTGGTACGCGAATATCGCGGTTGGCCCGAAACTGATCCTTTTTGTTCGGCTCCAAACGAAGGGGTGGACGTGCTATGATTCTATTCCCTGTAGTGAATACTATGTACAGCGTCGCTGTGTACGTCAGCAGCGCCTGCGTCAAGCAAATAACACGAACAGGCGCAGTCGCTAAGCGTCTACGCCTGTAATTCGCGCTATTTAGCGTCAATATTATCGATTTGGTGCTGTTTTGGCAGGATTCTAGGCGTATGGCGCCTTTGTTGCCTCGCTGATTTGCTCAAGCGCTGCGTCCAAAGACATCATTTCCTGATCTTTTCCACCCAAAGTCCGCAGCGCAATCGTCCGCTCATCTGCTTCCCGACGCCCGACAACAGCGACCAAAGGCACCTTTTTGTGCGAATGTTCGCGGATCTTGTAGTTGATCTTCTCGTTGCGGAAATCGGAAACCGCCCGAATGCCGCGCTTCTTCAGCTCTTCAACAACTTCTTCAGCGTAGTCGTTGGCATCCGTGGTGATCGTAGCAACGGTCACTTGCGTCGGCGCAAGCCACAAGGGAAGCTTGCCCGCATAGTTTTCGATCAGAATACCGATGAAGCGTTCGAAGGAGCCGAGAATAGCGCGGTGCAGCATCACGGGACGCTGCTTGGATCCATCCTCGGCAATGTAGTTTGCGTCGAGACGCTCGGGCAGAACGAAATCAACTTGCCACGTCCCACACTGCCAATCCCGGCCAATCGCATCGCGCAACACAAATTCCAGCTTCGGGCCATAGAACGCGCCTTCACCGGGGTTCATGGTGTAGGGCAAGCCCGCATCCTCGATCGCTTCCCGCAGTGCGCCTTCAGCCTTGTCCCATGTCTCATCCGTGCCTGCGCGTTTTTCCGGACGGTCGGAGAATTTCACGACGACGTCTGTAAAGCCGAAATCAGCGTAAATCTGCATCAGGAGCGCACAGAACTCTTTGGTCTGTTCCGTGACCTGATCCGGGGTCGCGAAGATATGGGCGTCGTCCTGCGTAAAGGCGCGTACGCGCATGATACCGTGCAAGGCACCGCTGGGCTCATTCCTGTGACAGGACCCAAACTCCGACATCTTGAGTGGCAAGTCGCGGTAAGACTTGATGCCCTGGTTAAAGATCTGCACGTGACAGGGGCAGTTCATGGGCTTGAGCGCCAGAATCCGGTCGTCCGATCCTGCGTCCTCGTCTGCGGCGTCACCGGTGGTGAACATGTGCTCGCGGAACTTCTCCCAGTGGCCGGAGTCTTCCCACAGCTTGCGATCGACCAGCTGAGGCGTCTTTACCTCTTCATACCCTGCATCATCCAGACGGAAGCGCATGTATTTTTCGAGCTCGGTGTAGATCCGCCAGCCCTTGGGATGCCAGAACACCCCGCCGCGGGCTTCTTCCTGCATGTGGAACAGGTCAAGCTCCTTGCCCAGCTTGCGATGATCGCGCTTGGCCGCTTCTTCGAGCATGGTCAGGTGCGCGCGCAAGGACTTTGGATCCTCAAAGGCGGTCCCGTAAATCCGCTGCAGCTGCTCACGATTGCTATCGCCACGCCAATAGGCACCGGCGACCGACAGCAGTTTAAACGCTTTGCCAACCTTGCCTGTTGTTGGGGCATGGGGGCCACGGCAAAGATCGATCCAGTCACCCTGAGAATACAGCGTAATGGTTTCGCTTTCCGGCAAGTCCTGGATCAGTTCAACCTTGAACTGCTCGCCCTTGGCCTTGAAGAACTCAATGGCCTCATTGCGGTCCATGACTTTGCGCTCGAAAGCCTCATCGCGCGCGATGATTTCATGCATTTTCGCTTCGATGACTTCGAGGTCTTCGGTGGTGAAGGGCTCGGCGCGGTAAAAGTCGTAGAAAAAGCCGTTTTCGATGTTCGGGCCGATGGTTACCTGTGTGCCGGGAAACAGCTCCTGCACCGCTTCTGCCAAAACGTGCGCGCAGTCATGGCGGATGATTTCCAGCGCATCTTCGGCACCCTTGTCCCGAACAATGATCGCGACCTCGGAGTCTTCTGTGATTTCACGGCTGAGATCCCAAGCTTGGCCATTAACGGTGACCGCCAGCGCTTTCTTTGCGAGACCCGGGGAAATCGACTGCGCGATATCCATACCGGACGTGGAGCCTTCGTATTGACGCTTGGCGCCATCGGGGAGGGTAATTTCAACCATTTTTTATCGCAGATATTCTCTGATGAATTGGGACTACGCCGCCAGAAGACGGCCTAATTCCCTACGTTAGGACGAAACCGACCAAAATCCTTACGCAAGTAGCTCATCGTAGATGTCAAAAATCTGACGGGCGGTTTCATCGCGTTTATAGGTTTTGAAGGCATGCAACATGGCGTTGTTCTCCAACTCCGCGCGCTTGTCAGGTTCCATGGACATGGCCCAGCCCAGCGCCATAGACAGCGTTTCTGCATCACCCGGATCAAACAAAGCGCCGTTAATGCCGGGTTCTATCTGGAACTCCGTGGAGCCACTGTTCGCGCCTAGAACGATTTTACCAGCAGCTTGGCTTTCCGCGCAGGCGTAATCAAAGGCCAGATTGCCGTTCACAGTCGAAATCACAATATCGGTCAGCTTGTACAGCGTTGCCGGGTCTTCCGTGCCTTCATAAATCTTGATCCGGCGCTCCAACCCTTCCGCTTCTAGTTTCTGGCTCAGGCGATAGTGGTAGCGACGTTCCGCCTGTCCTACGCCGATGAACAGGCACACCCAAGTCTGATCCAAGTGGGGCTTGAGAGCCTCAATAATCACGTCATGGCCTGCACCATCCTGCAAGGCTGCCGGAAACAGGATCACAGGGCTTTGGGCCGTAATTTCCATGTCCCGCACCATACGGGTCAGGCGCGCCGCAGTGACCACAGACGGGTGCAAAGCATTCACGGCCAGACCGGGCGGAATGACGCTGGCCTGGACGCCATGCAGGTAACCTGCTTCGGCGAGCAGGTTTTCTAAAAACCGGGAGGCAAGAAGAACGCGGTCACCCTTGAGCGCGTTTTGAAGCCCCGGGGTTGGTTTGCCGTTGCGCTGAACCGGCAGGTCGTAAAGGCTGACCACGTGCGGCACCCGGTGCTTGCCAACGGCTTTGAGAACCAGCCCTGCCGCATCTTCACCATGCGAGTGCACCAGCTGCGCATCCCAGTCGTTTAGCTTTCCGGCGATCTTGCCAGCCGGGTTACCAATCGGGTTTACGGACGAAATAGCAATGGTCTCATGATCGACACCAGCGCGCTGGGCTTCGGCGACCATAAAGCCGCCACCGCTGACGATTTTGCTGTCGCCACCAAAACGCTGGATGGCGGCGGCCAGGTCCAGAGCAACACGGTTGACCGGTCCAGCTTCCAGATACTCCGAAACCTGAACGATTGCGCCGTTCGACCTTTCGCCCAATCCACTGTTGGCGGGGGTATTTGCCGTCATGGTTCACTCAACACTTTCAATTTCCCGGACACTTCAGTCCCGAGCATTTCTTGCGCCATACGTTGTGACGGGTTGTTCAAGGCGGCCATGTATGAGATGCCAACGAAGCACGTCGACGGACTCAAAGACCGACCAAACCTGCAATACAGACGAGGCGCATAATGACAAATACGCTAATTCGGACCGATGGGACAAGGCTGGTCTACGATCGGTTGAAGGCTCAAGACGATATTTCCACGCCCGGATTGGTGTTTTTATGTGGTTTCGGGTCGGATAAGGAGGGATCCAAGGCATTGTTCCTTGAGGAGCATGCCCAAAAAACCGGGCAATCCTTTGTGCGGTTTGATTACTCCGGTCACGGTCAATCCGATGGCGACTTCAAAGACGGCACAATAAGCCGTTGGGCCGAAGATGTTCTGGCCGTCATTGATGAACTGACCAGCGGACCGCAGATTTTGATTGGTTCATCGATGGGGGGCTGGCTCATGCTGCTCGCGGCTTTGGCGCGAAAGGACCGTGTGGCCGGTTTGATCGGGATTGCTGCGGCTCCTGATTTCACCAAGCGCCTGCAGTGGCCAAAGCTGACGCCAGACCAGCAGAAAATCTGCATGGAGCAAGGGTTTGTGCAGGTGCCGTCAAACTACGAAGACGATTACATCTTCACCCGCGCCTTGTTCGAGGATGGGGATAAGAACCTGCTGCTCGAAGGCCCAATCGATCTGGATATTCCGATCACCTTGCTCCACGGTCAACGCGACGCGGATGTACCGGTTGAGATATCACTGGAAATCGGGCGGTTGGTGAGCAGCGAGGACGTGGTCATTGAACTTGTCAAATCGGCGGACCATCGCTTCTCTGGCCCTCACGAGTTGACCCGGTTGGCAGCGGCTGTCGACACAATGACCCGGAGGCTGAGTTAATGGCCCGCGCCCCCAAGGAACCGATAAGCACGCTCAAGCTTCCCGTTCCCTCAGCGGTTGCTCTGGAAATGATGCTGGCGGCTCTGATTTCTTTGTTGCTGGTCGAATTGGGACGGATGGCCGGGCCTTTTGGCTGGGTCTTTGGCCCGATCAGCGCTTGGTTTAATTGGTTTGCGACCTTTTTCCATGAATTCGGTCACGGCTTTTTCGTCCTGATTAGCGCCAGCTCCATCGTCGACTTTCAGCTGAACTGGGATGGTTCGGGCAGTGTGACCTATACGGTCGAAAGTTGGCGTCTACCAATTTCATGGGCGGGCTATGCCACGCCGCCTCTGGTGGGTGCGGTCTTGTATTGGGAGGCGCACGGTAGAGGGCTGGAGACCCAGGGGACACTCGTTGTTGTCGCAGCCATTATTGGCGGCGTAACGCTCTGGTGGCCCAAGGAGGACGCCGTCTCCACCATCACCATTGCTGCTATTTTGGTGGTGAGTTTGCTGATTGTCGCGCTTTTGTGTGCGTCGAGCATTGGCAAACGCGTTCCGGTGGATTGGGTCCAGCGGATCATTGCAGCCACCTTGCTCATTGAGGGCGTTCGGTCGGTTTGGTACCTGCTGGGGCTGGGCGAGCCTTCGGATGCAATGTCTCTGGCGGAACTCTATGTCTTGCCGGAGTTTTTCTGGGTTCTGACTTGGCTTGTCTGGACCGCTGCCTGTGTCCTGGTGACCTATCGGCTGGAAGTCATGGACAGACGCCGGAAGCTGCTCAATGCGCCCCGGAAAAGTCCGACGAAGAAAAAATAGCGTCCAGCCCTTCGCGATAGGTTGGGAAAGCAGGGGCCCAGCCCAGCACATCCTTCAGTTTTTGGTTCGAGACCCGCTTGTTGTCCGCATAGAAACTCCGTCCCATGGCAGACAGACCTGCTTCTTCCATCGACACAGGGGAGGGTACAGGCTGGTCCAGCAGCGTGCAGGCATAGGCAATGACGTCACCCGGCGCACAGGAAAAGTCATCACAGACGTTGAAAACCTCTGCCTGCGTCGGTGTGGCGGTCGGATTGATCATGGACGCAAAAACGGCACTGGCGATGTCATCGACATGGATGCGGCTGAAGACCTGATCCGGCTTGTCAATGATCCGAGCGCGCCCGCTGCGCACTGTTTCGAGCGCATTGCGCCCTGGTCCATAAATTCCGGCTAATCGGAACAGGTGCATGGGCCAGCCAAACGCTGTCCAAGCCGCTTCAGCCTTTAACCGGGACAAGCCTCGGGACGAGGTGCTGCGAGCGGGCGAAGTTTCGTCCACCATAGCCCCTTGCCAGTCACCGTAGACCACCGTGGTCGACAAATATCCGGCCCAAGTCGGCCTCAGCGATGCGGCTAAGGGTTCGAGCAAGGGCAAAAGGGGGTCGTGGCCTGATTTCGCGGTGCCGATGGATTGCAGGATGTGAGAACTTTCAGACAAAGCGACTTGCACATCATCCGGCAGATGCGTCGCGTCACTGGCGTCAAGAACATGGGCCTGAATTCCATGATCTCGCAGCCGCTCAGCTTTTTCCGGGCTGCGGACTGTCCCACAGACGGTCCAACCCGCCTCCAAAGCGCGATACGCAAGGGCCTGACCTGAAAATCCAAGGCCAAAACAGAATAATTGGGTAGGATGGATGCTCACGGTTTCGCCACGCTCTCCAGCTAACTGGGTTCCATGTCTCTTAGTTATCTTTTTCGGTCTTTAAGCCTAGGGCTGATTTGTCTGGTCTGGTCTCTGGGGTCGCCATCCTGGGCAATCGATCCGGCAGACGTGCCCAACGACCATCGCGGCACCTTTGTCAGCTGTATGGCTAAGGGCGAGTTCGACCCTGTTCTGGCAATGGATTACGCCGAGCAGTGGCTTTCTTCGGACGCCGGTGGGGATTCATTCGCTTTCTATTGTCTGGCCATCGCAACCTTTCGTGCGGGCGATCAACTGCGAGCCGCCGAAATTCTGGAAAACATCAGCAACGATGCGATCTTCAACGAGACCAAGTACGCCCTCAGCCTGATTCGATCAGCCGGTGATCTGTTCGACGCGGCGGGGGAGCCAGAACGCGCTTTTCGGGCTTATACAAGGGCACTGGATATCGACCGTTTTGAACCGTCAATCTGGGTAGACCGAGCCTTGGTGAGAGCAGCGCTGGGGGACTATGAAGGAACCGTCTCGGACCTCGATCTGGCTTTGGCGCTGGACGCCGAAAACGTGGAGGCCCTGGTTTTTCGCGGGTCGACCTATCTGGCCATCGATGAGCTTGATCATGCCGCGGACGACGCCTTGCAAGCCTTGCTGATCGAGCCTTTCAACATCCCCGGTCTGTGGCTCCGTGCGCAAATCGCGCTGGCCTCTGGCGATGCGGAACTTGCAAGCAGCGATCTGCAACGAATCATTGATCGCGATGAGGGTCGGTTTGCCGCCCTTGCCAGCGAAGCGCTGGAAGTGGTTTCGCGAGCGGCTCAGAAATCGACGTTGGAGTAGTGTCGCGGCGGTGGCACACCGTCAATCCGGTCGGCGAGGATGGCTTCCATGGCTCGGCGAGATTTAACGCGGGCGTACCAGCGGCGCAGGACCGGGTAGCGGTCCCATTCGATCAGATCAACGTAATCCAGCACAGAAATCTGCGCCACCGCCGCAATGTCGGCGAGGCTGTATGAACCGCCTGCGATCCAGTTGCGGTTTTCGTACAGCTCCTCAATAACGCTAAGGTATTTGGTCGAGAGCTGGACGGCGGTTCGCATCGCGGTACTGTCGGGTGCGCCCAGACGCGCCATGGGCTTCTGCACTTTTTCGAACAAGATCGGCTTGGTCACGCGGCCACCCATATCCATGGCGAAGTATTGGGTGAGTCGCCGGGTTTCGGCCCGCTCGATGATATCTCGGCCAATCAGTGGCGGATCAGGGTAACTTTCATCCAGATACTCTGCGATCACCATCATGTAAGGCAGCTGCGCTCCGTTCACATCCTCCAGCGTGGGGATCTCCATCACTGGAGCATCCGGAACCGGCATGGACGGGGGAGCTTCCCGGAAATCCAGCCGCTTTTCACCCAACATCAAGCGGATAATTCGACAGTTTGGATCGAGGGGAAAATGGAATAATGTTCGCATAATATTCGCCTACAACCTTACACGGTAACTGACAAGGCTTTGACGAAACGTAAGGCCTGAGCAAGCGGTCAAAAACGGCAAAATCATCGCTAAATCATGGCTCTAGACCCATCTTTGGTCTCTTTTTCCGTTGCTCTTTCGCAACGCTGTGCACCCAGAAGCACAGTTCCTCCCGTAACTGATTAAAAAATCTCTCTCTTGATTGTCACAGGACGGGTTTGAGTCGATGACCGCAGGGCTAGTTTTTCGCGAAAACCTATGGGTTGGTCAGAAAAACTCATAATAATTGCTTAGGCTGACCTCATGTTTGGGTTGCTTGTTCTTCAATCTATTGTTCAGGGCGTGACGGAGTTCCTACCCGTTTCCAGCTCCGGGCACCTTGTGCTGATCTGGAGCGCTGCCTCTTGGGTCGGTATTGGGGAAGAAGTGACTCAGGCAGAAATGCTCACACTGAATGTAGCGCTGCATGTTGGGACACTTGCTGCGGTGGTGATTTACTTCTGGCGCATGGTCCTCAGCGTGGCGCGGGGTGGTATCGATACTCTGTTGATGCGTGAGACCTACGATCGTCGCTTGTTCCTCTTTGTCGTAATGGCAAGCATCCCCCTGATGGCTGCGGGATTGGCTGTCGCGACTTTCGTGCCGGATGCCTGGCTGCTGAACCCTTTGGTGGTTGCTACGGCGACCCTCGTATTTGGCCTGGTTCTTTTGTTTGCAGATATCGGTTTTGCCAGTACGCGAACGGCCAAAGACATCACTTTTGTTGACGCTCTTGTCTTTGGGGCTTTGCAATGTCTGGCCCTTATTCCCGGAACATCTCGTTCCGGGATCACAATGACCGCTGGTCGCCTGTTATCGATTAACCGGACAGATGCGGCGCGTCTTTCCATGGTTCTGTCCATCCCGGCCATCATTGCTGCGGGTGGGTATGAGACCTATTCAACGGTCAGCGATGGAAATTGGGATTTGAGCCGTTTGGCTCTACTGGGCGCTGGTTTGGCGTTTATATCCGCCATGGCCGCCATATGGTTGTTCATGCGGTTCATCCGCGTTTCGGACCTGCTGCCCTTCGTGATTTATCGCGTGGTTCTCGCTCTCTCTATTTTTGCCTTCGTCCTTGTGATCGGGGTGTCGGCGACACCGCCGATCTAGCAGAACAAAGTTGGGCGCACTCAGGCCTTTGCGTACTGACCGCCGTTCCGGAAGCGCACCAGGTAGGTTGGCAGGATCGACTCGATGGGCGCTGTCTCAACCCCAAGTGCTTCAATACCCGGCAAGGTGCCGGTGGCCACATTATCGCTGCGCAGCAGAACGACTTGGTCGCGAGTGAGCGGTGGGACCGGAGCGAGTTTACCGACCAGCCCAATCAACTCAGCCACGCCCCAAGGGACGTGCACCTGCGGAGCGTTGGAGTAGGTAATGGACTGCATCAGGTCCATCAGCTCTTTAAACGAGTAGGTTTGCGGCCCTGCAAGCTCATAGGTCTGACCCTGCGCACCACTGTTGCCAACAGCAGCCATGACAGCGTCAGCCACGTCGCTCACACTGATGGGTTGGAAGAGGGTCTTGCCGCCACCGATCAGGGGGACAACTGGCATTCCGCCAAACCGATTAAAGAAACCGTCCTCAGGCCCGACGACAATGCTCGGGCGAAGGATGGTCGCCTTAGGAAAAGCACGCAGAACCGCCTTCTCACCCAAGGCCTTGCAGCGGGCATAATCCGACGCGCTGCGCTCATCGGCACCCAGTGCGGAGACCTGCACCATCGTGCTTGCGCCCGCCTTGGCAGCCGCAGCGGCAACATTGGCCGCACCAGCAACCATCGTCGCTTCAAAAGACTGGCCCTTTCCGCTTTCAAACAGCAGGCCCACGAGGTTGATCACGACGTCTGCATCTTCAACAGCGCGCGCGACGGCGGTTTTGTTTTGAACGGGAGCGTACACAGGCTGTACCTGGCCAACTTCGCCCTGCGTCAAGAGGTGTCGAGCCTTGGAGGGGTGCCGCGAGGCAATGCGCACGCGGTACCCCGCCTTGGTCAGTTGCGGAACGATATAACGCGCCAAAAACCCCGTACCGCCAAACACTGTAGCAATCTTTTGTGCCATCTTCAGGATCTCCGAACTCATCTGCCACAAAGGGCAACTTGTTTGATTAAAAAGACCAATAGTCCAAGCTTGCGTTGCTTACAAAGCGCGTATTGACCAAGGGAGGGTCACACCGCAGAAAATGATAGGCTGGCATGTGTTGACATGTGCGCTGAAAGCGGGTTTATCCGGCGTCACTTCAGTTCGTTTGCGGAGTCACTCCGCACTGACGAGACGGAGCCCAGGTGGCGGAATTGGTAGACGCGCAGGTTTCAGGTACCTGTGCCCTTAGGGGCGTGGAAGTTCGAGTCTTCTCCTGGGCACCATTGAATGTCCTCAGATCTATAGTAACCCACTGTTTCCCAACACAATTTCACGTGTTGTCTGAGGAGACAGGTGGTCATGCGGTCGGTCAATTATCCAGCTTTTACGTACACCAAACGCGGAATTTTCTAT
>JBMZBW010000077.1:12630-12867 GCA_049612785.1 Alphaproteobacteria bacterium | reverse complement strand
CCGACAAAGATGATTCCGGCTTCTTCAGCCGCAGCTGCGAGCTCCGGTGATTCAGACAAAAAGCCGTAGCCGGGGTGGATTGCATCTGCGCCTGAGAGCTTCGCAACGCGAATGATCTCTTCAACCGATAAATAAGCGGCAATGGGTTCCATGCCGACACCAATTTCATAGGCTTCATCGGCTTTAAAACGGTGCAAGGCAAAGCGGTCTTCATGGGCATAGACAGCAACTGTCTGA
>JBMZBW010000077.1:0-12620 GCA_049612785.1 Alphaproteobacteria bacterium | reverse complement strand
GCAATTTCGGAACGGTTGGCGACAAGCAGCTTGCGGATGGGGCGTGGGGCCATGGTGGTGGTCCTCGTCGTCAGTCTTTGTTTCGCTTGCGACATTTATGAATGTTTTATAGAGGCGGGCAACGCTCACAGAATCGCATGGGCCATGCATCAGCAAAAGATGGAGTAGCGAATGTTACTGGAACAGGGGAATTTGGTCAGTGCGACGTTGGTAAAGCGTTACAAAAGGTTTCTATCGGACCATCGACTGGTTGATGGTTCTGTTATCACGGCATCCTGTCCGAACACCGGTGCAATGCTGGGACTGACGGAACCCGAGAGCGCAACTTATCTGGTCCACGCGCCTTCTCCCACTCGCAAGTATGACTATCGCTGGGAAATGATTGAGGACGAAGGATCTTGGGTTGGCATCAATACCGGGCGGCCAAATGCGCTGGTTGAAGAGGCGATTACAGGTGGGATTATCCAAGAATTGCAGGGTTATGGCTCACTTCGGAGGGAAGTGAAGTACGGCACGAACAGCCGAATTGATCTGTTGCTCGAAGATTCAGATCGTCCAGCGGCCTATGTAGAGGTCAAGAACTGCCATCTGCGCCGAAATCATCGGTTGGCCGAGTTTCCTGACTCAGTCACTGCGCGGGGGGCCAAGCACCTCGATGAGCTGGCTGAAATGGTGCGACAGGGACACCGGGCTGTGATGGTTTTTTGTGTGCAACGGTCTGACTGCGAGGCTTTTGGCATCGCCGATGATATCGACCCAAGCTATGCCGAAGCTTTCAGCCGTGCGCGAGACGCAGGGGTGGAAGCCTTAGCCTATGTGTGTCATGTCTCCCCGCAGGAAATAAAACTCACTCATTCGATTCCCATAAAGGACTAGGCCCGACCCATGCTTCCTGCTCAGCGCCAGCTCTATGACCACCCGGACAGCACCGGACCGATCACGCTGCACACGGCAGAAGATTTCGAAGGCATGCGGGCTGCAGGCCGCTTGGCGGCTGAGGCCCTGGATATGATTACCGAGTTTGTGGTCGAGGGTGTGTCCACCGCAGAACTGGATAAGCGCATTCAGGATTACGTCGAAGGCGCTGGTGCGGTCAGTGCCACCATCGGTTATCGCGGTTATCAGCACGCATCCTGTATTTCGCTCAACGAAGTGGTCTGTCACGGCATTCCTTCCGACGATACCATTTTGGAAGACCGAGACATCCTGAACATTGACGTTACGGTTATTGTTGACGGTTGGCACGGTGACACGTCGCGGATGTATGTGGTTGGTGGTTCCAGCTTCCCAACGCGAGAAAAGCTGATCCGGGTCACTTACGAGTGTCTGTGGAAGGGCATCAACGCCGTTAAACCCGGCGCGACGCTGGGTGACGTTGGGGCCGCGATCCAGAAGCATGGCGAAAAGGCGGGTTTCTCCATCGTCAGGCAGTTTGTCGGACACGGCCTGGGCGAGCAATTTCACATGGCACCGAACATTTTCCACTTCGGAAAACCGGGGAAGGGCGTGGAGCTGGTACCCGGAATGCTGTTCACCATCGAGCCCATGTTGAATGTTGGAACCTACAAGGTGGACATCGACGAAGAGGACGGCTGGACCGCGCGGACACGGGATCGCAAGTCCTCTGCGCAGTTTGAGCACTCTGTCGGTGTGACAGCTGAGGGCTTTGAGATTTTTACCAGCTCACCTAAAGGCTTCGAGCAGCCGCCCTACATTTAGAAAAATTTAAGCTGTCAAAAAAGTTGCAAATTAAGGAAGTCGCATCACTATAAGTATGTAGTTCCTTTTTCGACTTGGTTTTGATGGCCCCGACTGAAACTAAATTAGACCCTTCCAATCTGCTCGGACACCGCCAGCGCTTGCGTGGAAGGTTAATTGATGGTGGTGCCGAAGCGCTTGCAGATTACGAAGTGCTGGAAGTCTTGCTGTTTGCTGCAAAGCCGAGAGGTGACACCAAACCTTTAGCCAAGGCATTGATCCGACAATTTGGAACGCTGGGTGAAGTTCTGTCGGCTTCACCCGATGAGCTAAAGACCGTGGATGGTATCGGTGAAGCGGCGGTTGCATCGATTTCTGTTGTGCGTGAGGCAGCGCGTCGGCTTGCAGCAGCACAAATTGCCAATAAACCGCTGCTGTCATCCTTTGATGCTTTGCTGGATTACTGCCGCATCCATGTCAGCTATGCCAAGATCGAAGAATTTCACCTTCTTTTCCTCGACACCAAGAACCGCCTGTTGAAGCACGAGCGCCAAGGGGTCGGGACTGTCGATCAAGCGCCGGTCTATGTCCGTGAAGTCCTCAGGCGGGCTTTGGAACTGGGTGCATCCAATATCATCATGCTCCACAATCACCCCTCTGGCGACCCGACGCCGTCACGGGCCGATATCGAAATCACCAACCGCGTGATCGAGGCCGGTCAACCGTTAGGCGTGAAGGTGCATGACCATCTGGTCATTGGTAAAAGTGGGCATGTCTCCCTAAAGAGTAAGGGATACATCTAACCTCCCCCCACGGAACGAGGCCACCACCACCATGATCCCCCGTTATTCCCGTCCTGATATGGTTTCCATCTGGGAGCCCGCGAACAAGTTCCGCATCTGGTATCTGATCGAAGCCCATGCCACCCAAGCGCAAGCCGATCTTGGCGTTGTGCCGCAGAGTGCCGCTGCTGCCATCTGGAAGGTGCGCGCGCAAATGGAAGCGCGTGATATCGACGTGCCCGCCATCGATGCAATCGAGGCAGAAGTAAAGCACGACGTTATTGCCTTTCTGACTTACCTCGCCGGTCTGGTCGGGGATGAAAGCCGTTTCGTGCATCAGGGTATGACGTCCTCTGACGTGTTGGATACGACACTGGCGGTGCAGCTTAAGGAGGCTGGTGAGCTCTTGCTGACCGGGTCTTCCCGCTTGTTGGAGGCGCTGAAAACCCGGGCTCACGAGCTTAAGGACGTCCCGACCATCGGTCGTTCACATGCCATCCACGCAGAGCCAACGACCTTTGGGCTGAAGCTCGCGGGGCACTATGCGATGGTCAAGCGCTGTCATGACAGACTGGCCGATGCGATTGATGATGTTTCTACCTGCGCAATCTCCGGCGCGGTTGGTACGTTTGCGAACATTGATCCTGCGGTCGAAACCCATGTTGCCAAGGAACTCGGTCTGACGGTTGAGCCGCACTCGACCCAAGTCATTCCCCGCGACCGTCACGCCAATTTCTTCAACGCCTGCGCGCTGATGGCCTCTGCCATTGAAAACATCGCCGTTGAAATTCGCCACTTGCAGCGCTCGGAAGTTCGGGAAGCGGAAGAGTTTTTCTCCAAGGGGCAAAAGGGTTCTTCGGCCATGCCGCACAAGCGGAATCCGGTTCTGACTGAAAACCTGACTGGGCTCGCCCGCTACGTCAGGGCGCAGGCGCTTCCGGCCATGGAGAACGTCGCGCTCTGGCACGAACGGGACATTTCGCACTCATCGGTCGAGCGCATGATTGCGCCTGATGTCAGCATCACGCTCGATTTTGCTCTGCACCGTTTGGCTGGAGTGATTGAGAAATTGGTCGTCTACCCAGAACGCATGATGGCAAATCTCGATGGTATGGGCGGTCTGGTTCACAGCCAGCGCATTCTGCTTGCTCTGACACAAGCCGGACTGAGCCGTGAGGATTCCTATCGGATCGTTCAGACCAACGCCATGGACACCTGGCACAACGGCGGGCAACTGCTCGATCGCCTGTTGCAGGACAAGCAGGTCGTGGATGCCTTGGGCGAGGAAGCGCTGCGCGGTTTCTTTGACCTCGAATACCACTTCAAGCACGTCGATACGATTTTCAAGCGCGTGTTTGCCTGAAGCGGCCAGTGCGTAGGTCTACCGACCTGCGCACCCAGCCATGCAGACGCATAAGCGAATTGGCTGTTGAGTCTTGCGGGTGGGGCCTTATACCCACCCTCGACTGTCCAAGACCGCAGGTGAGTCTCTAAGGCTCTTAATCACCGCCCGCGCAGACGAGCAAGAACATGACCCGGTTGCCTCAGCGTTTCGGACGCCTTTTGAGGGAGCCAGCCGTTTTTCTCCGAAAACTTGTTGTTCAGTCGTAACCACGAACCGGTTGGCCTGCGCGCTTGCGTGCGAGCCGGCTCAACAATGAAGGAGGCGTTCCCTTGGATCGTTCTGAAAAGGAAGCCCTCGTCGCCGAACTGAAGTCGGCCTTCGAAGAAAGCGCTATCGTACTGGTTTCCCGCCAGTCCGGTATGACCGTAACTGAAGCTCAGAACCTGCGTGCGCGTATGCGTGAAGCAGGGGCGAAGCACCGTGTTGTGAAGAACCGTCTGGTAAAGATTGCTGCTGAAGGCAGCGCTTTTGACGATATTCGCGACATGCTGACCGGCCCAACCTCGATCTCGTACTCCGATGATCCTGTTGGTCCTGCCAAGGCTTTGTCTGAGTTTGCCAAGGACATCGACAAGATCGAAATCCTCGGCGGCGCGATGGACGGCAAAGTGCTGTCTGCTGCTGAAGTCGAACAGTTGGCCAAGCTGCCATCCCTCGACCAGCTGCGCGGTCAGATCATTGGTCTGCTGAATGCACCTGCATCCAAGATCGTGGGCGTTGTGGACGCTCCAGCTGCGAAGCTGGCTCGCGTGTTCTCCGCTTACGGCGCGAAGGAAGGCGCCTAGTACGGCGACTCTCATACTGAACTTTACTCTGTAATATCCCTATAGATAGGAACTTAAGAAAATGGCTGATCTCGACGCTCTCGTAGCCGAACTGGGCAAGCTCACCGTTCTGGAAGCTGCTGAACTCGCAACCAAGCTGGAAGAAGAGTGGGGCGTATCCGCTGCTGCTCCTGCTGCTGGCATGATGATGATGGCACCTGGTGCTGACGCTGGCGCTGCTGCTGGTGAAGAACAGACTGAATTTGACGTGATCCTGAAGTCCGCTGGTGAAAAGAAGATCAACGTGATTAAGGAAGTTCGCGGCATCACCGGCCTGGGCCTGAAGGAAGCGAAGGACCTGGTTGAAGGTGCTCCGAAGCCTGTTAAGGAAGGCGCGTCCAAGGACGAAGCTGAAGAAATCAAAAAGAAGCTGGAAGAAGCTGGCGCAGAAGTCGAACTCAAGTAAGACGCGCCACTGTTACCAGTGGATTTTTACAAAAAGGGGTGCGATGCCATCGGGTGTCGCGCCCCTTTTTGCGTTTCTGACCACAACCGCAAAAGACAGACTGGCAAACTTCGCAGGTGTCGCTAGGGTAAAAATCCACAACCCGATTGAATTGATGGAGTGCCCCCGAAGTGCCTGCTTTCTTCACCCCGTGGCGGGCCGTATCGGCCATGTTTATTCTTAATGGCGCTTTCTTGGGGATATGGGCATCTCGCATTCCGACGATACGAGAGGCTCAAGGTTTGGATAAAAGCCAATTTGGGCTTTTGCTTCTGGTTATGGCTGTGGGTGCTTTGATGAGCTTTCCCATTGCGGGTCGAATGGCGGACCGGTTTGGTGCCGTAACACTCACGCGCATTCTGGCCGTGCTCTATGCCGTCGCGCTGGTTGGTATTGCAGTGGTGCCGGTGTCCGTTTTGGCCTTGGGTGCCGCCATGTTCTTCTTTGGTGCAACGCATGGCGCGATGGATGTGACCATGAACTCCTGGGCCACTGAAGTTGAAAAGGCGGCCAAGCGTCCCATCATGTCATCGTTTCATGCCATGTGGTCACTCGGTACTGGCTTGGGTGCTCTGAGCGGGTACTTCGCAGGGCAAATCGATCTCAGCTCCATGGCCCATTTCCTCATCGCTGCGGCTTTGTTTTCAGCTTTATGCTTGCCGTTCAGCGCGATTTCCTGGACGTCGGAGACCACGGCGGGCCGAAAAGGGGGCGACAATCCCTTGTTTTCACTGCCCAAGGGCATCCTGATCCTCGTTGGTCTGGTCGCGTTTTGCACCACGGTGGGTGAAGGCGGCATGGTGGATTGGAGCGCGACGTTTTTGATCGAGGTCGCGAACGTCAATGAAGCGAGAGCCGCACTGGGCTTTACGGCCTATTCGGTGCTGATGGTCATCATGCGCCTGCTTGGTGATCGCTGCATTCAGGCGATTGGCCCGGTGAATATGACCCGACTGAGTGGGGTGATTGCCGCGTCCGGAGCTCTATTGGCTGTATTGGGCGGCAGCTTTTGGCTTGGCCTGCTTGGGTTTGCGCTGATGGGGATTGGCTACGCGACGATTGTACCCATGGCTTTCTCCCGTGCAGCAACAGAGAAGGGCGTATCTGCGGGGACGGCTATTGCGAGCGTGGCAACGCTGGGATATGGCGGAATCTTGCTTGGCCCTCCGATCATTGGTGGCCTGGCGGAGTTAACGTCGATCCGGATTGCTTTCTGTCTGCTGATCGTTTTGGCGCTGCTGATGAGTATGTTTTCTGGAGCCATGCGGCCCGTAACCGCTGACAAGGTTTAAAGCGGAGACGGGCCACCAGAGTGGCAGCTTGCTGGTGGCCCTCCGTAGCACTGACTAATCGCTCAGCGGGGTCTTAGGTGCGCTAGTCAGTGTGCGGATCTACGGATTTGGGGTTACTTGTTGCCGCGACCGTTTTTGCCCTTTTTGCCGTTGCCGCGGCGGGTCGGAATTTCAACGCCAGCGGATTCTGCGGCGGTTCGTACCGTTTCGCGATCTGGGCGCTCGTAGCTGCTGGTGTCTGCCAAAGTGCTGATATTGTCACGGACCGTGGAGCGATCCTCGTCTGCCCAATTGCTCGCCTCACACTCGCTGGCAACTGATGTCCAGAACGACGCGGAGTCCGTCAGCCCGATTGACGTGTAAAAGCTGGCGCGCTCAGAGAAGCCAGAGCAGTCACGCGCCTGAGCCGTGGAAACAGCCGCGAGAGACAAAGCGGAAGCGATGAGGGTCGGGACAATGATGTTTTTCATGGTTCGGAGGTCCAATTTTCTTTGGTGCTTTGAAAAGCACGATCATGTGAAGAAGTTGCTTTTTTGTGTGTGCGTAACGCTCACACCATGATAGATATGTGAGTAAAGTGCGCACGTCAACAAAAAAAGTGTGAGCTTTTTGCGCAAAAACTGCTTAAGCTGGCGAAATCGCGTAAAGGCAAATCATTGTTTTGAGTACCTAGGTCCATGAAAGAAGCAGATCCAAAAGCCGCATACTTGATGGCTGTTCGCCGCTTGATGATCGAGCTGGCCAAGGGCGGGCTTCGCATGGGGGTTTCTCATGGCATGATGGAAAGCGCGTTGCGGGACGCCACGTTGGAAGCGGCCTTTTCGCAATTTGAGCGCAGTGGTGCCAAGATCACCACGTCATCACTTCACGTCGCGACCGGTATTCATCGACGCGAAATTTCACGGTGGATGAAGCAGCGGGAGAGCGCTGAACAGGACTTGCCACCAGCGGCGAACGATAGCCCTTCGGCGCGCGTAGTGACCCGATGGTCGACCAATCGTTCTTACCGACACGCGGACGGTTGCCCAATTGCCCTGCCGATGGCGAAGCAGCCCGATGGCCCAAGCTTTGCGCAACTTGTTGAAGAGATTGGACCGGAGGTTCGGGCAAAATCTGTCCTGGAGGGCCTCATTGCTGCGGGTTTGGTCGAAGATTTGCAGGATGGCACCTATCAGCTGACATCTGCAGCGTATCTTCCAGAGGCGAACTCTCAGGAAAGCATCGCTTTCCTTGCAGCCAATGTAGGGGACCACCTGAGTGCGGCTGTGCACAATATATCCGCCGCACCGGACGAACGCTTTTTCGAGAGAGCGATGTTCAACCCGGATCTGCCGCCACACAAGGTTAAGGCCATGAGAGAAGTTCTGTCGACGTCCGCCATGGAGCTATTGCAGGACATGGTGGCATTGTCTGAGGAAAAGACGCCCGATGCTGATGAACCGGAAGGGGATGTTGGGGGGCAACGGGTTCGTATTGGTGTGTACTTCTATCAGGAAGAGACCAATAAATGAGGCAAAGTCGCCTGACACGTCGCAACGCTCTTGGCTTGCTTGCTGGCTCGGCGCTCTCCCTTCCTGGCGCGGGCTGGGGGCAGGGCGGTTCGGGCATTGGCGGTACTGGAATTGATGGCGGAATAGGCGGGACAGGGATCGAGTCCGGTATTGGCGGAACCGGGATCTTTGGCTTGATCGAGGGTTTTTCTTCAATCTGGGTCAATGACTTGCGGGTTGAAATTCCCGCTTCGGCGGAGATTACGCTGAATGGACGTCCAGCCTCTGAGCTTGATCTGGCGTTGGGTCAAACAGTTGCGGTCCAGGCCGTTGAAGGTGCGGATGGAGCACTTCAGGCCACGCGTATTGACGCGACCTTCGCTCTCGTTGGGCCAATTAGCCAGATCGCGCAGCATCAGGGGCGCTGGATCGTCGTTATTCTCGGTCAACGGGTGGTTGTTTCGGCCCTAACCGAGGTTGGCAATGTTGCGGTGGGCGACTGGGTAACGGTCACTGGCCTGCGCGACCACCGGGGCAACATTCAGGCTGCGAATATTCTGGCTACAAACACCCGTGAAGCGGTGGTTACTGGGCTTGTATCTGCCGATGGTTCTGTCGCTGGTGTGGGGGTTTTGGCGGCGGATGGAAGTGAGCTGACCGCAGGCACGCGCGCAACGGTTCAAGGACCGCTGACACGCGAAGTTCAACCCCGCATCGTAGCCACTGCCATGAGTACCAGACCGGTTTCCCTGTTCGATCCGGGTCAGGTGAGTTCGCTGATCCTGACTGGCCTGCCAGGTGAGCAAGACGGGACCTTGTTTGTCGATGGCTACGGGATAGCGGTGCCGGGCGTGGTTGGGCAGTTCGACCCTAATATTGCTGGTCTGGAAGGGCGCATACACGGACGGTTCCAGTCCCAAGGTGGCCGTTTCCGTTCCCAAGGCGATCCATCAGCCTCCCGCCAGCCTCGCGCACCATTTGCGGGATCAGGGCGACGTGGCCCGGGATCGCAGCAACCCCATCGCAGGCATCAGCCGGGATCGGGATCGGGCGCGGGCTTCGAGGGCAACACCCAAAAACCGCGCAACAAGCCATTTGGCAAAGCCGGATCAGGTAAGGGCAAGCGGTGACCGCATTGAAGGATAAGGCACCTTTTGCCGTGTCAGAGGCTTACGAGCGCGCTCTCGCCAAAACTGCTGAGGAGCATCAGCCGCTCTTCATCGGACTTTATTCGGTGATGAAAGAGGTGGTGGGAGACCGCCCCATGGAAGAAAGCATCAAGTGGGGACAGTTGATGTTTCATCGCGGCACGGAAAACCTGATCTCATTGATCCCGCTCAAAGCGCGGATCAATCTGCAGTTTCACAACGGTGCTCATCTGGATAATGCGCAGGGTCTTCTCGAAGGCACGGGAAAGGACTTGCGGCATGTTAAGTGCCACAGCCTCGCATTCCTTGATTTGCACCGCGCAGAACTCGCAAAGCTCATTGACGAGTCAATCGAAGCCGGAGCTTAGCGCGACAATCGGATGTCACGTGGGGTAAAATGCATGTCCCTGCACACAGCAGCCTTGACAATTCGCTCAGTCTCAAAGTCTTGCGGAATTGGTCGGACCGGCGTATTGCTCCACCCTGACAGTGATGGTTGTCAGCGAACACTCAATACAAAAAACCGGAAGCATGATTTCCGAACAGGCAGTTCGAGATAATAAATCTCGTTACTCAAGCGGCTTTGGTACCCTTTAACGCAGGGACAGCCCCCGACCATCCACGTTGTTGTGAGTGTGTTCTCGCTGGCAGAAATGACCCAAAAAAGGGGGCCCTATATCCATGGGTAAGTCGTTTACCGAGCGGAAACGCATCCGGAAATCCTTTGGCCGTATTCGCGAAGCGGTCCAAATGCCGAACCTCATTGAAGTGCAGCGCGCTTCCTATGACGGGTTCCTGCAAAAGCCTGACACTGGCACTTCCGGTCTTGAGGAAGTGTTCAAGTCCGTTTTCCCGATCAAAGACTTCTCTGATCGCTCTGAGCTGCAGTTTGTGCGCTATGAGCTTGAATCGCCGAAGTACGACGAAGACGAATGTATGTCCCGTGGACTGACCTACGCAGCGCCGCTCAAGGTGACGCTGCGTTTGGTCGTTTGGGACGTCGATGAAGACACAGGCTCTCGCTCGGTTCGCGATATTAAAGAGCAAGACGTCTACATGGGTGACATGCCGCTGATGACCGACCACGGTACATTTATCGTGAACGGCACTGAGCGTGTGATCGTCTCCCAGATGCACCGCTCACCGGGTGTGTTCTTTGACCACGACCGCGGTAAGTCGCACTCTTCTGGTAAGCTGCTGTTCTCTGCGCGTGTCATTCCGTACCGCGGTTCCTGGCTCGACTTTGAGTTTGATGCCAAGGATCTTCTGTACGTGCGTATCGACCGCCGCCGGAAGCTGCCTGCGACCACGCTGTTGATGGCGCTTGATTCCTCGTTTACGGCAAAAGAACGGGCTGAAGCTGCTGCTGAAGGCAAGACGCTCGCTCCGTTCCAAGCAACAGGTATGAGCCGTGAAGAAATTCTGGCCATGACCTACGACCGGATCACGTTCGAAGTCGCTGGTGACGGTCAGTTCCGTACGGCGTTTGATGCGTCACAGTACTCTGGCAAAAAGCTGGTGGACGATCTGGTAAACGCCGCAGATGGTGAAGTCGTTGCCAAAGCTGGTGACAAGATCACGCCGCGCAAGGCGAAGAAGCTGGCAGAAACGGTTTCCCAGTTGCTGGTCAGCCGCGAAGACCTGATCGGTCGTTACCTCGCTGCTGATGCCTTCGACAAAAAGTCTGGTCTGGTTTGGGCCGAAGCCGGCGATGAGCTGTCTGAAGCTCTGCTCGAGGAGCTGCTCGACAAGGGTGTGACGGCGATTGAAACGCTGGATATCGATCACCTGAACAAGGGTGCTTACATCCGCAACACGCTTGCGGTGGACAAGAACGCGACCCGTGAAGAAGCGCTGATCGACATTTATCGCGTCATGCGCCCGGGTGAGCCGCCGACGCTTGAAACGGCTGAAGCTCTGTTCTCCGGCCTCTTCTTCGACGACGAGCGTTTTGACCTGTCTGCTGTTGGCCGTGTGAAGATGAACATGCGTCTGGCAGCCACGGCTCGTGAAGGCGAGCAGGACATGTTCGCCACCGAAGACACCCTGCGTGTTCTCCGCAAGGAAGATATCCTCGAAATCGTGCGTAACCTTTCTGAAATGAAAGATGGTCGCGGCGACATCGATGACATCGACAACCTCGGTAACCGTCGTGTTCGCTCCGTGGGCGAGCTGATGGAAAACCAGTACCGCGTTGGTCTGCTGCGGATGGAGCGGGCGATCAAGGAGCGTATGTCTTCTGTCGATATCGACACGGTCATGCCGCAGGACGTGATTAACGCCAAGCCTGCTGCTGCTGCGGTTCGCGAGTTCTTTGGCTCGTCTCAGCTTTCGCAGTTCATGGACCAAACCAACCCGCTGTCCGAGATTACGCACAAGCGTCGCCTGTCAGCGCTTGGCCCAGGCGGTCTGACGCGTGAACGCGCGGGCTTTGAGGTTCGTGACGTACACCCAACGCACTATGGTCGTATCTGTCCGATTGAAACGCCAGAAGGTCCGAACATCGGTCTGATCAACTCCCTGGCGACCTACGCTCGGGTAAACCAGTACGGCTTCATTGAGTCGCCGTACCGCAAGGTTGAGAAGGGTCAGGTAACCGATGAGGTTGTCTATCTTTCAGCGATGGAAGAGCAGCGTTACACCGTTGCTCAGGCAAACGCCCCCATTGATGCCAAGAATTTCCTGACAGAAGACCTGCTGACAGCGCGTTCCAATGGTGAATTCGTCGTTGCTCTGCCGACTGACGTTGATCTGATCGACGTTTCGCCAAAGCAGCTGGTATCCGTTGCCGCGTCTCTGGTTCCTTTCCTGCAGAACGATGATGCTAACCGCGCTCTGATGGGTTCGAACATGATGCGTCAGGCGGTTCCGCTGATCCGTGCTGAGGCTCCGTTTGTTGGAACCGGCATGGAAGCAACCGTTGCGCGGGATTCAGGTGCAACCGTCATCGCTCGCCGCTCTGGTGTGATCGATCAGGTTGATGCAGGCCGTATCGTGATCCGAGAAATGGATTTCGATACCGACACGGAAACCGGCGTTGAAATTTACCGCCTGTCCAAGTTCCAGCGCTCCAACCAGTCCACCTGTATCATCCAGCGTCCGTTGGTGAAGGTGGGCGACAAAGTGCAGAAGGGTGACATCATCGCTGATGGTCCTTCGACGCATCTGGGAGAGCTGGCACTGGGTCGTAACGTGCTCGTGGCCTTCATGCCATGGCAGGGTTACAACTTCGAGGATTCCATCCTGATCAACGAGCGCATCGTGCGTGATGACGTGTTCACGTCGATCCACATCGACGAATACGAAGTGATGGCGCGCGATACCAAGCTTGGCCCGGAAGAGATCACCCGCGATATTCCAAACGTTGGTGAAGACGCTCTGCGCAATCTCGATGAGGCTGGTATCGTCTACGTCGGTGCTGAAGTTCAGCCGGGCGATATCCTGATCGGTAAAGTGACGCCAAAGGGCGAAAGCCCAATGACCCCGGAAGAAAAGCTGCTGCGTGCGATCTTTGGTGAAAAAGCCTCTGACGTGCG
>JBMZBW010000076.1:0-12967 GCA_049612785.1 Alphaproteobacteria bacterium | reverse complement strand
CCCATCGCCCGTCATAAGTCACGACGTCAGCCGTCCAACCGGGCTGAGGACTGTCTTCCACACGCTCGATGGCGCTGGAGAAGATCCACGGATGTCCGTGGCGAATATGCTTTTCCTTGCCACCCTTGAGGACAAGTTTTGGTTTCAGGGGCATGGACGCTCTCTGTTTTTCTGTGCTCGGACGTCCTATCTACTCCCTATCACCTCTTAAGTGGAGCCAACCCGCCGCATGTTTGACCTCAGCAAAGCCCCCACCCCGCCCCGCGCCAAAAAGGTGCCCAGCAGCGAAAGCCACCACGGCTACACGCGTCACGATGATTACGGCTGGTTGCGGGTGGATAATTGGATGGAAGTCATGGCCGATCCGTCCAAACTTGACGCCGAGGTCAAGGCTTACCTTGATGCGGAGAACGACTTCACCAAGGCCGTTCTCGCGCCGACGGTAGATTTGCAGGAAACCCTGTTCAACGAGATCAAAGGCCGGATCAAAGAAGACGATCAGTCCCCACCCACCAAAGACGGTCCCTACGCCTACTACGTTCGCTTCCGCACGGGCGGTCAGTACGCCATCGCTTGCCGCAAAGACCGGGATGACGAGACCGAAGCCAGCGAGCAAATCCTGTTTGACGGTGACAAGGAAGCCGAAGGCACGGCGTATTTCCGGCTGGGTGCCACCAGTGTCAGCGATGATCACAGCCTCATGGCCTGGGCCGTAGATACCAAGGGCTCCGAATTTTTCACCATCCGCGTCCGCGATCTGGCCACGGGCCAGGACCTCTCCGACACCGTAGAGCGATCTGCCGGTGGCATCGCATGGGCACCAGACGGGCGCTCGTTCTTCTATACGTGGCAGGACGATAACCACCGGCCCTGTCGCGTCTTCCAGCACTTTCTGGGGCGACCACAGAGCGATGATGCCCTGATCTATGAGGAAATGGATCCGGGTTTCTTCACCTCTGTTGGCAGTACGCCCGATGACCGGTTTCTGATGATCACCGTGAACGATCACCAAACGTCAGAAACCTGGATCGCCGACCTCAGCCTGCCTGCCTTTGAGCTCAAATGTGTAGCGCCGCGCGAAGTGGGTCACGAATACGATCTGGAGCGCGGCGGTGACGGCTGGTTCATTCGCACCAACCAGAACGGCGCAGTCGATTTCCAGATCATGCGCGCTGATATCGGTAAGGAAGGCCGCGAGCACTGGCAGCCCTGGCTCGAACACGTTTCCGGTCGGCTGATCAAAGGCACCGACGGCTACAAGGACTTTTTTACCATCATCCAATCGGAAAAGGCCCTTCCGTCTATTGTGGTTCACGACCTTCGAGATGGAAGTTCCCATACCATCGCTTTCGATGAAGAAGCCTACTCGCTGGGTCTTCATGGTTCAGAGGAATGGGACACAACAGAAACCCGGTTTGGCTACGAAAGTCCGACCACGCCAGCGCAGGTCTATGACTACGACATGGCCAGCCGGGAGCGGACGCTGATCAAAACGCAGGAAGTTCCCAGCGGGCACACCATCGAAGACTACGTTGTTCATCGGATCATGGCACCCTCCCATGATGGCGTGAAAGTGCCCGTGACGGTCATGCACCATCGGGATACGCCACTGGATGGCACAGCCCCGCTCTACCTCTACGCCTACGGCTCCTATGGGATGTCCATGCCAGCCAATTTCTCAATCAAGCGTCTGTCGCTGGCCAATCGAGGCATGGTCACAGCCACGGCGCACATTCGCGGTGGCGCGGATATGGGCTACGGCTGGTATCTCGACGGCAAGATGGAAAAGAAAACCAACACCTTCCACGATTTCATCGCTGCGCGGGATGCCTTGGTCGAACGCGGTTGGGTCGACGGTGACCGGGTAGGGGCTGAAGGTGGCTCTGCGGGCGGCATGCTCATGGGGGCCATCGCCAACATGGCACCCGAAAAGTTTGCCTCGATCATCGGCGCGGTGCCTTTTGTAGACGTTCTGGCGACCATGCTGGATGAAACCCTGCCTTTGACGCCACCAGAATGGCCTGAGTGGGGAAACCCGCTGGAACACAAGGAAGCCTACGAGCGGATCGCCGGTTATTCCCCCATCGACAACGTCGAGGCCAAGGCCTACCCCGCCATCCTCGCAACCGGCGGCCTCACCGACCCGCGCGTCACCTACTGGGAACCGGCCAAATGGGTTGCCACCTTGCGTGATCGGCGGACAGATGACGGGCTGACGCTGATGCACATGAACATGGGCGCAGGCCACGGCGGGGCCTCAGGACGCTTTGACAGCCTGCGCGAAGACGCGCGCGAGTGGGCCTTCATGCTTTGGGTTTTGGGGATCAAGGAGTAAGCCGTTTTGGACCGTCGATCCGTATTGAGTGCCGCAGTCGGAGGAGCGGCCTTAGCAGCCCTTCCTGTGACGTCCACGCCCTTCGCGACGGCTCAGGGCATCGGTCTGAGCAGAGCCTTTGTCTACCACCCGAAGAAGGTCCCCGGCACCCCTTGGCCCGGCCTGCCACCATTTGAGACCCTCCGCTACACCGGCAAAGACGGTCAGCCGTTGGCCGCCTGGTTTTGGCGAGGTACACGCCCTGCCGGTACGCCCTTGACCGTGTTTTTTCACGGCAACGCCGGGAATTTCGAGGACTCCACCCGATTTACCGCCGGATTGATTGCTGCCGGTTACCCGGTCTTGCTGCCGGAATATCGCGGTTACGGCGGTCTTCCGGGAAAACCCACGGAAGCCGGTCTGCGCGCCGATGCTCAAGCAGCGCTGGTTATGGCACAGCAGTTGGGATGGGCTGCGGAGAACACCTTCATCACCGGCCATTCTCTGGGTGGCGCGCTCGCCTTTCACGCGCTCCACGATCAGGGCCAGACCGCACGCGGCGCGATCATCATGAGCACCTTTACCAGCCTGCCGGATATGGCGGGTTTGGCCCGTGGTCTGATGGCAGATCAGTTCAACAATCTGGCCTTGGCCTCGCAAACACGGGTTCCCGTCGCGTGGGTTCACGGCACCAAGGACCGTCTGATCCCCATTCGTCATGGTCAAACCCTGTTCAGCGCCTTACCGCCAACCACGACCAAAACCTTTATCATCATCGATACGCCTCACGCGGCTCAGCACCGGACCTATCAGGCTGCTATGGTCAAGGCGATAGAGTGGCATCTCAGTTTGCCAGGTTAGCGCCATAAAAAAGGCCACCCTTCACGTTCCGAAGGATGGCCTTGTCAGGCTTCAATGCCGGTCTGGTCTATGCAGAAGCCGGTTCCGCATCACTCCCGCTCTCTTCAGAGTACACGAACAAGGGCTGCGCGCTCTTCTCGACAGCGTCTTTGTTGACGACCACTTCTTCGACACCGGTCATTCCCGGCAGATCGTACATGGGGTCGAGCAGGATGTTTTCCATAATCGACCGCAGACCCCGCGCGCCCGTCTTCCGCTTGATGGCTTTGGCGGCAACCGCCTCCATGGCGTCTTCGGTAAAGGTCAGCTTGACGTCTTCCATTTCGAACAGGCGCTGGTACTGCTTGACCAGTGCATTCTTCGGTTCGGTCAAAATCTGCATCAACGCAGCTTCGTCCAGGTCTTCAAGGGTCGCCACAACAGGCATACGGCCAATAAATTCCGGGATCAGGCCATAGCGCTGCAAATCTTCAGGCTCAACATCACGCAAGATCTCACCGGTCCGGCGCTCATCCGGGCTCTGCACCGTCGCACCAAAGCCCAGCGAACTGCCTTGCGAGCGTTGTGAGATGATTTTTTCCAACCCTGCAAACGCACCACCGGCGATGAACAGAATGTTCGTCGTATCGACCTGCAAGAATTCCTGCTGAGGATGCTTGCGGCCACCCTGCGGCGGTACAGAAGCAACCGTGCCTTCCATCAACTTCAGCAGCGCCTGCTGCACGCCTTCGCCTGAAACGTCGCGTGTGATGGATGGGTTTTCGGCCTTCCGGGTGATCTTATCGATTTCGTCAATGTAGACGATACCGCGCTGCGCCTTTTCCACGTTGTAGTCAGCAGCCTGCAGCAGTTTGAGTACGATGTTTTCAACGTCCTCACCCACGTAACCCGCTTCGGTCAGCGTGGTTGCGTCAGCCATTGTGAACGGCACATCCAGAATGCGCGCCAGCGTCTGCGCCAGAAGCGTCTTTCCGCAACCCGTCGGGCCAACCAGCAGAATGTTGGACTTGGACAGCTCAACATCCGTGGATTTCTGCGCATGGTTCAAGCGCTTGTAGTGGTTGTGTACGGCAACCGACAGAACCCGTTTGGCTTGTGCCTGTCCAATGACGAAGTCGTCCAGGATGCCATAAATATCGGTTGGTGTTGGAACCCCTTCGGAGGACTTGGCGAGACCGCCTTTGCTTTCCTCACGAATAATGTCCATGCACAGCTCGACGCATTCATCACAGATGAACACGGTCGGACCCGCAATCAGCTTCCGCACCTCATGCTGGCTTTTGCCGCAGAAGGAGCAGTAAAGCGTATTCTTGCTGTCGCTTATTGTTCCGGACATCTAAATTCCCAAATCCCTGAAAACACTAAACAGACTAGAAGTAAGAGACCGTTCTTGCAAGGCGCTGAAGTCGCGGCAGTTTGCCCGTCTCTATCAACGCCAGAATGCAAGGCCCCAAATTTACTCAGCCGGTTCAGTGCGCTTGCTGACAATCTCGTCGATAAGACCGAATTCGAGTGCTTCTTCCGGGTCCATGTAATTGTCCCGGTCCATGGCCGTATCGATCTCTGCTACCTTCTTACCCGTATGGTGCGCGTACAGCGCATTCAGACGTTCGCGGGTTTTCAGGATTTCACGCGCATGGATCTCGATATCGGCGGCGGTTCCCTGATAGCCAGAGGAAGGCTGGTGAATCATGATCTTGGAGTTAGGCAGCGAGAACCGCTTACCCTTATCACCGGCCATGAGCAGGAACGAGCCCATAGACGCAGCCATACCCACGCAAATGGTTGAGATCGATGGCTTAACGAACATCATGGTGTCGTACATGGCCAGACCTGCCGAAACCGAACCGCCAGGCGAATTAATGTAGATGCTGATATCCTTATCGGGATTGACGCTCTCCAGAAACAGCAGTTGCGCACAAACCGAAGCGGACATCATGTCATTGACAACACCGGATACGAAAATGATCCGCTCCATCAGCATCCGCGAGTAGATGTCGTAGACTTTCTCACCGCGGTTTGTCTGTTCGATCACGTACGGGATCGGTGTGGTCATGGTCGTGTGCGCCGGGCCGTTGAGAGGAGTCGCGTCAGGGCCAGCTACGACGCCAGCGTTGGCAAAAGGATCGTAAGGAAAGGTCACTTTGTGTCATCCATTGGTTTAAAACAGCGCCTCTGGTGGCAGACGTGCGCCGTCTAAAGCGAAGCACGATAGCTGCGCCGTCGAATTCGTCGCTCTGATATGGGCGCTTTCGTGTCGATCTGCAACCAGTGAGTAGGTGCGCTTTAGCTCTCGGCCAAGACCGCCTGATCAAATCGCGCCATTGCGGCTGCCAGATCAGCATGGATTACGGCCAATTTGCCAATGATCTGCTCACGTTCCTCACGCTGCCGATCCACCGGATCTTCCGATCCCTCAGGGACACTCAGCATGGCCGCCAACGAATTTTCAGACGGTGGAACGACCGGGGTAATTGTCTGGAACAGTTCCCGAGTTTGGATTGCTTCCTCGGACAAGGTTTGCGCAGCGTTTGAGTTCGCAATGTCTTCTGCGGCTTCAAGTTCTGCTTCGCGCTGATCCTCCGCTTCCAGATCCGGCGGCAGGGTCAAATCCTCAGACGGCGCAGGCGGTGCTTCGATCCCGCCCTCACGGAGCAGGCGTTGAACACCGCGAATGGTGTAGCCCTGAACGTACAGCAAATCTCGGATTGTTGTCAGAAGTGACAGGTCTTCGGGCCGGTAGTAGCGCCGACGCCCACCGCGCTTGAGCGGCTGGATTTCAGGGAACTTGGTTTCCCAGAACCGCAGTACGTGCTGGGGAACGTCGAGTTCTTCGGACGCTTCACGAATATTCCGGAATGCATCGTTTGCTTTAACCATGGATGGTCCCCTGCTTTAACCTCTGGACCAGCGCATCTTACTCGTCGTCGCTGCTCGCTTCAATGTAAGCTTCAAGCGGACCGCCCTTCCAGTCTTCGACCAGGGCTTGCTTGAGCACTTGACTGGCGCGGAACACAAGAACGCGGCGGGGTGGGATTTCGTGCTCTTCCCCGGTCTTGGGATTGCGGCCAATGCGTTTTGTCTTTTCACGCACTAGGAAGGTGCCGAAAGAAGCAATCTTCACCTGCTCGCCATCGACCAGCGCATCGGAGACATGGTTGATGATGCTTTCAACAAGGTCCGCGGATTCGTTGCGGGAAAGCCCAACCTTCTCGTAGAGCGCTTCGGTCAGGTCGGCGCGCGTGATTGTTTTATCCACCGGTGAACACCTTTGTCATCTATACTCCGAGGGGTTGATAACGAACGGTTCCCAAGGGGTCAACGCGACTCAGACCTGCAAAAGCAAAAAAGCCCCAAAACGGCTCAAAGATGCCTTAGATCAAGCATTTGGCGCGTGATGTAGTGCCGTTATGAGTGCAGCACTGCATAAGAATCCGGCACTGACCCGCTTGAGTGATTTCAACGCCTTTGGATGGGTGAAGAAAGAGGACAGCCGCCCACTGGAGTAGGCATAGACCAAAGCGTTCAGCCCACCCAGAAAGACGAAAATCAGTCCATAGATCGTTACCTGCGGCCAATATGCGAGGGCTGGGTCAACAAACTGCGGAATAAAGGCCAGGAAAAACACGATGCCCTTAGGGTTTAGGGCAGTCACAATAAATGTCTGCAGAAACACCTTAGACAAAGGGATCTGCTCTGACACCTCTGGCGCAGATACCTGAACTGCTGTGGCGTTGCCGATTTGGTTGCTTTCCCGCCATGTTTGGACAGCGATATAAACCAGGTAAGCCACTCCGACCCATTTTATCGCCTCATAGACTGACGGACTTACGGCCAAAATCGCCCCCAGCCCAGTAAGGCAGACCACGATAGCGGTGAGATCACCCAGAACAACGCCGGCTGTGCTGGCCCATGCTGCCTTTTTACCGACGCGCAAGCCATAAGCCACAACGGTGAGGATCGTCGGCCCCGGAATAATCAACAGAATGCCGGCTGTCAGAACGTAAGCAATCAGGGATGTGGTGTTGATCAAACGGGGGGCTTTCGTTAGCCCGCTTCGGTCTCAAGACCGAACGAATCACCGGCATCGGCAATGGCTTGAGCTATTTTTGACTGGAAATCACCGGCCATAAGTTCGACTGAGACGCTTACGGCGTTGGCAAAACCAATATCGTCCGTTCCGCCGTGCGATTTGACGCAAATGCCGCCCAAGCCGACAAACATTCCACCATTGTAAGTCCGTGGATCCAGACGCTGACGCAGGCGGGCCATTGCTGGCATGGCAAAGAGATAACCGATGCGGCTGAAAATGCCGGATTGGAAGGCTTCACGCACCATGCCGGAAATCAATCGGCCCACGCCTTCGGTGGTTTTCAGCGCGACGTTGCCGGTAAAGCCATCGGTGACAACAACATCCGTCGTACCGGCGGCAATATCGTCTGCTTCAATAAATCCGTGAAATTCGCCAGGCAGGGATTTGCTGTCTCGCATCAGGTCGGCAGCGACTTGCAAGACTTCATGCCCTTTCTGCTCTTCGGAGCCAATGTTCAGCAAGCCGATCGTTGGGCGTTCCTTGCCGAACAGAAAACGCGCATACAGTGCACCCATGATGCCGAATTGAAGCAGATTGCGCTCGTCGCATTGCACGTTCGCCCCCAGATCGAGGACGACCGACTGACCCTTTGCTGTCGGTAAAGGCGAAGCAATGGCGGGGCGATCCACGCCGGGCACCATGCGCAACAGCACTTTGGCCAGCGCCATCAGCGCGCCTGTATTACCGGCTGAGATAACCGCCTGTGCCTCACCCTGCTTCACCGCTTCGATGGCGCGGCGCATGGAGCTGTCCCACATGCCACCACGCAGCGCATTGGCAGGCTTGTCGTCACCGGTGATGACAACTTCACAGTTTGTGAGCGTGTATCGACCAGACAGCAGCGGGTGTTGATCGAACAGAGGATTGAGCAGATCCTCGCGACCGAATACCAGAAAGTGCAGGTTTGGGTGTTTTTCAGCCGCAATAGCCAGGCCGCGGATTACGATGCCGGGCGCATCGTCGCCGCCCATGGCATCGACAGCCAAGGTCAAAGTCATGCTCGTTGTTACCCTCATTCCCTGTTCGGGAAAGATAACCATTTTTGTCCAGCCTTGTGCAAGCGTTGTTGGCAGTCACAAAGCTCTTAATTGTGGACAGCAAAAAGGGCCGTGAAGATGTTCCACGACCCTAAATCACTCAGGCAGCTGTTGCGACTTAGACGTCGACAGCAACAACTTCCTTGGAATCATAGTGACCGCAGGAAAGGCAAACGTGGTGTGGGCGCTTAAGCTCACCACAGTTCGAGCACTCTGCGTGGTTGCCGAAGGTGATTGCGTCGTGTGAACGGCGCATACCGCGGCGGGAACGGGTCACTTTGGACTTTGGAACAGCCATCTTCGAACATCCAAATCAAAAAGCAAAAGGCGGCGCGAACGGTGTTCGCTCCGAAACATGAAGTGGGGCTATAAACGACCCAGAGCACAGACGCCAAGCATTTATCCCACAAACCAGTCCTGCAAGGTCGCATGGCTGGTTCTTGGTCGTGTAACGTCAGGCCCCTTCACGCAGCAATTCCGCAACTTTCAAAGCGCCGTAGGTCAGGACCCCGTCCGCGCCAGCGCGTTTGAATGACAGCAAAGTTTCCAGCCAGACCTTATCGTGATCGAGCCAGCCGTTCTGACACGCCGCCATGATTTGCGCGTATTCGCCACTGACCTGATAGGCGAAAGTTGGCACGCCAAAGGTTTCCTTTACCCGAGTCACCATGTCCAGATAGGGCAATCCGGGCTTGACCATGACCGTGTCCGCGCCCTCTTCGATGTCCATTTCGACTTCGCGAAGTCCTTCAAGGGCATTGGCCGTATCCATCTGGTACGTCTTTTTATCGCCCTTGAGCGCCCCGGAACTGCCAATCGCATCGCGGAATGGCCCGTAATAGGCACTGGCGTACTTCACGGCGTAGGACATGATTCCAACGTTGGTGTGACCTTCGGCGTCCAAACCATCCCGGATCGCGCCCACGCGCCCATCCATCATATCTGACGGCGCCACGATATCGGCACCAGCCTCGGCCAGCGAAAGAGCCTGCTTCACCAGCGCCGTGACAGTTTCATCGTTCACCACCACGCCGTCGACGAGATAGCCGTCGTGACCTTTGGGGTTATAGGGGTCGAAAGCGACATCGGTGATAATGCCCAGATCAGGAAACTCGGTCTTCAGAAGTCTGACGGAGCGGTTGATGAGGTTATCTTCACGCCAGCTTTCCGAACAATCGGGCGTCTTGAGTGATGGGTCGACTTCTGGAAACAGGGCCAGAGCGGGTACACCCAACGACAGCGCGCGCTCTGCCAGTCGAGCGGCGTCGGCCAGCGTGTTCCTGAAAGTTCCGGGCATTGAAGCCACTTCTGAACTCTCGGCGGCGTCAGTCACGAAAACTGGCAGGATAAGGTCGGAGGCACTGACACGGTTTTCGGCGACCAATGCACGCACAAAAGACGAAGCGCGGTTTCTGCGAAGTCTGGTTCGGGGGAAGCTGGGCATCTCTAATTTACACCAATTATGGTTCCAAGATTTGATACACTGTTTAGGCGGAATGCGATGGTTTCAAAACCCCCTCATGCGAGTGATATCATCTTTGATATACACTTATAAGTTTAATTACGATCTTAATACAAAACCAATAAAATTATTTATGTTATCTATTTTGCTAGCAATTAGAGCCTTTTGCATGATATCTAACGAATTCAGTTAAATATTTATTTAAAAAACTGGGTAATCAGGCCTTAAAAGTGAATTCGGCATGTTTTTTACCTTGATTAGATTAATTTTTATGGCACTTGTTGCTGCAGGGTGGTTTTGGAAGTTGCGACGCTTGCAACTTCTCGGACTTGGAAAATAAGATGTAGGCTTGAATGTGAGTTGAGTCTTTCTCGTCACAGAGGTTTAAAGAGCTGCATCCGGACATGAGTGTAAAAAGGGGTCCATCGTGAACCAAGATTACCTAGATACCATCGCTGCCATCGAGCGTCTCCACCGTCGCTGTCTTGAGGTGATCAAGACCGAACTGGATCGCTCTGGCGTTCGTGACATTAACAACATTCAGTCTTTGATCCTCTTTAACATCGGTGAAGAAGAGCTGACCGTTGGTGAATTGACGCTCCGCGGTTGCTACCACGGTTCGAACGTGTCCTATAACCTGAAGAAGCTCGTGGACTTCGGTTATGTCTCCCACCGTCGCAGCGCGCATGATCGCCGCTCCTACCGTGTGAAGCTGACCGAGAAGGGCATCAAGATCCGTAGCTTGCTGCAGGATATGTTTGGTCGCCATGCCGATTCCCTGACCGGTTTCAACATGGATGCGGACGTTTTCTCAAAGACCAACGACGTGCTTCTGCGTCTGGATCGCTTCTGGGCATCACAATCTGACGCCTACGGTATGTCCGACAAGGCCTTGAGCCGCGTCGCGTAATAGGCTTTGACAGAGGCATCGAAACTCACACGCGGATGACGTGATGAAATTGTTCTTTGCCTCAGACCATGCAGGTCTGAATTTGCGGCGTGCTCTGATGGATCACGCCGTTTCTCTTGGTCACGAAATTGCTGACCTGGGTCCGGAAACGACCGACTCCGTTGATTATCCCGATTACGGAAACAAACTTGCTGAAGCATTAGCGGCTAACCCAGATTGCTGGGGCGTTGCCGTTTGCGGCACCGGTATTGGTATTTCTATCGCCCTAAACCGCCACAGCCACGTTCGCGCTGCGCTGATTCATGACGTGACGACAGCAAAGCTGACCCGTCTGCATAATGATGCGAATGTTATTGCATTCGGAGATCGCGTGATCGGCGTGGAAACCGCAAAAGATGCACTGAGCGCCTTTTTGGACACAGACTTTGAAGGTGGACGCCATCAAAGGCGCGTCGATAAGCTCACTCCATCCCCCTAATACTATCCGCTATTGCATCATTGAGAGACGCTTTTGGGTGTTCTTCTTGCCCTGCAATAATGCTCATATGCGTGCACCCCCACATCCGGAGAACACTAGTAATGACTTCTTCCTCCCAATTCTGGACAGCCAGCGTTCACGACACCGACCCGGCATTGGCTGAATCTCTCACCAAAGAGATGGACCGCCAGCAGACCCAAATCGAACTGATTGCCTCCGAAAACATTGTTTCGCAGGCCGTTCTGGATGCCCAGGGCTCAGTTCTCACCAACAAATACGCCGAAGGCTACGCGGGTAAGCGGTACTACGGCGGCTGTGAATACGTAGACATCGCCGAGGAGTTGGCGGTTGAGCGTGCAAAGCAGCTCTACAACTGTTCCTACGCCAACGTGCAGCCGCATTCAGGCGCTCAGGCCAATGGCGCAGTGATGCTCGCAACCATGCAGCCGGGTGATACTTTCCTTGGTATGGGCTTGGCCCATGGTGGACACCTGTCCCACGGCGCTGCGCCGAACATTTCTGGCAAATGGTTTGATCCAATCCAATACGGCGTTCGTCGTCAGGATGGCCTGATTGACTATGACGAAGTTGCTGACCTGGCGAAGGAACATAACCCAAAGGTCGTAATCGCTGGCGGGTCTGCCTACCCGCGTGCCATCGACTTCAAGAAGTTCCGCGACATTGCTGACAGCGTTGGTGCGCTCTTGTGGGTGGATATGGCCCATATCTCTGGGCTGGTCGCTGGTGGGTACCATGACAACCCGCTCGATCATGCAGATGTCGTCACCACCACCACGCACAAAACCCTGCGCGGGCCCCGTGGCGGCATGATCCTGACCAACGACGAGGATCTTGCGAAAAAGTTCCGTTCCGCCGTGTTCCCTGGTCTTCAGGGTGGCCCGCTCATGCATGTCATCGCAGCGAAAGCGGTTGCTTTCGGTGAAGCGCTCAAGCCTGAGTTCAAGGCTTACACCGGTCAGGTCATTGAGAACGCTCAGGCTCTGGCTGCGCGCTTGGTCCAGCACGGGCTAGAAATCTCCACCGGTGGCACTGATACGCATCTGATGGTTGTTGACCTGACACCAAAGGGCGTGACCGGCAAGCAGGCCGAGGACGCACTAGAGAACGCAGGCATCACCTGCAACAAGAACTCGATCCCATTCGACCCGCTGAAGCCAACGGTGACGTCCGGTATTCGTCTGGGAACCCCGGCTGCGACCACGCGTGGTTTTGGTGTGGCTGAGTTTGAAACCGTTGGTGATTTGATTGCCAAGGTACTCGACGGCCTGGCGGCCAATGGTGAAGACGGCAACAGCGCTGTTGAAGCCGAAGTCCGCGCAGCCGTTCGGACCTTGTGCGATCAATTCCCGATCTACCGCTAAGGAACAGAGAAAAGCGTGCGATGCCCGTTCTGCGGAAATGTTGATACGGCCGTAAAGGACAGTCGACCGTCGGAGGACAACACGTCCATCCGGCGGCGGCGTCAGTGCCCGGCCTGCAGCGGACGCTTTACGACTTTTGAGCGGATCCAACTTCGCGAGCTGACAGTCATCAAGTCAAACGGGACCCGTGAGCCGTTTGACCGTGACAAGCTGGCGAAATCACTGATTATTGCGCTGCATAAGCGGCCCGTCGAAAGCGACCGTATTGAGCGGATCGTCTCGAGTATTGTTCGACGGCTGGAGCACGGCGGCGAGGCCGATATCCAAACCCGCGAAATCGGCGAAATGGTCATGGAAGCACTGAGCGAGCTCGATCAAGTGGCCTTCGTTCGGTTCGCAAGCGTCTACCGCAATTTCGAAGTGGCTGAAG
>JBMZBW010000075.1:0-13005 GCA_049612785.1 Alphaproteobacteria bacterium | reverse complement strand
CTCTTTGGAACCAGTTGGTTCAGCGGTCAAAACAGCTTCATGCCACCACGGACGCCCCTCGAACGTGCGTTGTCGGTGCGGCGGCAGGTCAACGTCTGCGGGATTGTGCAGCCGCGCCCAGGGCTCAGGCGCGTCAAAGGGGTGATGAGGGTCGGGAAAGCTGACCCATGTTCTGAAAAGGTGCCGGATTTCTTCAACACACCTGAATTATTCGGTGTTTTGCAGGGCGTTTTTGAAGGTGCGTTTTGGATTGCAGAACGCCGTATACATGATGTATACGAAACGAACCTGTTGACCTAACTGGATAAGATCGTGTCGACGAACAAGAAACATTCCTGTCTTGAAAGCCTACGCGACAGAATCTTGTCGACAGAATTGGTGCCGGGGACCGACTTGGATGAGTCCAGCTTGTGTGACGCCTATGGCATTTCACGAACACCTTTGCGGGAAGTGCTGCAACGTCTCAACGGCGAAGGCTACATTGAGTTGGAAGACAACCGTGGAGCCAAAGTCGCGTCGATGAGTGTCGCCGTCATGCGCACCTTTTTCCAGACAGCACCGATGATTTACGCCAACATTTCCCGTCTCGCGGCGGAGAATTGGCGCGCGCCCCAACTGGATGAACTAAAAGACATCCAGCGCGCCTTTGCCACAGCGGTCAACGCAGGCGAAGCGAGTGAGGCGGCGCTGTGCAATCATCGGTTCCACGCTCTGATCGGCGACATGGCGCAAAACGCCTATCTGGTGGCAAGCCTGAACCGGCTGCTGATCGACCACACGCGGATGAGCCAGACGTTCTACCGCCCAACCTCCACCGCAGAAACGTCGCTGGTGCATCAGGCGATTGACCAGCATGAGGCTATGATCGCGGCGTTCGAGAGCCGGGAAGCCTCGCTATCACTGGATCTGGCACTCAAACACTGGGACCTGTCCCGCGACCAACTTGAGCGCTTCGTGCGCCCCGACCCCCTGCCCGTTGACGTGTATTCACTGGAAGCAAAACGCCATGCAGTTTGAAGGCATCTACACCCCTGTTGTTACCCCCTATCACGAGGACTTCAGCCTCAACCGCGAGGGACTGGCGGAAACCATCGACCATTTGATCAACGCCGGGGTTCATGGCCTGATCATCGCCGGGACCACCGGTGAATACTACGCCCAGTCAGCCGAGGAGCGGGTCGAGATGATGGGCCTCGCCAAGGAGATGATCGGTGGTCGCTTGCCGATGATCGTCGGCACCGGGGCAATCCGCACAGAAGACAGCATTGCCTTTGCCGAGGCTGCGAAGACCGTTGGTGCGGACGCGCTGCTGATTGCCACGCCGCCCTATGCCTACCCGACCGGACGCGAAATCGCCCTGCACGCGCTGGCTATTGATCGCGCGGCGAACCTGCCGGCGATGCTGTACAACTATCCGGGCCGAATGAGCGTGAATATGGATGAGGAAACGCTTGACCGGCTGGGGCGCAGTCCGAATTTCTGCGCCATCAAGGAAAGCTCGGGCGATCCGAACCGCTTGCATATGCTGGCACGAGACTATCCCCACATTCAATTGAGTTGCGGGATGGATGATCAAGCCCTCGAGTTCTTCGCCTGGGGCGCGCGTTCCTGGGTTTGCGCCGGTTCCAACTTCGCGCCTGAAGCGCATATCGCGCTGTATCAGGCCTGCGCGGTAGAAGGCGACTTCACCAAAGGCCGGGCGATCATGTCCGCGATGATGCCGCTCATGCGCGTGCTCGAACAGGGTGGCAAGTTTATCCAATGCATCAAGCACGGCCTGACCCTGCGCGGGATCGATGCCGGGCCGCCGCGTCGCCCGCTGCAACCCCTGAATAAAGACGACAAGCGCGAACTCGCTGAAGTCATCCGCACCATGAACACGACTATTTCACAGATCACCGGCCAGACCATTGGCCAGAGCCTTGGAGCAAAGCCATGAGCGACCTTCTGACCCGGAACGAGTATCAGGCGATTGCTGATGCTCTGGTGTATCCACGCGCCGCCTTCATTGATGGCAAGTATCAGGCTGGGCATGGTGCCTCCCTCGCCTCCGTGAACCCTGCCACCGGTGAGACCATTGCGGAGATCGCAGCCTGTAACGCCGAGGATGTTGATTTTGCCGTGCAGAAAGCGCGGGAAGCCTTTGATCAGGGTCATTGGTCCAAAATGCATCCGTCTGAGCGCAAATCTGTTCTGGTGCGCCTGTCCAAGCTGATGACCCGCAATCGGCGTGAGCTGGCTGTGCTGGAGAGTCTGGAAAGCGGTAAGCCCATCGCTGATTGTGAAGGCATCGACATCCCAGAGAGCATTCACACCATCCTTTGGCACGCCGAAGCGATTGACAAGATTTACGATCAAACCGGCCCCAGCGGTGATGGGGCGATTTCAATGATCGTCCGGGAACCGATTGGCGTCGTCGGGGCTGTGCTGCCCTGGAACTTTCCCCTGCTCATGTTGGCATGGAAGATAGGTCCAGCGCTGGCTGCAGGGTGTTCGGTCATCGTCAAACCCGCCGAACAAACCTCGATGACCGCCCTGCGTGTGGCGGAGCTGGCCGCTGAAGCCGGTGTGCCGCGCGGCGTGTTGCAGGTTCTGCCCGGTGATGGACCATCGGTGGGTGAACCCATGGGCCTGCACCCCGGGATCGACATGGTCAGCTTTACCGGCTCCACCGAAACCGGTCGGCGGTTTCTCCGTTATTCGGCTGACAGCAACCTGAAGAAGGTCGTGCTGGAGTGCGGTGGCAAGAACCCGGCGGTTGTCCTCGATGATGCGGAAAACCTTGACCATGTTGCCGAGAACGTCGTGAACGCCGCCTTTTGGAACATGGGCGAGAACTGTTCAGCCAACTCGCGGCTCATTGTTCACAAGGATATCAAGGCACCGCTGATGGAGCGCATTCTGGCGCGGGTTCGGGACTGGAAAACCGGCGATCCACTGGACCCGAGTAACAGCCTCGGCGCGCTGATCGACGCCGAGCACTGCGGCAAGGTTGCTTCGTTCCTGACGGGTGAAGCCGTGATGGGGGGAACCATGGACGGTCCTTACTGTCCGCCGACCATCTATGAGGTCTCCCGCGATGATCCCCGCGCCCGCGATGAAATCTTCGGTCCCGTTCTCAGCGTGATCGAAGTCGCTTCCTACGATGAAGCCATCGAGGTCGCCAACGACACGGACTACGGCCTGACCGCGTCCGTCTTTACCGCCAACGCGCGCAAAGCGTTGCGTGCAGCTCGAGACATCCGCGCCGGTACGGTCACTGTGAATTGCTATGGCGAGGGTGACATTTCCACGCCCTTTGGCGGTTACAAGCAGTCCGGCTTTGGGGGCCGGGACAATGGCATCCACGCGCACGACCAATACACCGAATTGAAGACCATCTGGATCGACCTGAACGACCCCGCAGACGGAGACAATGTAGGATGAACGTAGAAGCTGTCGGTACCGAGCGCCGCGGTCGCGGTGCGCGCAAAGCCTCGCGGCAGAAGCGCGATACCACCATGCTCCCAGCACTCAAGCGGTCCCTGCCCCTGACGGAACCCATGAGCCTGGAGCAGGTTGAGAAAATCGATGCGGCATCCATGGATATTCTCGAAAACGTCGGTGTCGTCTTCCGCGATGACATCGCTTTGGAGGACTGGCGCAAGGCTGGCGCGGACGTTCGTGGCGAGAGGGTTCATCTGGACCGTGGAATGGTTCGAGAACTGATTGCGACCATCCCGAGCAGCTTCACCATTCATGCTCGGAACCACGCCAACGATCTCCCCTTTGGCAACGATCATTCAATCTTCGTTCCCATGACCGGTGCGCCGTACTTGCGGGACATGGACGACGTGCGGCGAAACCCGACGCTTGAAGATCTGGCGAATTTTCACAAGCTCAGCCACATGCTGCCCGCTATTCACTCCAGCGCGCATCACATTGTCGAGCCCTACGACCACCCAATCTCACACCGTCACTTGCGCATCACTTACTCGTCGATGAAGCACAGCGACAAGACCTTCATGGGCATGACAACGTCACCCAAAAACGCCGAAGATGTCATGGAGATGTGCGCGGTTCTGTTCGGGGAAGACTATCTGGAAACCCACCCGGTTTGCACCGGTAACTGCAACGGGAACTCGCCGCTGGTTTGGGATGAGACGATGCTGGGCGCCATGCGCGCTTTCTCAAAGCGCAACCAGCCCGTGCTATGCTCGCCCTTCGTTCTGGGCGGCGCGAACACGCCCGCATCCGTTGCCCCCACGGTGGCGCAGTTGAACGCCGAGGCGCTCTCTGCGCTGGCCTATACGCAGGTTGTGCGCAAGGGCGCACCTGCGATCTACGGGCACTATCTGGCGACCGTGTCCATGAAATCCGGTGCTCCCATGGCGGGAACACCGGAAATCAGCCTGATGAACTTCATGATCGGACAGATGGCGCGCTACTATGATGTGCCGTGGCGCACCTCGAACACGCTGGGCGGTGCCAAGACCTTTGACGCGCAAGCCGGGTACGAAAGCGCCACAACCATGATGGCGGCGCTCATGTCCGGGGCAAACTACATCTGGCACTCCGCAGGATGGAACGAAGCCGGGATGCACTGCTCCATGGCGAAGTTCGTCGTGGACGCTGAACAGTGCGCCATGGGCTATCGCATGGCCGAAGGCATTCGCTGGGACGACTTTGACGAGGCGCTCCAGGCTGTCCGTGATGTCGGCCCCGGCGGGCACTATCTGGGCCATCCGCATACGCTTGAGAACTTTCAGCGTGCGTTCTTCATGCCGGAGATGTTCGACAACAACTCCATCGAGCAATGGCAGGCTGAGGGATCAATCGAGATCAACGAGCGGGCTCTACAGCGCGTTAAGGACCTGCTGAACGAGTACGAGGAGCCAAAGCTCGACGAAGGCGCAAATGAGGCGCTGCTGGACTACATCGCGCGGCGAGAGCGGGAGATCCCTGCGGCTGAAGCGCTCAATCAGGATCACTAGCCATGGAAACGGGACGCTTCACCGGCAAAACGGCGCTTGTGACCGGCAGTGGCGGCGGGATTGGGCAGGCGATCATCGCGCGCTTGAAGGCAGATGGTGCCACGGTTGTCGCCACTGACCTTCAGGAACACGACCAAAGCCCTGCGGATCACCAGATCGTTGGGGACCTCATGGACCCGGCTTTTGTCGATGCTCTGCCCAGCGCCGTGACCGCCCTGACGGGGCGGTTGGATATCCTCTGTAACAATGCCGGAATCATCGCGCGAGGGGTGATTACAGAGGCTTCCGATGATGATCTGCGGCGGTCGCTCGCCATAAACGTCGAAGCGCCCTTTCGCTTGTGCCGCAGCGCCATTCCGATCATGGCCACGCAGGGGGGCGGCGCTATCGTGAACACGGCCTCCTGTTGGGGGTTACAGCCCGGACCTTCGCACCCGATCTACGTCATGACCAAGGCGGCTCTGGCCTCTTTGACCCAATGCCTTGGCCGCGATCACGCGCATCAGGGCATCCGCGTCAACGCGGTCTGTCCCAACGAAGTCAACACCGACATGCTTCGATCTGGGTTTGAGATCAGGGGGTTGGACCCCGAAGAAGGCATCGCCACGCTCAACAAGTCAGTGCCTATAGGCCGGATTGCCGAGCCCGAAGACATCGCCGACGTCGTGGCTTTCCTCGCCTCCGACGAGGCGCGCTACATGGTCGGGGCCTTGCTCGAAATTAACGGGGGGAAGCCTGTCGGATGAGCACTGAATCACCCCAGAAAGTCGCACTGGTCACAGGCGCGAGCAGCGGGATCGGAGCGGCCATCGCCCGGCGCTTTGACGCGCAGGGATACCGCGTGCTAACCGCCCAGCGCCGCCCCGCACCTGTTGGTGAAACCATCGCCCTGTCGCTGCTGGATGACGACGCGCCCAACCAGATTTTGACGGCCCTCACCAACGGGGCCGGACGCCTTGATGTGTTGGTCAACAATGCGGGTGTCATGCTTGAAGGCACGGTGCAGGAAAGCTCGCTGGAAGATTGGGAGACCCAGATCCGCCTGAACCTGACGGTTCCTTTCCAGCTGTCAAAGGCGTTGATGCCCCTGCTCCACGCCAGTAAAGGCAGCATCGTTAACATCAGCAGCATTGAAGCCAGCGGCTCGAACCCCCGTCATCCTGCTTACTGCGCGTCAAAGGCGGGGCTAAACGGCCTCACCCGTGCCATTGCAGTCGATGAAGGGCCCAAGGGCGTGCGCTGTAACGCCGTTGCACCGGGTTGGATCGATACGCCGCTCAACATCGATTTCATCAACTCACTGACCGGCGATACCCAAGCTTTTCACAAGGGATTGAGAGACATTCACCCCGTTGGCCGCACCGGACAGCCTGAAGAGGTCGCAAATCTCGTCTATTGGCTGGCGTCGGAGGAGGCTGGTTTTACCACAGGGCAAGTCATCACCGTTGACGGTGGGCGAACTGCAAAGCTGAGCCTGCCGTGACCCTGCGCATCACCGTCCCGCCTCTTCCCCGTGAACCGGGCCCTGCGGCGTGGAATGCGCTGCTGCCTGAACCATCCGCGCCGCGCGTTTTGGAAGAAAAGCGCACGGCTGATTGGGTCGTGATCGGTGCTGGTTTTGCCGGTTTAGCGGCGGCTAAGCGTTTGAGCCAACTGCGCCCCGAAGACAGCATTGTCGTGCTCGAAGCGATCCGTCTGGCCGACGGTCCCGCCGGGCGCAATTCCGGCTTTATGATCGACCTGCCCCATGACCTGACATCAGAAGATTACGGCGGTGCGCTGGAAGCGGACCGGGCACAGACGCGCGCTAATCGGGCTGCCATCGACTTTGCTCAGGCCATGGCCGAAGAAGCCGGGCTCACGCGCGAAGCGTTCAACCGATGCGGCAAGATCAACGGCGCAGCAACCGAGAAAGGCCATAAGCACAATGTAGATTACTCCAGCCACCTCGCGCACTTGGGCGAAAAGTTCGAGATGATGGATGCGCAAGCCATGCGTGAGCTGACGGGGATCAACTATTACCGCTCGGGCCTGTTTACCCCCGGATCCGCCATGATCCAACCCGCGCTCTATGTGCGCAGTCTTGCTCAGGCTTTGGGCTCCAACCGTCTGACCATCTACGAAAACTCGCCTGTCCGGAGTCTGGATCGGCAGGGCCAGAGTTGGGTTGTCACGACAGAGAGCGGCCAGGTTACAGCGCCGAAAGTCATCCTAGGCGTGAACGGTCTCATCAACGATTTTGGCTTCTACAAAGGCCGGTTGATGCACTTCAACACCTACGGTTCCATGACGCGAGCGCTGACCGATGATGAGGTCAGGACGCTCGGCGGTGCAGCGAGTTGGCATCTGACACCGGCTGACCCGATGGGGACCACTGTGCGTCGCACCTTTGGGACCGGGGGGCATCGATTGGTGGTGCGCAATCGATTTAGCTTTGATCCAAAACACGAAGTTCCAGACTCGCGCTTCGATAACATAAACCGCGACCATGACCGCTCCTTCGCGATCCGCTTTCCCATGCTGGCGGGGGTTGAGATGGAATACCGCTGGGGTGGTCGGATCTGTCTTTCACCCAACAATGTCGGAGCCTTTGGAGAGGTCGAAGACGGTCTCTATTCAGCGTGCTGCCAGAACGCACTCGGCACAGCCAAAGGCACCCTTCTCGGCATGGCCGCAGCAGAGTTGGCGACGGGGAACACCAGCGAGTACCTCGATTACCTGTTGGCCGAGCCAACACCGACCCGCGTACCGGGTGGCCCGTTCAAGGCTTTGGGTGCGACGGCTGTGATCAAGTGGAACGAATTCCGGGCTGGACGCGAATTTTAGCCGCTGACATCGCCACACCTTTTCATTGAATTCTTTCGTACGATTCGCGCATCTACATACATTATGAGTTAAATTTCTTGGGCGCATGCCCAAATATGGCGCTGAGTTCCTGATAATCCGCCGTTATACGCTGAATCTGAATGCAATAGAGAGAATCTATATCGCTTAGCTCTCTCTAGGCTTGTTGCCAAATGGACACATAAGTAGGTTTGAAAACGCTTTCCATCTGACGTTTTCACTCATTTATAGGGCTGTCCATGAAATCGCTGACTTTTCTCAGCCTCGGTGTTCTCGCAGCGCTTTGCTTTAGCAGCGGAGCCTCTGCACAGACTCTTAACATTTCCGGGAATACTCAACCGGAAACCATGGAGTTTTACTGCATCAATGACACCGCAGTTCTGGAACAGCCACTTTGCGTTCCCGCCACTCAAGCGCAGGCAACGCCCAGCGTGCGGGGTAGCCACAGCCTGAAACAGCAGAACAGGCAAGTGACCACCAAAGCAGACATTATTCAGCTGAGCTCAAAAGTCGCGAAGTTGGAAGCGAAGCTTGCTCGCATTCCAAACACCTTCAACAACCGCCGCAAAACCGAGCGGTTGAAGGAACAAATCCTGGCGATGCACTATGAGCTTACAATGCTGACCGCCAATCTCTCAAACTGATGAAATTCGCCGCGCCGAGGCGCGGCACTGTGGTTTAGCGAGAACGCACCACAAATTTCGTAGCAACCGCGCCGAAAATGGCCAGAGCAGCAACAGCAATGATCATTTCATTGTGGCTGTGGGCTGTTTCAGCGGTATGGGCCGCAGCTGTTCCGGCGGTCAGGAAGAGTGCAGCGGAAACGGATGCAATCAGTTTTGTCATGTACTTGGTTCCTAAGCTTGGTTGGTTGACGCTAACTTTGCAAAAAAGGGCGACCGATACCATTGATAAAAAGGACGCTCTCCACCCCAAAAGCGCCATGTGCTGTGCATGAACCTGCTTCGGATCAGATGGAAATCAACCTCCGCAGATCATCAAGATTGGCATCTTCCTTCCGGGTTTGAGCAATGACTTCCCCCCGGCGCATGACCGTGAAACTGTCCGAGAGCTTTTGCGCCCAGTCAAAGTACTGCTCAACCAGAATAATCGACATCTGCCCCTCGTCTTTGAGCGAGCGAATAACCTCGCCAATCTGTTGAATCACGTTGGGCTGAATGCCCTCGGTTGGCTCATCAAGGATCAACAGCCGCGGTCGGGTGATCAGGGCGCGGGCGATGGCGAGTTGCTGTTGCTGCCCCCCCGACAGATCGCCGCCACGCGCCGCCCCATGAAATCAGCCAGAATGGGGAACAGCTCAAAGACGCGGTTGGGAATGCGCCACTGATTGCGTGGCAAGCAGGCGAAACCGCTTTTGAGATTTTCTTCCACCGTCAGCCGGGGAAAGATCATCCGGCCTTGCGGCACGTAGCCTACCCCTGCACGGGCCAGTTGATGCCCGCTGAGCCGTCCCAGATCAGTTGTGCCGAGTTTGACACTGCCCCCACTGAAGGGATGGACGCCGACAATGGCCTTGAGCAAAGAGGTTTTCCCGACCCCGTTTGGCCCCATGACACAAGTCACCTCCCCCGTTCGCGCTTCGAGCGAGACGCCGTGCAGGATTTGTGACGCGCCGTACGACAGGGTGATGTTTTCAGCGACCAAGGTAGACATCGATCACCTCCTCATTATTAACGACATGATCGATAAACCCTTCGGCCAGAACAGACCCTTCGTGCAGGACTGTTACACGGCAATCGAGATTTCTGACGAACTCCATATCGTGCTCGATCACCACGACTGACCGCGTTTTGGAGACCTCGCGCAGGATTTTCACCGTCCGCTCTCGCTCCGCCGGTGTCATGCCCGCTGCGGGTTCATCGACCAGCAGAAGCTTCGGTTCCTGCGCCAGCAACATCCCGATTTCCAGCCACTGCTTTTGGCCATGCGACAGGATCCCGGCGTCGCTTTGGAGAACTTCGGAGAGATGAATTTGCTCTGCGACGTCGTACACCCTGCGGCGGTCCGATTGCGTGAGGGAGTAGAAAATTCCAGAAAGCGGATCGCGCCGATTGGCGAGAGCCATCATCAGATTTTCAAAAACCGTCTGGTGCTCGAAAACCGTAGGCCGTTGGAATTTGCGTCCAATGCCCAAGCGGGCGATTTCGGCTTCGGACTTTCGCAAAACATCGGTTGAGCCAAAGACAACGCGCCCCTGATCGGGCCGTGTTTTTCCCGTCACGACGTCCATGAAGGTGGTTTTGCCGGCACCATTGGGGCCGATGATCGCCCGGAGTTCACCTTCTGCGATGGAAAAAGACAGATCGTTGAGCGCCTTGAAACCATCAAAGGAAACCGTGACCGACTGCATCATCAACAGCGAAGAGCCCGAATTGAGCACGCGACTGTCAAAGCTGGAAGTCGCCGTAGGCTCAAAGTTTTCCGGCTCGGGCTTGGGTAAGGGCGCCATATTGAGCACCATGGGAGGATACTTGCTCATGCGCTGGCCACCACTTCACGATTGATGGTGCGGGAGGATGGTTGGGAGGGGTCCGTCGCTGCCTCGCCGCGTCCTGCATCCGTGACCAGCCGTGGTTTGACCAAGGCGTTCCACAGCAACCCGACCAGGTCATGCCAAAGCCCCATGATCCCCCGTGGCAGGAACAGCGTGACAATCACAAACATCAAGCCCAGAACAATGGGCCAGAACTCGGGCCAGGGTACGCCGCTCAGGTCAATGGAAGCGGCACCAAAACCCACTGAGTTGATCCAGCCGCCCGTCAGGGCTGAACGGAGCAAATTGGCGGTGACCGCTCCGACAATGGCACCATAGATCATCCCGCGACCGCCAAGCGCGACCCAAACCGCGATTTCAATCGACTTGAGAGGGCCAAAACTGTCAGGATTGATGATCCCGGCTTGCGGGGCAAAAAGCGCCCCTGCGACCCCGGCCATCATCGCAGAAATGACGAAGGCCAAGACCTTGTAGCCCTCGACCTGATAGCCCAGGAAACGCACTCGATCCTCGTCGTCTCGGATACCGCGCAGCACGTTGCCGAACTTGGATTGCGTCAAAAACAGCGTCAGCGCGTATCCGATCATAAGAGCAACGCCGGAAGCAAGAAACAGCAGCGCTTTGGTGGAAGGTTCCGTCATGGAAGCGCCCAGCACGTTCTGCAGTCCCGACAGGCCATTGTTTCCGCGCAGACCGAACTCGTTCATGATGAACAGATAGCCCAGTACCAGCGTCAGAGCCTGAGTCATGATAGACAGATAGACGCCTGTAACCCGGCTGCGAAAGGCGAGCCAGCCAAAACCAAAGGCCAGCAAACCCGGCACAATCAGCACCATCAACGCCTGAAACCAAAACTGGTCCGCAAGCAACCAGAACCAGGGCCAGGGGTCTTCACCCTGCCCCACAACGGAAAAGATGGACTGCTTAACCGCCTCGTCCCGCGCAATCGGGTCAGTGATTTGCGTCAGTTTTTCGTCTGCGGTGGCGTAGATCAGGTTCATGCCGATGGCGTATCCACCCAGCGCGAAAAAGGCTCCGTGACCCAGCGAAAGGATACCGCAATACCCCCAGACCAGATCCATGGCCACGGCGAGCAGAGCAAAGCACAGGATCTTTCCGAACAGCTGCACCATCGTATCCGGCAAAGATCCACCACCCCCGGAAAACGAACCGTTGGCCCATGGCACGTAAACCATGAAAGCAGCCAGCAGCGCGAAGACCACCAGCATGGAGATCAAAGGGGAAGCACGCCGGTAACGACGGCCCAGATCAGCATATTGAGTTGGGTTCATCATTGTTCAGCTGACCTTCCCTTTTGCGCGAACAGGCCCTTGGGACGGAATTGGATGAAGCCAATGACGGCAACCAGGATGATGGCCGTCGCGAGCAGCGTGTTATTGGGGAAAAGCGGTTCAACGAGTTTGGTCGCCATACCCACCAGCCCCGCGCCGACCAATGCACCCCACAAGCTGCCGACACCGCCCACTACGATCACCATGAAGCTCGGAATAATCAGATCCGTGCCCATATCGGGATTGGTTTTGAGGACCTGACTTAAAACCGCACCAGCAAGCCCGGCGATGCCAGAGCCGAGGCCAAAGGTCAGGTAGTCGATGCGGCTGGAATTGATGCCCATGGTTCGGGCTATGGCTCGATTTTGGGTCACGGCCCGCATTTCAAGCCCGAAACGCGACCTTTGCAGGAAAACCAGCAAGCCGAAGAAAACGGCAAGCGCCACGGCGAAGACGAACAATCTGGGCGTGGTGATCCCAAGGATGGGATTGACTGACAGATTTCCCGCCAGCCAGTCCGGGGTCACGATGGGTCTGTTTTGCGGCGTGAAAATCAGGCGGAAGGACTGTTGCAGCACCAGCGACACGCCAAAGGTCGCCAGTAGCGTTTCCAGCGGTCGGCCATAGAGAAACTGGATAACCAGACGTTCCAGTATGACCCCAGCGATAAAGGCAACCGCGAAGGCAAGCGGGATCGAAACCAGCAACCCGACACCCGGCGGCAAAGGCAGCGACGTCTGCACAACGAACGTGGTGTAAGCGCCGATCATGATGAATTCGCCATGCGCCATGTTGATCACGCGCATGACGCCAAAAGTAATGGCCAGCCCGATGGCACTGAGCAACAGAACCGATGCTTGGGACAGGCCAAACAGGATGTTGTTGCCGAAATTATTCAGCGCGACGAGGGTCTCGATACTGGCCAGCCGTGCCTGTGCTGCCTGACGGATCTGGGGCGTTTCCTGGTCGCTGTTCTCCAAGCGCTGAACCGCGCCGCGGACACTAGGCTCCAGCCGGTCGCCCATGGTCTCTAGCGCGTTGAGCTTGGCCCCGTCATCAGCGACTGCGAATGTCGCGATCAAAAACGCCGTATCCAGCGCATCGCGAACATCGGGGATTGTTTCGGTTTCCAAGGCCTGACGCAGCAGGACGAGTGATTCTTCGGTTGGCTTTTTGGAGATTTGCTCAGCGGCAGCGAGGCGCTTTTGCGGGTCCACACTGGCTAAATCAAGCGCAGCCAAGCCAGGCCGGAGAATGGCTTTGATGGGCGTGGAGTTTTTGACTTTTTTCGTGTCTTTTTTACCGGCCTTACCCAGCGCTTCTCCGCTTAGTGGGTCCGTAAGGTCGTAGCCGTCTTGGGTTTTGTCGGCAAAGACGATCT
>JBMZBW010000074.1:0-13195 GCA_049612785.1 Alphaproteobacteria bacterium | reverse complement strand
GGTTTTGCCGCCGCCGCGCTCAACGGCGTAGGCAATGCGGACGAGATGGCAATGGACAACCACGGTCATCCAACATTTTCCAGCAACCACGCGGGCGGCATTCTGGGCGGAATTTCCACCGGACAGCCGGTTGTGGCGCGGCTGGCCATCAAACCAACGTCGTCGATCCTGACCCCTCGCGCCTCGATCAATCGCTTTGGTGAGCCCGTCTCGGTTGTAACAAAGGGTCGCCATGACCCTTGCGTTGCGATCCGCGGCGTCCCTGTCGCAGAAGCGATGGTGGCTATTGTCTTGGCAGACCATTTGCTACAGGCTCGGGCTGAAGGGGTGCCGCTGACGCCGCGTCCCTGGGATCAACCAGAGGACTGATTGCACGCATGAAGATGAAGCGCTTGGGCCGCACGGACATGAAAGTCTCCGAGCTTTGCCTCGGAACCATGACGTGGGGGCAGCAAAACACGCTGGAAGAAGGCCACGCCCAAATGGACTGGGCGCACAGCAACGGCGTGAATTTCTTTGACGTCGCTGAGATGTATCCCAGCGCGCCAACCGCCGACACCTGTGGCCGGACGGAGGAAATCATTGGCGAATGGTTCACCCGGTCGGGAAAACGCGCAGAGACCATTCTGGCGACCAAAGTCGCAGGACCGGATGAACTGCTGCCGTGGATCCGGGACGGTCGGTCGATTTTTGACGAAAAGAACATCCGAACGGCGATTGAAGGGTCACTACGGCGTCTTCAAACCGACTACATCGACCTCTATCAGCTGCATTGGCCTGATCGCGGCTGGACCCATTTCCGCAAGTACGGTCAGACCAAGCCCAACCCGGATCGCGGGGCCGATCGCGCGGAGACGCTTGAGACCATGGATGCCTTGGTCAAGGAAGGCAAAATCCGCGCATGGGGGATCTCGAACGACAGCCCCTGGGGGACTATGGATTGGGTCCGCCGCTGCGAAAATACGGGCAAGGCTCGGCTGGCGTCGATCCAGAATCCCTACAGCCTGCTCAACCGCGTTTTTGACGGTGGCAATGCTGAAATTTCCATGAACGAAGACGTGTCCCTGCTGGCCTATTCCCCCTTGGCCGCCGGTCATCTGAGCGGCAAGTACCTCAACGGCCAGATGCCAGAGGGCTCCCGCCTCTCTCTGTGGCCCAAGCGGTCAGGCTATACGGGCGAGAATGGTGTTGTCGCGACGGAGAAGTACGTTGCGCTGGCCCAGAAACATGGGCTGGACCCTTCGATCATGGCGCATGCCTTTGTCTATATGCAGCCCTTCATGACCTCGAGCATTGTGGGCGGGACGTCCCTGTCGCAGCTCGAAGTCGCGCTCGAAGCCACCACCGTTACGCTCAGTGACGAGGTTTTGGCGGATATTGATGTGCTGCACCGGATGCACACCTACCCCTGCCCTTAAACCCAGGATTTTTTGCGTGCTTCGGCTGTTTATTGGACTGACCTTCGACGGCGGTTACACCCGGCGGCTGTGCAGCCTGATGGAAGGGGTCAGCGGGGTTCACTGGCAGCCGCAGGACAACTTGCACCTGACCTTGCGTTTTCTGGGTGATGTCTCACTGGACAATGCGGAAGACTTGGACGCAGAACTGGCGCGGATCACGGCACCGGCCTTTGATTTGACACTGGATGGCGTGGGATGGTTCGGGATCGGAGATCGGGTGCAGAACCTGCACGCCCTGAGCCGTCCAGACCCCATTCTCAATGGGCTGAAAGCGCAGGTGGATCGCGCTTGCCGGAATGCCGGTTTCCCGCCCGAGCAAAGAAAATTCAAACCCCACATCACCTTGGCCCGTTCTCGAGCCGTCCGACTGGACACCGTGCAGCCTTGGCTGGCCGAGCATGCCGATTTTCGGCTGAAAATGGGGGATGTGGAGGCTTTTCACATGGTCTCCAGCCACGCCAGCGGACCGGGCCGCGCTTACCGGGTCGAGGCGTCCTATCCGCTCAATCAGATGTGGGCTTAGCCGCATCGGGCTTTTGCCGATGCCGGGACTCGCGCCAGGCGGTGACGAGTCCTGCGATGGTAATCAGCGATACGCCGAACCAGATCGCGACCGGTGGCACCAGCCCTTGAGTGAACCACGCCAAGCCCGTGGCGAACAGAATGCTGACGTACTCCAGCGACCCCGCTACTGAAGCGGGAGCAGAGCGGTAGGCGATATTCAGCGATTGCGCCGCAGCCAGAGAACAGACCGCCAAAAGCACGAATTGCCACCAATGCACGTCCCACTTCAACGGCACCCGCTCACCAAACAACACCCAAAGCGGGATAATCGTCGCCAGCGACGCGAGCGCACCGACATAGGTAATCGATAGCGCAGGAAGACCCGGCGGCAGGTAGCGAACCGCAATCATGTAAAAGGCAAATAGGATTGCTGCGCCAACAGGCATGAGGCTGTACATGGCTGTGAGCCAGATGGGTTGAGAGGTCAGGGCCGTCCATTCGTCCCCCTTGGCCATCCACAGCGCAACCTGCACCGAAACCACACCCAAGAAACCAACCAGCACCGCCCCCCAACGCCAAGGCCCGGTTTTCTCCCCCAGCAAAACCGCTGCAAGGATGGTCAAAACGATGGGATAGGTGAACACAAGCGCTGTTGCCGAACCCTGATCGAGCAGCTTGAACGACGAAAACATCAGAAAGCCCATGGGGATCAGCATAATCCCGCGCACAATGACGATTCCTCGCCCTTTATAGTTGGGAAAAATGCTCTCTCGACGCAGCAGAGCCAAAGCAACCAGAAACATCACGCCAGCAACGTTGCGAATCAGCTGGGTTTCGATCACGCCATAGGTCAGGCGCAGGTTGTAGGCGACGGCGTCCATGATCGCCAATACCAGCGCAGCGGTTAGGGCTGCAACGATACCGACAATGATCCGTCCGTCGGTTCCACGGTTTGGCTTAGCGTCGTTTTCGGGATTTGAAGTCGTAGGGGCCATGGGGTTCCGTTGCGCTTGTGACTGAGCGCTTTGCGGATGACAGCGGCTAGGCCGCTACGCTGGCTCGTACTCTTACAAGGATATCAGCGCAGCACTGTTCGAGTTGGTCAAGCGCTCTGTCATAGGCCGCCTGACCCAGACCCCAAGGATCTTCGATATCGATGGTACCGAGGCGAGGAGAAAAGGCCGTTGCCAGCAGAATTTGCGCCTGATCTGCGGCCCGCCGACGCTCACGCAGCCCTTGCTGGTGCTCGCGGGTCATACAGATGATCCAATCGAAATTGTCGAAGTCGGCTGAGGTGATGGGGCGGGATTTGATGTCACCGATGAAGTAACCACGCGAAGCCGCCGCAATCTGCCCCTCTTGGGTAGGCTCTTCGCCTTCGTGCCACCGGGTCATACCAGCGGAATCAACCTGCAAGCGGTCGCCAATGCCCCACAGCTCCGCCTGCGCGCGCAACACGCCTTCAGCCATAGGCGAGCGACAGATGTTTCCCGTACAGACAAAAAGTACACTCAGCATTTCGGTCCCCAGACCAAAGACGACACAACAGACACAGGTTGCCTAATTGGGCAACATTATGCGGTACGATGCTGATTTTCATCCCTTTGGTCCAGTAGGCGTCATACAATTGTGGGTAAGATCGTGCAGAAACCTGTGGGTAACCTTTAATTCGCCTTATTTCTTCACCTTTGAGAATCAGGGCTTAATAGGGCTTATTTACCTCACGCGTGCCGTCGGGCGAAATCGTGACAAAAGAGTCAGAGGGATCACCGTTTCGGTCGTAAATCACCCGGAACCGCAGCGTGTAATCAGGGTCAACTTTTGACCACCGGAGCGCGGCACCGTTCACTTCGTCTTCATCTGCTGCTTCATCATCAAGATCATCAGAAAGGCCGGAAGGGGTTTTGCATTCCACGTAGACATTGCGTTCCCCGGTCTCCCAATCGAGTTCTCGCTCGATGCTGCTGATCGGATTGTCACCACACAACTCACGCGCCAGCAACGGGATGGCTTTGGACAGATCGCGGGTGTGCGTAATGGTCGGACCCGGCAAGGCGCTGAACACGATCACAAAGGTGGGGAAAGCAAAGTCCAGTTTGGCCGCAGCATAGTTGGTCGACTCATCGATACCCTGGCTGACAAAAAGGTCTGGATCGGCCACACGGAGCGCCCGAAAGGGGGTCAACTCACCGTCCTGATCGGTCATGACTCTCGTGTAAACCACCGTCGCGCCCGGCACTCGGGAGGCTGCACTACAGCCTGCCAGTGCGAGTATGACCATCATGAAAAGACCGATCGTCCCTATGCGATGCATAACATTCGTTCCCTACGCTTTGCTTTGCCTGCCAGCTAACAGGGGTTTAGCACAAGGGCGGTGCACTTGGGCGCAGAAGCAGAAATTATCCGTCGGACTTCATCTTTCGATGTCGCAGAATGTGCTCGTAGTCCGCGTCATACAGAGCGGAATCCGGGAATTCAGCTTCGCCAAGAACCGGTCCGACAAAAATGATCGCGGTTCGCGTGATTTTGGCTTCTCGGACCCGATCACGAATGGTTGTCAGGGTGCCATGGATAAACTGCTCGTCCGGCCAACCGACGCGATAGGCGACCACGCAAGGGCAATCCTCGCCGTAGTAAGGGATCAGCCGACGCTGGATGTCGCGCAAGTATCGAATGCTCAAGTGCAGTGCCAGGGTTGAACGCGTCTGGGCAAAGTTCTCCAGCGTTTCATGCTCTGGCATGTCTGTCGCCTGCCCCGCCACACGCGTGAGAATGATCGACTGAGACACCGTCGGCAGCGTCAGCTCAACACCCATGGTGGCCGCAGCAGCGGTGTAAGCCGAAACGCCGGGCGTGATGACATAGGGAATGTCCAAAGCGCGCAAACGACGGGCCTGCTCCGCCACGGCACCATAGAGCGACGGATCGCCGGAATGCACCCGCGCAACCTTCTTTCCCGCCTGGTACGCCTCCACCATGATCTCCATGATTTGATCCAGTGCCATGGGAGCTGAATCCTGAATATCAGCACTCTGGTCAGCATGGATCAGCACGCCTTCGGGCACCAGCGACCCCGCGTAAAGCACCACGTCAGCCTCAGCGATGAGGTCCCGCCCACGCAGGGTCAGCAGATCCGGTGAGCCCGGCCCGGCCCCGATGAAGTTGATGGGGTTGGTCATGCGCGATGGTCCTCTCCGCGACTGAGATAGCCGCGCGGTGTGTAAAGGCTGATGGGGCCGTTTTTTACGGGTTGATAGCGGCGGGTGATCGACGAGCCAACCAGCACCATGCAGAACATATCGACGTCCGCCGGGTCCAGCTCACCCAGCGTGCGATGGGTAAAGGTTTCCTCAGCCCGGCCAATCTGACGACAGATGACAACAGGTGTCTCAGCCGGTCGGTTTTCCAGCAGCAAATCGCGCGCGGCGGCCAATTGCCAGTCGCGCTTGCGGCTAACCGGGTTATAGAAGCAAACCACGAAATCCGCCGCCGACGCGCCCTGCAGTCTGCGCTCAATCACGCTCCATGGCGTCATCAGGTTGGACAGCGAAATGGCGCAGAAATCGTGACCCAAAGGCGCGCCCAGCCGAGCGGCGGCCCCGAACATGGCGCTGATCCCCGGATTGGCAATGATCTCCACCCCCTGCACAGCCCGGCTTTCGGACCGATCAGCAAGCTCATAGACCAGAGCCCCCATCGCATAGACCCCGGCATCGCCTGAACAGATCAAGGCGACCGACTTGCCTTCTGCGGCAAGGTCCAGCGCGAATTGGCAGCGGCGCTCTTCTTCTCCCAGATCGAAGGTGTGAACCTGCTGGTGCGGCAAGGGTTGCACCTGATCCGTGTAATAGGTGTAGCCCACCAGATGATCCGCGCTGCGCAGGACCGCATCCGTTCCCGCCAAACGCCAGTCTTCGCGTCCCGGACCCAGCCCGACGAGCTGAACCTGCCCGCGCGCCTGTCCCGTGGTAAAGGCGGCAATGGGTTGAAGTGACTGGGCAACGGCAAGAGTGCCAATGCCAAATTTCTGCTTTTCCAGAACCAATGCAGCCCCGTCCCCGGCACCCAGCAAAGCCGCCGCTTCGCTCACCGACGGCGTGCCAATTTCGGCCTCAACCACCGCTGAGGGGTTCGGTGTGGAGACCTGCGCCAAGCGATCCGCCGCAAAAAAGCGTAAAGGCACACCCAAGGTGGCGGATAGGGCCGCAAGCGCTGGCTCGTCTTGCTTCAGGCTGACACTGGCGATCCCGGCCACCTGTTCGGGGCGCAGATTGGCTTGAGCCAAATGCGAATGTACGGCTTTAACCAGTTGGTCCGCGTCCGCCCCGCGCTCACACCCCACCCCGAGAACCAAGTCCGTGCGGGCGTAGATCAGCGCCCTTTCTGACGGCTCCCCTTCGGTTCCAAGGGCAAGGTTGCTTTCGGGATCCGTAGATGCAGGTGCATCGCTGCGCAGAGGCCACTCGCCTTTGATCGCGATGCTCTCAGACGATTGAGCCAGAGCCTTTTGAAAAGCCCCGGCGTGCTCGGGGTTGAGCAGCCGGTAACCCGGTGCAGGGTCTTCCACCGGCGCGCCGAGCAGCGCATCCGTCGCTGTGCTCACCAGCGCAAAGCCGTTCGCCGCTTCAGCCAAATCACGCGCCAGACGGTTGGCACCGTGGTGCCCGCCTAGCAAGGGCACGAAATCACCGGTTTCTGTCATCACCAGAACCGGTGGTTCGGCCTGTTTATCGGAAAGCAAAGGCGCGACCAGTCGGATCAGGATTCCCGCCGCGCACAGCCCGACCAGCGGACGGCCCGCGCCAAAGGCCCGGCGCACCGCTTCGCTGAACCCCGCACCGCACTGCACTTCACCAGCGCCCAGCGCATCGCGCACCGCCCGCAAAGCAGCGTCATGCCGATCCAGCGGAGAGACAAACAGGATGTCTTGGGGCTTAAAGGACATGCGCGCCTCCGCGTCGATGGACCAGAACCATGGAGAAATACGGCGCGCGGTCTTCATCCAGCTCCAGCAAAGGAACCACCCGCTGCGTCGGCAGGCTGGCGCGCTCGACATAGACCGCGTGACCCAGCAAACCGGCCTCGGACAGCAGCGCCTTCAGACGACCAAGATGCCGCCCGACCTTCATAAAGGCCAAGGCTTCAGCGTCCTTGATCTGCTGACGCAAAGCTTCATCGTCCAGCGTCGCAGGCAGAACGCGAAAGGCATCGTTGCGCGCGACCAAAGGCCAACCGGCGACAGCGGCGCACGCCATAACGGACGAAACCCCCGGAACGACTGTCATCGGGAAAGCGCCGTTCAGCCGCCCGAACAGATACATGAAGGAGCCGTAGAACATGGGATCGCCCTCGCAAAGCACCGCTACATCACGGCCCGCTTGCAAGTGTTCGCGAATGTCCTCCGCGCCCCGGTCGTAGACATCCTGCGCCGGAAAGCGTTCGGCAACCATGGGCATGACCATCGGGATTTCCGTCTTGGCGGGCAGGTCGCTCACGTGCGGCTCGACGATAGAGCGGGCAAAGCTCGGGACTCCTTCGGCCGCAGCGTAGGCCAGGACCGGCGCCTGCTGGATGATGCGCAGGGCTTTGAGCGTCAGCAGCTCCGGATCACCCGGACCAACGCCGACGCCAAAAACGGTTCCAACCTCACTCATGGTTTACGGCCCACCCACTGCATAACGGGCATAAGTGGCCGCAGACCCGTAAAGCGGCCCACCGCCTCCCCCCGCGCGATGGCAAGAGTAGAAAACTGCCCGTGGGCCTGTTCACGCCAATGGCTCAGCACGGCTTGTCCTTCCAGTGTAACGGCATTGGCAACCAGAACGCCGCCGCTGTTTAGCGCCCGCCAAGCGCCATCAAGCACACCCTCCCGGCTGAGCCCGCCACCGACGAAAACCGCATCGGGTGAGAAGCCCGCTTTTTCAAAGGCATCCGGCGCGTGCTCACCGCTGATGGTAAAGGGGTCGCGAGGGTCGGTTCCCAGACCAAAGCGCTTGGCATTTTTGGCCATGAAACCCCGGCGCTCGCCGTGCGGTTCGATGGCGAAAACCTTGCCGGTTGGTCGCGCCCGCAGCCATTCCAGGCCGATGGCACCACTGCCCCCGCCAATGTCCCACAGGCCGCCGCCCGGTGCGGACAGCAAAGCGCTCAGACTCACCGAACGCACCTCGCGCTTGGTGATCTTTCCATCGTGCTTAAAGGCTTCGTCGGGCAAGCCGAAAGGCTCATGGCGCAGGCCCGGCCAATTCGCGTTTGCCTCTTGGTCAGCTTCGACCGACACGGCCCAGGTGGTAATGGCATCGACCGTCTGCGACCACTCGCGCGCCAGTCCATCCCGGCGCGATTCCGCAGCACCATCCATTTGCGACAGCGCCGTGATCCGGCTTTCGCCCAGGCCCATGGCTGCCAGAGCCGGCCCCAGCCGCAAACCAAGCTCTCCGTCGCCCAGAATCAGCAGATTCGCACCAACCCGCGCTTGCACCAGAACAGCGCCCAGTGGACGGCCATAGGCCGATAGGCACAGGGTTGATTGTTGCGCCCAGCCCAAGCGCGCACAGGCCCGGTCAAAGGCCGAAGGCACCGGGAAAACTGACAGCGCACCCGATCCAAACCAACGAACCAGCGACGAACCAACCCCAAAGTGAAACGGCTCTCCGGTGCCAAGCACGGCGACGCGCTGGCCTTCCAAGGGTGCAATCACGTCTCGCGCCTGATGCCAGGCGGGCCAATGGTGAACGGTCTTTTCCGCCACCAGATCACCCAGCAGGCCTTCGTGCCGGGGCGCGCACACAACATGCTCGCAAACGGCCAAGGCCTCCTGCGCTGCGGCGGTCAGTCCGGCAGCGCCGTCCGGCCCCAACCCGATGACGTGGATCCACGGCGCAGTCATGCAGAACCCTTTGCGTCAGAAAGGATCTTTGCCAAGGCGTTCAACACAGCCGACGCCATGGCACTCCCGCCCATGCGCCCGCGCAGGGTGATGAAAGGCAGGCCCAGCGCCTCGGCGTGCTCAATCAGCGCATCCTTGCTCTCCGCCGCGCCGACAAATCCGACAGGCAGGCCAACCAGCGCGGCGGGTTTGGGCAGCTCACCAGCTGCAATTTGCTCAAGACAGTAAAACAGCGCGGTTGGCGCGTTGCCAAAAACCGCCAGTCCGCCCTCCAAATCCGCTTCCCACAGACCCACGCCCGCTGCCGAGCGGGTGTTGCCTATGCGCTCAGCCAGGGGCGCGGCGCGCGGATCGTGGGTGGTGCAGTACAAAGGCACCTTCGGCGACATAAGCGTTCGGACGACCCCCATGCGGACCATTTCCGCATCCATGTAAATAGGCTTTTCGGCATCCAGCGCACCCAGCGCCGCGCTGACAAAATCATCCGATACCACGATGTCCTCGACAATCGCCGGCACACCGCAGGCGTGGATCATCCGCACGGCCAAGGGGCGCGCGGCATCGGGCAGTCGATCCAGACCGGCTTTGGCTTCGGCTTCAACGATACCGAACGACTGCTCATAGATGGCAGCAGGGGTTTTCTCGTAGTCGAAGTTCACCGTGGCTCAGGCCTCAAAGCGTTCGTCGTTCTTGGTCACCGCCCAGCGTCCGCACGGACAAACAAGGTGCTCACCCTGCTTGCTGCCCGGCAGCGACCACGGCCCCATGGGGTGATCGTTGTGCGGGTAAGGGTGATGCGTGTGCGGGTGGCTGTGGTCATGCGAATGGCCATGATCATGGGCGTGATCGTGGCTATGATCGTGGTGGTGGTGATGGCCCTCGGACTTGTCACCGCCTTCGACATGGTGGTGGTGAGATTCCTGCGGCAGACCAACTTCCGCTTCAAAGCCCAGCACCTGTTCCCGGTATTTACAGTTCAGGCAGTTCATCACGTTTTGCCCGGTCATGCACTCTTCGACCCGGTCCTTGAAGGTATCCAGGACCAGATCATGGTCGTTCAGATACCCCGCCTTGATGAACTGCAAACCGGGGTAGTTGGCGGCAACTTCGTCGGTCTGATCGTAAATCCGATTCACCAGAATGCCGGTAAACAGGAAGTAGGGGAAAACCACGATCCGTTTGAAACCCAGCATGGCGCACTTTTCCAGTGCCGGCATGACCAGCGGAAAGGTAACGCCTGAATAAGCGGTCTCGGCCCAGCCAAAGCCCAGCCCTTCCCACAGCATTCGCGTGATTTTGGTGACGTTGCCATTTGCATCAGGGTCAGAAGCGCCCCGACCCACGACAACCAGCAGCGTTTCATGCGCTGGCACCTCACCCTGTTCCGCGTTGGCCCGCTCCATGGCTTCGCGCACACGCTCACCCGCCGCGCGGATCATCTTGTTATCGACACCAAGCTCGCGACCATAGTGCATCTCGATGTTGTGCTGTGCGCCGTAGGTATTGAGCACCGAGGGGATATCGTTCTTCGCGTGACCGGCCGCAAACAGCATCCCCGGAACAGCCAAAATCCGCTCACAGCCCTTCTCGCGCAGGCGGTCCAGACCGTCCTTGATGATCGGGGTCGCAAATTCGAGGTAACCGTAGTCCACGTCGAACTGCGGCAGCCGCGTGCGCAGGCCTTCGGCAACTTGAGCGAACTCGCGCACAGCGCCTTCATCGCGGCTTCCGTGGCCACAAACCATTACGCCAGTCTTCATCTCAGGGGTGCTCCTCAACTTTGCGGATATCTTGTCCGCACATTTAGCGCGGTAAAGGACCACTGGTTAGCCCACTTTGACGCGACACAGTGCGGCGAGTCCTGTATTTCTCGCGCCATGATGATGATCTTGAGTTTCCTTTTTCTGAACTGCGCGGTTCTTTTTGCTGCGATGGTGGTTGAGTTGCTGCTGTGCAAGCTGCGTCGGTCCTTTGAACCCAACCCCCATCCCGTTGTTCTGTTTGGCGGTTTGGTTTCATGGGTAGAAAGGCGCCTCAACACCGGTTCTGCGGCTGAAAAACGGGCCAAGGGCGCGGTTGCGTGGGTCGTTCTGGTGGGCAGTTGCGCGGCTCTGGGCGTTTTGGCGCTCTGGCTGCTGCCGCTTTGGGCTTACGTTGTGGTTTTTGCCCTGTTCAGTGCCATCCTGCTCGCCTTTTCGACCCTGTCCCAATTTGTTGGTCGCGTGGGGGATGGCCTTTCCATGGGTCTGGAACCCGGTCGGGAAGCGGTCTCTCACATCGTGGGCCGCGACCCACAAGCCCTTGATGAGGCCGGGGTTGCCCGCGCCGCCATCGAATCGCTGGCCGAGAACTTCTCAGACGGGGTGACAGCGCCGTTGTTCTGGGGATTGATTGGCGGGCTACCCGGCCTGCTGGCTTACAAAGCCGTCAATACCCTCGACAGCATGTGGGGCTACCGTAACGAGCGCTATGAAGACTTCGGCAAAGCGTCAGCCCGTCTGGACGACGCAGCGAACTGGGTGCCAGCGCGATTGACGGGAGCCTTGGTCTGTCTGGTTTCGGCGGGAGGTTGGCGCGCAATGATCAGCGGCGCGCCGCAGCATCGCTCCCCCAATGCCGGCTGGCCCGAAGCCGCCTTTGCCGCCGCGCTTGATGTCGCTTTGGCCGGGCCGCGCAAGTACGATACCGGGTGGTCCTCAGACCCACCCATGGGCAGTGGTCGCCGCAGCCTCACCAGCGGCGATATCAGCCGGGCGCTTGGACTCTATTTTCGCTCAGGTCTGCTGATGACAGCTCTGACCGGGTTCATGGCACTGGTTCTCTGGCAAGCGGCGTTCAGCTGATCAGCCCGCTTGCGCCAGATCGAAAAAGGCGTCCAGATCGAGAAATTCTTCGAAGTGCGCCGCGAGGTCGTCCAACGTGCTTTCGACCCGCTGGTCAAACGCCAGTTCGCTCTGCAACGCGGGGTCCAACGCGCGCAAAAATGACCGCCGGAAGCCATCCTCGTTGAACAATCCGTGCAGGTAGCAGCCCGAAACCACCCCTTGCACCGCCCCATCGTTCTGATCGCCCAGCCGCAGCATGGGTTGAACACCGGAACCCAGGGGCGTCGTCACGCCCATGTGCATTTCATATCCCGCAACCGCCTCTCCGCTTCGTAAGTCAGACCCCTGAATCTCCACCAGCGTTTTGGGGCCTTTCATGACGGTCTGCACGTCCAGAAGACCAAGGCCGCTGGCCTCTGCCGGTGGACCTTCAATGCCATCGGGATCAGCGATGTGTGTACCCAGCATCTGATAACCCCCGCAAATGCCCAGCACGGGTTTTCCTCGACGAACATGCGCAGCAATATCGGTGTCCCAGCCTTGCTCCCTGAGAAACGCAAGGTCGGCAAGCGTGGCCTTGGACCCCGGCAGGATCACCAGATCAGTATCAACCGGCAAGACCTCGCCTGGCTGCACGAAAACCAAATCAACCTCCGGCTCCGCTGCCAAAGGGTCAAAGTCGTCGAAATTGGAAATCCGTCCGATCCGCAGAACCGATATTTTGACCTTGGCACTCTGGCTCCCAGAAGCCTGGCTCTGATCCAGCGCCAGCACGTCTTCGGCGGGCAAATCACGCGCGGCGGGAAAGAACGGTACAATCCCCAAATCCCGCAAACCGGTTTCCTGTTGGATCAGCGTTGAACCACTCGCGAACAGCGACGTGTCACCGCGGAATTTGTTGATCAGAAATCCGCGCAGAATGGCGCGGTCCTCGCGCGATATCAGACGATGGGTTCCGATGATGTTGGCGATGACGCCGCCGCGATCAATGTCACCGACCAACACCGTTGGAATCTGCGCTGCCCGTGCAAAACCCCAGTTGGCAATATCGCCCTTGCGCAGGTTGAGCTCCGAAGCGCTCCCCGCGCCTTCGACAAGCATCAAATCCACGCTCGCGCTGATCCGATTGTAGGACTCAAGGACCGCCGGCATCAGCTGGCCTTTGATGGCCTGATACTCCGCGCCGCGCGCAGAGCCCCAGACCTTGCCCTGAACGACAACCTGCGCCCCGGTTTCACTTTGCGGCTTCAGGAGAACAGGGTTCATGTCCGTGTGAGGACGCAGACCGCACGCCTTGGCTTGCAGCGCCTGAGCCCGGCCAATTTCACCGCCGTCGAGCGTAACGGCAGCATTGTTCGACATGTTCTGTGGCTTAAAGGGCGCGACGCGCAGTCCGCGCCGGGTAAAGGCACGACAAAGACCCGCAACCACCAGCGACTTACCCACGTCAGACCCGGTTCCCAGCAACATCAGCGCCGGTGTCTTGGCCACGCTTAAAACTCCACGCCCCGTTGCGC
>JBMZBW010000073.1:0-13292 GCA_049612785.1 Alphaproteobacteria bacterium | reverse complement strand
TTGTTTCGGAAGTCGCCGCTAAAGGTGTTATTGACCGGCGTTTGGTCCGTGTGACCTTCAATCCGGATCAGCCAATCAAGTCCTTCGGGGAGGCGTCTGGTGAGTTCCGCCAAATCTTCTGCGACCAGCGACAGCTGAATAAGCGATTCTTCCTGAATCTCATAAGACCCGAGTTCAAACTGGATCTTTTCGCGCGATTTGAAACGCACCTGAGTGAGCTCTTGTTCGCCAACGGTACTTGTCTCTTCTTGAACCACAATGCCATCCAACCCTTGCGCCGCATCGCGGGCCGCGAAGGCAAAGCTGGATTGGGCGCGGGAGAGAATGATTTCGCGCTGCTGCAAGGCATCTTTCAATTCTTGCTCCAGCGCCAGTTGGTCGGCCAGAACAGCCGCCATGTTCAGGCTGGCGTTTTCCAGTTCAAGGCTCTGCGCGCGCACGGTGGCATTCCGTTCCATCAGCACCGCTTCGATTCGGCTCAGCTTTTGCCGGACGTCAAATAACTGGGCGTTCAAGGTATCGATCTGGGTCCGGGCGCTGGCCAACTGAGAGCGGCTGGCGACGGTTTCGCCTTCTGATGCCTCAAGTTTAGCGGCCAATTGATTAATTTCGAGGTCCTTGGCATCCGCTCGAGACTTGGCTGAGTCTGCTGAGATTTGGACAGTTGCCAAGCGCTCAGACTGTGCCAGCAGTTGTTGGTCCAGCTCTGCAATCCGCTCGATCGCTTGCTGTAGCGCTGTTTGATCTTTGGCCCGTTCTTCGACGAGTGTCTCAAGACTGCTGATCCCTGCAGCCATTTCTGTTTTGATCCGGGTGATTTCCTGCTCTCTGGCGGCGAGAAGCTGGCTTCGTTCATCCAGATTGGCCTGCAAAGCTTCTTGCTCTGCCTGGCGGCTCTCCAGTTTAATCAGCAGTTCTTCGATTCGCTGCTCGTAGCTGCCAACTGTCTCTATGATTTCACGTTCCTGATCATCAACCGTGGTGCGCAAGACATTGATTGAATTTTCAAAGGACAGGATGGATGTCTGAAGATCGTTTACGCGGTTTTGCAGGTCATCGCGCACGTCTGTCAGGATTTTGATCTCCGCCAATTTGGCTTCGATTGTGTACTCGTTAACAGCGATGGCTTCGTTCGCATCGACCAGATCTTTGGAAACTTGATCGTTCTGTTGTTTGAGCTGGGCCACCAGTAGTTTGTCATCCAGCAGCGCCTTTTCAGCATCCGAAAGCTGCCGTCGTGCATTCAGCAAGGTTCCCAGAAGGGTGTTGAGTTCCGATTGCTTCTGCTCAGCGAGCTGGAACATGGCCTCCATCAAATCCTGCGTGGTCTGTACCGTCGCTTTGAGGCGAGAGGCGCGGTCAGGGGCCACCGTCCCGAGATCGCGTTCGGGATTTGACGGAATGCGCTCAGCGAGTTGAAGGAGGACTTCTCGCTCTTCTTCGCTGGCGATGGTCGGAGCGATATTTTGAACGCTGGAAAGGAATTCACCGCGAAGAGCGACAAACCGGTTAATATTTCGCTCCTGATTCGCATCGGCCAGCGCGATGGTTTCTTCCATTTCTTCGGTCAGGTCGCCTTCGTCGCGCACCCGTTGAACCAGCGCCACCCGTTGCTGCTCAGCTTCGGCAAGAACCTGCTGATTCAGCTGCAGATCGGCGGATAGTTTCGTATTCTCGGCCAGCAGCTGTCGGTTTTCCATCTCGGACGCAGCGAGGCGCTTGAGCAGGGATTGTTCTTCTTCTCGCAGGGTATCGACGTTGCCAGCGAGCGACTGTACTTCCGTACGCGAGTCATCGAGGTTATCCCGCAAGATATTGCGTTCACCCCGCAGCGAGGCCAGTTCCTGCCTTACCGCGCTGAGCTCATTATCCAACTGGTTGTTGAGCTCCTTGAGCTCGAATTTCTCGAATTCCAGCTGTTCGTTCTCGTTCAAGAGCGAGTTGATTTTGGTGACATTGTCGTTGAGCTGCGTTGACAGGAACTGCTGCGCGAAAATGAACACGACCAATACGAAAATCACCACCATCACCAGTGTGGTGAGGGCATCTACGAAGCCCGGCCAGATATTGACGCGGTTGCGCGTGCGGCGAGCCATGCCGGAACCCTATTCCTCTGACTTGCTGCGCGCGGCAGCTTCTTCGCGGAACGCCTGCAATTCGGCCCGCGCGCTTTCCATGCTGTCGAGCAAAGCCTGAAGCTGCGTGCCTGTTTCATTACCCGACAGGAAGTCGCGGAGGTTGGTGAAGGCGTTCTCCGTACGGCGTGCGTTTTCACCAAGCTCTCGGCTGAGCTCTGCCAGACGGTCATTCAGTGTTCGGGTCGTATCGCGAGCTTTGAGCAGTCGCTCAATGTCTTCTGCGACCTTCACCATCTGGGCTTGTCCCATGCTGGTGTCGTTAAAATACTGGTCAGAGCGACGGTTCCAGCTTTCCATGATCTCGCTGATCCGCTGGTTGGTATCAATAACCATGTTCAGATTATTGATTTTGCCGTTTTCTTCTCTCAGCAGCGCCTTCTGGTTTTCCAGAATGGCCACAAGTGCTTCGCTGGTTGAGTAGAGCGTATCGTGGTTTCGCGCCAAGCCCATATCGATCTGCTCAAGCCGCGCGTTCGTCGTGGCTAAAATCTCCTCGTTAAAGCTGCCTGTTTGTACGGTTACGGAACCATTGGCCGCAACGGGGTAGGGGCCACCGCCGGTTACAGCACTGGAGAGGATGGCATGCTGGTAGAGCCAGTTTTCCAGTTCGTCGATGAAGCGACCGTGAGCTTGAGCGCTTTGCTGCTCGAGGAAACCGATGATGATTGTACCGGCCAGACCGAACAGAGAGGATGAGAACGCAATGCCCATGCTGCCAATAGGATCTTCGAGGCTCTGAATCATCTGACCGAACAGATCGCCCGCATCGCGAGAGGCAGACTCCTGATTGAGTTGCCCGATGGCGTCTCCGATATTGCTGACAGTGAGCGTCAAACCCCAAAACGTTCCGAAAAGACCCAAAAAGATCAGGAGTTGCAGCAGATACTGCGACAGGTCGCGGCGTTCGTCATTCCTGGCCTTGATCGCATCCATGACGATGGACAGGTTTTCCGTTGAGAACCCGCTTTTGATCGTTGTTCCATCCAGCAAAGATTGAAGCGGGTAAAGCAGTTGCGGCATGTCCGCGGTCGGCGCAGGGCTTACGGGCGGGGCACTGTCAGCTGTTCCCGTGCCGGCAACCCAACTAACCGAACGACTGAGGCTGAAGACCTCCCAGATGATCAGCGCAGCCGATAAGATCGCCACCACCAAAATGGCTCCATTGATGGCGGCCTGAGCTCTGAAAAAGTCACTCAACCGCCCAGCTTGCGTGTAGGCAAGAACACTCACAAAAATGAGCACAGCGATGATGATAATCAGGGGAATGAATGGCTGCGTTAGAGTACGCTGATCTTTGGTCATGTGCTTGAAACTAATGGCAATGTAGGGACGTCCTGCTGGGGTACCGGAGCGTCCGTTGTTTCGCACAGATTTTGTGCTCAATGGAACCCGCGAATGGTCGGAACGCAGGGTTTGAACGAAACTTCATCACCTGCACATCCTTTGTTGCCGCCCAATTGGGCAACTTCAAGGCAAGCCGGGCATTGGCTGTGAGGACTCCTCGACGTGTCGAGATGAGTCCTCACCGGCGCAATGATGTCAGTTTGCGCGGACAATCAGTGCATTGCTTGGCTGATTGCCGGTCGGGATCAGTGTTTCGCGCGTCACCATCGAATCATCAAGACCTGCATCGGACAGGGCATGAAGGGCGCGCAGCAAGCGACCTTTTACGATCCGCAGAGCATTGTCTTCTTCAACAATATTTGGATCAGCGTAACCGATGATCTGGACTTTCTTTCTCGCCGCAACGCACTGCTCGCCAAATTCCTTGATGATGGAAGACTGTTCAGCTGTGAAGCGGTTGGACGTGCCCTCGAACTGCAGCATGACGCCCTCGGACGAACAACCACCCGAGCTGGTGCTGGCTGCAACAGTTGGTGTCGTCGTTGTTTCCACGGAAGCAGAGTCGGCAAGGGAGCGTGTCCGGCTGACAAACGTTGTGCCTTCGGATGCCTCTGAAGCCCCGGAAGCAGCGGTGGTCGGTTCAGCAGCAGCGGCTGCGAGGTCGCGGTTGCTACGGCTTACAAGACTGGTCCCATCACCTGAGCTGGTTGCGACTTGAGGCGTCGTCGCGCCTGCTGTTACGGCATCTTCCGTGATCCGGCTGAAGGATTGAACAGCATCCTTGGTCTCGTTAACCGGGGAGGCCACGTTCTCGCCTGCGGCATCAGCCGTGCCTTCCTGCTCCGTTGGGAAAGGTGTCGGGACCGAAGAGGTTGAACGTGTTGTACCCGTTGCAACGACAGCATCCGGGATACCTTTGTACTGCGGTGCACCCGGACGGATGCGCGGGATTGGCCCGTTAAAGTTGGTGGCGAGCGGGAAAGTGCCCAGCATCGCTGCGCTGTTTGCTACACTATCCATACCGCTACGCGCTGCGGCTGCGATGGCATCAGCGCGATCAGCGCCTACGTATGGAATAGGAGCAGGATTTGAAAGGCCGGAGCCTGGTAGCTGTCGAGCGTAGTCGGGGCCAACAATCGGCAAATCACTTCCGTAAGATACCAGAACCGAACCACCAAAAGAGCTGCTCGAAATGGTCATCGTATTCCCGTAACCACTGCGAATATTGGTAACCGGTCCGGAAGTGACGGGCACGCCATTGACGATTGCTACAGCCGTTAAGCCGGTATCCACACCTTCTGGTGTCGTGAGCAGTGGCTGTATGGTCGTTGGCGCTGTCGGAAAGGCCGTGATGGTCGTTGGTGCGGTGGCGGCAGTTTGACCGAACCCGCCGATGGTTACGGGCTCACCGATGGCTTGCGCAGCGAGAAGAGCGGCATCCTCTGGGCTCAGTACCGTATAGCCTGGATCGATTGAGGCTGTTGCCATGGTATTGCGTGACGTAAATGCCGTCGCGTCAAACAGAGGACTCGCTGCGGTCTGGACTACGCTGCTGACAGGTGGAGCGAGAAGGTCCCCTGCCGGGACAGAACCGGCTTGAAAGAATTCCTGTGCCTGAGCCGTTGCGCCAAAACTGAAAGCGCTCAGGGCGACGCCATAAATGGCCGTACGCAAGGTCATAGTTTCGATCCTCATTATCACTCGTTCAGCCGGTGGCCGTTAAGCACCGCGAGCTTGCTCGTAAGATTGGTTGTATTACAGCAGGCCATTTCGTCGAAATTACGATAATACGGCGCTATACTAGTGCAGAAATACAACACTGGTCTATATAAATCGCATAAAGTTGCGGACAACGTCCGCTTCATGAGAACGCATTCGGGCAATTTGGCGACTCTGTAAAGCGGGCGCGCTATTATGCGCAGAGCAGCGCTCTAGCTCTTTGTCACGAGGTCAAAAAACTGGTCGTATATCATAGGGCCGGCCACGATTATGGAGCGGTCAGAGACGATTTTTTCCCCTCCGCTTAGGTCGGTCACCCTACCACCTGCCTCATTTGCAATAAGAGCACCTGCGGCAATGTCCCAAGCCGACAATCCTCGTTCCCAAAAACCGTCATACCGACCAGCAGCAACATAGACCAAATCCAGGGCAGCAGAGCCGAATCGCCTGACACCAGCGCTGGCGAAAGCCACACGCTCGATCTCGGTCATTGTTGTTTCCTGATCACCCCGTCCTTTGAAGGGCATTCCCGAAGCAAACAGGGAGTCGGCGAGTTCTTCTTTCCGCGAAACCCGCAGTTGCCGGGAGCCAAGATAGGCACCCTGACCGCGTTCTGCCCAAAACAACTCATCCTTGAGCGGATCGAACACCAAACCGGCAACGATGCCGCCTGCGCGCTCTAGGGCAATGGAGATGGCCCAGTGCGGCAATCCGTGCAGGAAGTTTGTTGTGCCATCCAGCGGGTCAACGATCCATCGACCCTCAGGTTCTTCTGGTCCTGTCTGACCGCTCTCTTCCCCAAAAAAAGCAAATTCAGGGCGTGCTTCAGTGAGGACTTCATGGATGATCCGCTCAGCACGGCGGTCCGCCTGGCTGACGAAGTCCGCTGGTCCTTTGCGCGATACTGTGAGGTGTTCGACGTCGCCGAAATCACGGATCAGCTGTCGGCCAGCTTTGTCCGCAGCTTTGACCATTACATTGATGAGCGCAGAGCGACGCATGATTATTTCGCGCGCTCCATGTAGGTGCCATCGGCTGTATTGACGACGACCTTGGTGCCCGCAGCGATATGCGGTGGTACCATGATTTTCACACCATTCTCGAGGACCGCTGGCTTGTAGGAAGACGAAGCCGTCTGTCCTTTGACCACAGCATCCGCTTCGGTGATTTCAAGAATGACGGACTCGGGCAGGCTGATAGAAATCGGCTCTTCTTCGTAGAGTTCGATGGTCACTTGCATGTTTTCCTGCAGGAAAGGCAAGGGTTCACCGACAAGGTCGCTGTTGAGCTCAATCTGATCAAACGTATCGTTGTTCATGAACGTCAGCATGTCACCATCTGCAAACAGGAACTGGTACTCAACCTGATCCAACCGAACCCGCTCAACCGTTTCGTCAGAGCGGAAACGCTCGTTCATTTTCGTGCCATCGCGGATGTCTTTGAGTTCGACCTGTGCGAAGGCACCACCTTTACCCGGCTTGACCTGCTGCAGCTTAACCGCGCGCATCAGTCGACCCTTGTGCTCGATGATGTTTCCGGGGCGAATAGCGTTGCCGTTGATCTTCATGGTTCTGACCCTGTTTGGTTAGGGGAAGTTAAGGGAGCAAGTATCAGCGTACTCAGTTACAGGCAATAATCAGGCGAGCGGAACCGCTATGAACTCGGGGGCGTAGTCCGGATCGTCATCGGATGAATGCACGGGGACGATGCAGGGAACCTCCATCATTTCCACCCACCACTCAGCCAGGTTCGTATCCAGCGACGCCTGCATTCCGGCTGCATCATTGGCTCGTAGGTCACCGAAGAAGATCGCATCCGCCCCCATCTCGCCCGCTTGCATCGCCGCATCACGCGAGCGCAGGTTGGCGGCAATGATTTGCATGTCGGGAAAGTCTTCGCGCAAAGCTCGATCTGCCGCCATATCAAAGGATACAAATCCATCAACGCCATTGGGTGGCAGGTCTTCACCGTTAGTGCTCATCGATGCTGTTATCAGTGCACATTCCTGATCCGAGCATAGAGATATCCAATCAGAAAGCCGGGACGTCGCCGGGTTAACGGCTTCAGGTATCTTCAGGATCACGGCAACGCCTTGCAATTTGGAAGGCACATTTGTCTCGCCCAAAGTCGCGATATGAACCAGCTGTGGGCCTTCATCATCATCCATCGTGGCCATTTTTTCTGCTTTCTCTGACAGAGGTTTGTGTTGTTGGTTGACGAGGCTTTCGTCGTCGATGAGGCACGTTTGGGTTCCAGGACTCCACAACATCCGGCATGTGGGAGTAAAGTGAAGCGCCTAATGCTTTCGCGTATGCCGCGAGGTCTTCATACGCCGGTTGATCCTTCGGGTAAAACACGCTTCGAAGGCCAAGCTGCATAGCTTTCAGCCCATAGCCCGGTGCTTGCGAAACGTCGACGATGAGTTCAGTACCCTCACGCCATTGATCCACGGCGCCTTGAAGTTCAAGCGCCCATAGGACGCCGTGAGTCTTCAATGCCGTCGCAGGCGTAACAAAGCAGGTCTGGACCGCCGTCTTTTCCCTGTGATCACGCAGGGAAGCGGCGAAGGTTATTTCAATGACCACGCGCTTCCCTGACATCGAACGTCTCAGAGGCTATCCAGCACAGACTGGACGATAGCTTCCTTGGTGATGCCGTAGTGCTCGTAAAGCTCTTCGGCAGGTGCTGAAGCCCCGAACTGGTCGCCGACACCGATGAAGATACCATCCTCGCGGATGAAACGACGCCAGCCAAAGTCGGACCCAGCCTCGATGGCGACACGGAGACTGCCCGGGCTTAGCACTTCTTCCCGGTAGTGCGCCGGCTGCTGCTCGAACAGCTCCCAACTCGGCAAAGATACAATCGCGGTTGCGATGTTGTGGTCTCGCTCAAGGATCTCTTGAGCTTCAACAGCAACGCTCATCTCCGTACCCGTTGCGATCAGGGTAACCTTTCGCTCGTCCATCGCAGGCCGATAAATGTACCCACCCGTCGCGGAGTAGTTTTCACCAATCAGGTTTCGGAGTGCGGGAACCTTTTGACGGGACAAAGCAATGACGGTTGGGCCATCATGCTGAAGTGCCAGCTCCCAGGCTTCAGCCGTTTCCACCAGGTCTGCAGGACGAAATGTCAGCAACCCCGGAATAGCACGGAGCGCAGCCATATGTTCGACGGGCTGGTGCGTCGGACCATCTTCACCCAGGCCGATTGAGTCATGGGTCATCACGTAAATGACCCGCTGTTTCATGAGCGCTGACAGGCGGATTGCTGGGCGCGCATAGTCGGTGAAGACCAGGAATGTACCAGCATAAGGAATCACACCACCATGCAGGGCCATGCCATTCATAGCGGCCGCCATACCATGTTCCCGCACGCCATAGTTCACGTAGTTTGCGCCGAAATCTTCAGCTGAGATTGCGGTGTGGTGCGGTGTTTTGGTGTTATTTGAACCGGTCAAGTCCGCAGAGCCGCCCAACATAGACGGCATATGAGGAATAATGGCCTCCAGAACCTTGCCTGAGCAGGCACGTGTCGCCATCGCAGGGTGGTCCTCGGTCGCTTTTTCTTTCAGCTCCTCCAGCGCCTTGAGAGCGCCTTCACTCAACTCACCGGCTTGCATGGCGTTGAAGTCGCTGGCTTTGGACGATGAAGCAAGGCGGGCTTTCCACTCTGCGGAGGCAGTTGAGCCTTTGGACCCAGCAGACCGCCACGCGTCCATCACGTCGTTAGGAACAACGAAAGGATCATGGGTCCAGCCGATATTGTCTTTAAACTCCTGAAGGCCGTCTGCACCCAAGGGGGCCCCATGAGCCTTGGACGTTCCAGCCACCTTTGGAGAGCCGTAACCGATCGTCGTTCTGCAAGCGATCATGGACGGCATAGATGTTTCCTGCTGTGCCAGTTCAATTGCCGTGAGGACCGCATCCTGATCATGTCCATCAACAGCCTGTACGTGCCAGCCGGAGGCTTCGAAGCGGGCGCGCTGATCTTCGGAGGTGGAAATATCAGTCTTGCCGTCAATGGTGATTTCGTTGTCATCCCACAGAACAATCAACTTGTTCAGCTTCAGATGGCCAGCGAGGGAGATTGCTTCCTGGCTCACCCCTTCCATCAAACAGCCGTCACCCGCAATCACATAGGTGTAGTGGTTGACCAAGTCGTCACCGAACCGCGCGGCAAGCCACTGTTCTGCCATCGCAAAACCAACGGAATTGGCAATGCCCTGACCCAGCGGCCCTGTGGTGGTCTCGACACCTTCGGTATGACCGTATTCTGGGTGACCCGGCGTTTTGGAACCCATCTGGCGGAAGTTTTTGATTTCGTCGAGGGAGACGTCTTCGTATCCGGACAAATACAGCGCTGAGTACAAGAGCATCGAACCATGGCCGGCAGACAAAATAAACCGGTCGCGGTCCGGCCATTGTGGCCATGCGGCATCGTACTTCAGCACGTCGCGGAACAGGACAGTAGCGACATCAGCCATACCCATGGGCATCCCGGGGTGGCCTGAGTTGGCGGCTTGAACAGCCTCAGCTGAAAGAACGCGGATGGTATCGGCCATTGCCGCGGCGAGAGCGTTAGGGTCCTGAGCTACTGCATCAGACATGGGGTTGGCTCCTGAAAAAAACGCAAAGTCGGAGTTGTCGGGGCGCGTAAGCTCACAGCCCCTCGTCATCACGAGCGTACTTATAACCACGGAGGAGCCGTCGAATTAACCCCCTTCGACCGGCGTACTGCCATGAAAGGACTGGCTTTCTGGCTCTCGAGTGAGGCCATTTATCCACGGCTTTTATTAATTCGAATGAAGTATGCTTTAGATGTCCTTGAAACAAATGCCAATTTACACTAGTCGAAAGGTGTAACTCGAGGATGAGCTAAGACCCAATGGGCCGATTAGAAGACGCGAAAGCGCGCTTGGACACAGTCTTGCACCGGTTGGAAGCCCTTGGCGACCGATTAGGACCGGAGACACAGGAAATCACACGTCTGCAACGTCAGATCACTGTGATGGAAACTGCGCAGGAAGAGCTGCGTTCCGCCGCCGCTTCGGCAACGGAGCAGGTTGCGCAGCTTATGGCTGAGCTTCAAGACGCTGAAAGCACCGAGGAATAAAGACGTATGGGTCAGGTGCGAATTACTCTGAATGGACGTGGATACGATATTGCCTGCGATGACGGGCAAGAGGAACACGTCATGCGGCTTGCCAATGCCTTGTCCGAACGCGTGAACCAACTGGTCACAGCAAACGGCCAGGTCGGTGAAGCAAGATTACTGCTGATGGCGGGGCTGCTTATGGCCGATGACTTGCATAGCGAGCGCGCCAAGTCTGCGGCGGCAGGAGCGACAGCAGCGCCCGTTGCTTCTGAAGACGGTGATACAAACGGCGATGCCGTGCAGCAGGCTTATGAGTACGTGGCCGATGTGTTTGAGCAGCTCAGTGATCGTCTGGAAGCCGTCGTCTCGAACCTCGAGGGGTCGTCCGACGAGTCTGACGACTAATTCTTTCCAAATCTCAGGAACAGTAGAATGCAACAGTCTCCGGACTTCGAAGTCATCCGTGGCTTCCAGATCGAAGGCACTGACCCCCCACACCGTGCCCTGATCCCCAATGGGGAACCTGTGAAACATCTGTTGGTGTTCCTGCACGGTTATGGCGCCGATGCAGATGACTTGTTTCCCTTGGCGATGCAGATGGCTCCTGCGCTGCCTGAAACCGCGATCATTAGCCTCGAAGCACCTGAAGAAATCCCCGGCGGCATGTTTGGTGGTCGACAGTGGTTTCCGATTGCACGGATCGACAAGTCTGAACTCGACCATGGCGCACAAATGTCGCGGGGATATGTCACCACGGCGCTCAACAGCCTTAAGACCCGGTTTGAACTAGAATGGAGTGACATTGCGCTGTTTGGCTTTTCGCAGGGTTGCATGATGTCGCTGGAAGTCAGTCTTCGCCTTCCTGAGGCGTTGGGCTACGTGCTGGGGTACAGCGGCGCGCTGCCCGGGCCTGAGCGTGCGATAACGGAAGTCACCGCAAGACCTCCTTTTTTGCTGGTGCATGGTGACGACGATCAGGTTGTGCCCTTTGCTTCCATGGAAGCGGCTGCAAAGACCCTCTCGGAATTGGGCGCTAAGGTTGAAACCTTTCCTCGACCTGGACTGGGCCACGGTATCGATGGCGAAGGCTTGCAGGCGGCCATGCTGAAGTTACGTCTGGCCTTTGGGATGGGTGACCTTCCCGGCTAGATAGGATGCGGCCTTTTGGAACGTTATAAGACTGTTACTTGTCCAAAAGTCTTTCGCTTGTCATAGTTGTCCTACAACTTCCGAATGGTTCGGAAGGGGCAGGAGAGTATGGCAGCGAGCAGCTTAGAAAACTATCCGGCATTGGTGTTAAACGCCGATTTTCGGCCCTTATCCTATTTGCCACTTTCTCTATGGAACTGGCAGGATTCCGTTAAGGCCTGTTTTCAGGGGCGCGTGAACGTTGTTGCCGAATACGACCACGTTATTCGAAGCCCTTCCTTTGAAATGCCAATCCCCAGCGTGATAGCGCTCAAAGATTACGTACCCATGAACCGCTCACCCGCATTCACCCGGTTCAACGTGTTTCTCCGAGACCATTTTAGGTGTCAGTACTGCAGCACCCGTTTCCCGGTTCAAAGCCTCACATTCGACCACGTGATCCCACGATCCAAGGGCGGAGGAACGAGTTGGGAAAACGTCGTGACGGCCTGCCAAAAATGTAATTTGCGGAAGGGGAACCGGTACCTGCGGGATAGTTCAATGCGCTTGCGCAAAGAGCCGCTGCGCCCCACAGCCTATCAATTACAGGATGCAGGTCGATCCTTCCCACCCAACTTCTTGCACGAGAGTTGGGAAGACTATCTGTATTGGGATTCTGAACTCGAGCGCGACTGATCATTCGAGCGATGCCGTTGTAAACCCGCCGCCGCAACCAGAGCCGCGAGCACCATCAGTCCTAAGTTGGCCATCAGATTATAGGTTGCCATCGACAGTCCAAAGAGGCTCCAAGTCCCTTTGGAGCAGGTCACTTCCGGAGCTGCAAAGAGTGAGTTTGTCGCGATTTGTGTGCTTTCCAGCTCCATCTGAAAACCCGCCATGACTCCGGCGCAAAGTGTTTCGCCCGGCCACCAGTTCTGCTCAACCCCCACGTGTTCAAAAGCCGTTGCGCTGCCATAGAGAAAAGCCAGTCCACAAACGCCAAGCAACATGGCTCTTTCAATGCTGCGGTTCTCATCTTGCCCGATGACAATAGCGGCCCCCGATACGACGGCAGCAACCACGTAGGACGTGCGCTGGGCAATGCACAGGGTACAGGGGTGATGCCCCCCGACATACTGCGAAATAAGCGCAACGCCGAGAAAGAAGGCACAGGCCAGCAGAATGAGCAGTGGAAAGGCCCAGGGCCAGTTTCGTTCAATCCGTAGAAAGAGGTGATACATGGGTCAGTACGCCAGGCAACCTAGTGAAGAGCCGTAAAGGCAAGAGCGCCTACGACGATAACTAGACCGACTAACAGTGTGAACCAGCCAAAATATTTCTCGATCAGCGGTTTGGCGATGGGGCCAAGGATCGAAATGATTCCTGCGACAAGAAAAAAACGGCTACCGCGGGATATCACGGAGGCGACAATGAAAACCATCAATGCAACGTCGAAAGCGCCTGAGGCAATGGTGAAGACTTTGTAAGGGACAGGGGTAAATCCTGCGAGGAAGATCAATTGCCAACCGTAAGCATTAAAGGTCTGCTCAAAAGCTTGCAGGCTGTCTTCCTTCCCCAAAAATGCGAGCAACGGCATTCCGAGAGCGTTGAAGGCAAATTTGCCGATCAGATAGCCAAAAATTCCGCCCAGAACGGAACCAAAAGTACATATGGTCGCGGCTAACCACCACCAAGCCCGACGCGCCAGAACGATGGGCGCAAGCAGTGTGTCCGGTGGGATGGGGAAAAATGAGCTTTCTGCGAATGAGACGGCAAACAACAGGCCAAGCGCTCGCGGTTTTTCAGCTTGCAGCAATGTCCAGTGATATAGTGATTTCAGCCATCCCATGCGTGAAAACTCCTTGGCGC
>JBMZBW010000072.1:0-13568 GCA_049612785.1 Alphaproteobacteria bacterium | reverse complement strand
AAAAATCAGATTTCCGTGCTGCGCAAGCACGAACTACCGCAATCAGTCATCAAATCGAAGAACTCGAAACCAAGTGGAATGCAGTAAGTATGCATTTTTCTGGCGTACAAGAGAGTGCTCAAAGGGCCCTACAGATATTTGGTTTGATTCTCGCTCAAAGAAAAAACCTGCAAAGTTAGGCACCGCCAAAATAGTTCTTGTGTAATGTTAAAGGAAAGTATGATGCGCAGTAACGTTAAATGGATGCAGTCAACTGCATTTGCAGCAATTTCTGTCCTTAGCCTTTCTTTGATGTTGCCATCGGTGTCGCTGACGAATGACGCCTATGCCCAAGGAAAAGGAAAGGGCAATGGTGCTAGCGCTGGGAAGTCCAATAACGGTTCATCCAAAGGCAAAAGCAATAATAACTCCAGTTCGAACGGAGCTTCGAAGAAGTCATCTGTAAGTGGGGGAAATGGTGCGTCTTCAAGTTCCAGGTCTGGAAACAGCCAACTTGGTAATAAGTCAGCAAATTCCAAAAAGACGAACGTGAACTTCAACTCTTCACGTAAGCAGAATCTTAACAGTCAGCTGAAGTCGCTGAATTCTCTCAAGCGCAACGCAGAAGCCTTTGAAAATTCGTCGGACCCAAAACTCCGTCAGGTTGTCATCTTCTTGGATAACACAGAGGATCGCGAAGCAGTTGCGGTGCTTATTGAGCAGATCTTGGGCAACCTGAACATTGAACAGCAGAATAGCGATGAGCTCGGTGCTGCCGTAGAAGCATCTGCCGCGTTGTTACAAGAAACGTTGAACGCTCTTTCAGCGGCGCAGGACGAAAGCGCTCTTTTGGAGCAGCAACGTTTGGAACAAACGGGTGAACTTGATGCAGCCTTGGCTGGTCTAGAGAGCGCCAACGCTGATATTTCGCAGACAGAGTCTGATTTGGAAACCTCGGAGGCCGACCTGCAAGCTCTGCGTGACACCTTTGGATCGTTAAGCCCTGAGGATGATGGGTACGCTGAAGCTGAAGCAGCGATAGCGGCGTTGGAAGAGGAAGTTGGTACCCTTCAGACTCAGCTGTCGCAGCAGCAGAATGAAGCCGATTTGGCGCAGGGTGAGATTGATAGTCTCAATGACTCGCTCGCCAACATCGGTTCCTCGCTGGATGGCCTCGCTGGGGAAATCGCGTCCTATGAACAGACTTCTTTGCAGCAGGCTCAGGACTTGGAGTTGCTTGAACTGCAACAAGCTGATCAGCAGGCTTTGCTGGATGATCTGAATACCTCGCTGGATAACGCAAGCGATGAGTTTGACCGCCTGGAAACCCTGACGACGGATGACGTACTCGTCGATGCTCTTGTCGCATTCCTCGTGAACTCGGGTCGCTCCGTGGACGAGGGTGACATCACCGACGAAATGTTGGAGTGGGCCAAGCAGCAGCTGGCACTCTAGGCCAATAGGCCCGATGAAATTTTACCACGGCGTCCGGTTCCTCCACTGACGCCGTGGTAACAAATCTTACCTAAGCGCTTTGTCCATCAAAGTAAGCAATCAGCGCAATGCCGAGTGCAATGAGACTGGCCCACTTTAGCCGGCGTACCATGCTGGTTTCCTGCAACAAAACGGCCCCCAGAATCACTGTAAGGGGAATGGATGCCTGCCGCACTGCGCTGACTGCAGCCGCATCTGCGCCGTTCTGAAACGCGATCAAAATCAGCATGTAGGACGAATACGCCATCACCCCCGCAAAAAGGGTTCGCAGAGGATGCAAGGTCCATCCTTCCAGCATCTTTTTCGGAAGGTTCGCTTGTCCTCGGTGCTGCCAAAACAGCATCAACCCCAGTCCAGTTCCCACGAGAATGTACGTGTAGAACAGGTAAACGCTGGGTGAGACACTGCGCATCGCCCCGGCGTCGCTCAGCGTATATGCGGCTGAACCGAGCATAGCGAGCAGGGCCAGCAGCAGGGATCGAGGATCTGACAACAAGCCGTGTTTGGGTTTTTGCAGCAGGAGGGTCCCGACAAACACAAGGCCAATCCCCATTGTCACCATAAGATTGAAGGCCTGTGACATGGCAATCCAGCCAAAGACCAGAACTACGACGGGAGAGGAGCGAATGATGGGGTAATAGACTGACAAATCACCCCGTTTGAGTGCTTCAAGAGTTCCGAAGTAGTAGAGGATGAGACCACCGACTGTGACCAGAAGCAGCCACCAGACATCGACGGGCAAGGCGAGAGAGTGCCCCATGAGCAGAGACTGCAGCAATCCCAATCCAACCCAAACAGCGGTATAGCCAAAGTAGCTGGCGAGCGGGTTGCCTGTCCCCTTGAGAGCCAGGTCCCGGAAGGGATGAATCGCGGCTGACAAAAGGACCAGCAAGAGCCAAGAGGTGTCAGTTATCATGGGTTAGGTTCTCATGGCGCTTATCTCCTGCCAAGTGAATCACTCAGCGAAACTCAGCGATAGGCTCGCCGAGGCTCTCATAGTCGGCGGATACACCCAGTCCCGGCGCGTCGCTCGCGTAAAGCTTGCCGTCACGGGTCGCAGGGCCGGGCTTGCCGGTGGAGCGGGTATTGTAATTGTGCAAATCGGTTGAATTGATCAGCATGTCCGCAGGGGTAGAGGCTGCGAAGTGACTGACAACAGATGTCGTAATTTCACCGCCCCAGGTGTCTTCGGAAACCACTGGAATACCGTGATCGATCAGGAAGTCGCGGACCCGACGCGCCTTTGACAGGCCGCCCAGATTAGAAATTTTCAAGCAACACATCTCAGCAGCGTGGTCATTCACAATGCGCCTTGCCATGTCGATGTCTGTAACAACCTCATCCAATTTCATGGGCAAGTCGATGTGCCGGCGCACGCTCAGACACTCTTCATAGGTGTAGCACGGCTGTTCCATGATGTAGTCGAGATCCCGCGTTGCCCGACCGACGCGCAGGGCGTTATCCAGTCGCCAGCCCCGGTTCGCATCGGCCATCGCCTTTTCACCGGGCTTTAGCAGCGGTACGGCTTGGCGGATGCGATCAATGTCTGAAACCCAGTCCGCGCCGACCTTGATTTGAAATTGACGGTAACCATTGCTGCGCAGTCGGTCGAGTTCGGCGGGCAGTGCATCTGGTTCGTCTTGAGGCGCTACGCGATACATGGGCGCGCCGTCGCACAGCTTGCCGCCCAGCAACATCCAAACGGGCTGCCCGGTCGCCTGACCGATGATGTCCCAGAAAGCCGCATCAAAGGGTGCCTTGGCGTATCCATGACCATCGATCAAGCGATCCATGAGCCGCTCCATACGATAGACTTGTCGCGGGTCCTCGCCGATCAGGTTGGGCGCCATGATCCGCGCAGCTGCGACCACGCCCTGAGAATGCGCAACCATGTAATTTTCGCCGCAAGGGGTGAACTCGCCCACGCCAACAAGTCCGGCATCGGTCGTTACCTCAACAATACTTGCCCGAGCAGTTTTGATGACATTCCCGGCTCCCCAAGCATATCCTTTGGGGTCGACGTAAGGCAGGTCGGTTTGAAAAATTCGGATCGCCGTAATTTTCATGGGCCCCTCCTGGATCGGATCAGGGCGCACAGGCACCCCGCGGTTTTAGCCCGGAGCACTCACGGTGCTTGTGCCCGAGCTTTAAGGATCCGGGGAACTTATTGGTGAAGTGCCGCCAATGGTGCTCATCAAGCGACAAAATAAGCGCATGAGAGGCTGCGATTGCTACTTCTGTCTGAGACGGGATCAGAGAGATTCTAAGCGTGTTGGGCGAAAATTTCTGTGGAACCGTCCTTCAGGACCAACAAGGTATCAAATGGTTCGCGCTCTTCGCCCATTTCCATCCCGGGTGAGCCAATGGGCATGCCCGGTACGGTCAGTCCTAGCGCATCGGGGCGTTCGGCAATCAGACGCTTGATATCGTCAGCCGGCACGTGACCTTCGATGAAGTATCCATCGAGAATGGCGGTGTGACAGGAGGACAATTCTGGTGCAATCGCCATGCGGACTTTGACGGCCTGGAGCTCGTAATGGTCCACGTCGATGGCCTCCGCAGAGAGGCCTGCACTGAGCAAATGGTCGACCCAAGCTGAACAACATCCACAGCTGGGGGATTTGTACACGGTCAATTGCGATAGTTCTGGTTCCGGCGACCGCGCAAAGGCTGCGGTTGCCAAAGATCCCAACGCGAGAGAAATAACAAATCTGCGGTGCATGAGATAAGGACCTCCAACGGTACTGGATTATTCAGAGCGTAACGCGTTCTGCCATTGTGCGACTAAGCATTGCCTTACTGTCACTCTGTGACAGGGCCATTTTTTGCTTACGAATTAGATTTAGTCCTTAATACAGGACCTTCAACGCACGAACCTGTGACGAAAGCGCCGAACGCTGGGATCGGATGCACGGCTTGACCATGGTAGCAAGCGCTGCATACTCGATACCGAACCGAAGAGGGGCGTGTTCCATGACGCGAAATCGAGCTATGTACATGCCGGGCTTTGGCAACGACTTCGAAACGGAAGCCCTCCCTGACGCTCTGCCCGTGGGCCGCAATAGCCCCCAGCGTTGCAACTATGGGCTCTATGCAGAGCAACTTTCCGGTACGGCGTTTACAGCCCCAAGCCATCGAAACGAGCGGACCTGGTGCTATCGCATACGTCCTTCGGTTAAGCATACGCACCGGTTCGAAAAAATCGATCTGCCTCACTGGAAAAGTGCGCCAGCCATTGATCCGGATATCATCAGCCTCGGGCAATATCGCTGGGATCCCATTCCCCTCAGTGACACGCCGACCACCTGGCTTACGGGAATGCGCACCATGACCACGGCGGGAGATGTGAACACCCAAACGGGTATGGCGAGCCACGTCTATGTTGTCTCGGAGAGCATGGTCGACAGCTACTTCTACTCAGCAGACAGCGAGTTGTTGGTCGTCCCGCAGTTGGGCCGCCTTCGTTTTGTGACGGAACTTGGTGTGCTGGAGGTTGCTCCTCAGGAAATTGCGATGCTTCCGCGTGGTCTTGTTTATCGCGTTGAAGTGGTTGAGGGGCCGTGTCGGGGGTTTGTGTGTGAGAACTACGGCCAGAAATTCGACTTGCCCAGTCGGGGGCCAATTGGCGCAAACTGCCTGGCCAATCGTCGGGATTTCAAAACGCCGGTGGCCGCGTTTGAGGATCGGGATGTTTCAAGCGAAGTAACGGTAAAGTGGTGTGGGCAGTTTCATCGCACAGTCATTGATCATGCGCCGCTGGATGTCGTGGCCTGGCATGGAAACTACGCGCCGTGGAAGTACGACCTGAACCACTATTGCCCGGTGGGTGCGATCAGCTTTGATCATCCTGATCCGAGCATCTACACCGTTCTGACGGCACCTTCTGGGATCGAAGGGACAGCCAATATTGATTTTGTGCTTTTCACGGAGCGTTGGCTGGTTGCTGAGGATACCTTCAGACCGCCGTGGTACCACAAAAACGTCATGAGTGAGCTTATGGGCAATATCCATGGCCAGTATGACGCCAAACTGCAGGGTTTCGTCCCCGGTGGGATCAGCCTGCATAATATGATGCTACCCCATGGCCCGGACAGGGAAGCCTTTGACAAAGCCACCGCTGGGGAGCTTCAGCCCGCGAAGCTGGCCGATACCATGTCGTTCATGTTCGAAACCCGCTTTCCCCAGCATCTCACCCCGTTTGCGGCGAAAGAAGCGCCGCTGCAGGATGATTATATCGATTGTTGGGGCAGTATCGAAAAGAAGTTCGACGGTACGCCCGGCTTGAAATAGGTCCATTCAAGTCCGGATGATTGTAGGGTAAGAGGCGCGTGACCGGCTCGCTTTGGTGTGATCACGCACCTTGGCTGTTGTTGATCAGCCAGCGTTAAGCATAGCTTGCAAGGCCGACGGTGCCAGCTTTCGGTTGGCACTAAAGTCATCTTCACCCGCTTTTATTGCGCGACTTTAGTCGGCTGTCTTGGAGCCCCTTCGCCGCGTTTCCGGGGCAAGAGGGATGGGGCTGGTAGTTCGGCGCATTCGATGAAACAGCCCCGGAAAAGCATTCCATTACGCCACCACCGCAGCCCCAGTAGAGCTCTCTGACTAACGTGGTGCTCGTCATGCAGTTTGCGTTTTTAATGCCCATCATCTTCCCTCGTGGTCGTCCTTGAACATACTCAACCTCAGTCTAACGCGACTTTTGCAAAGGAAGCTACCCTGTGCGCTGTGTCAAAACGCGCCGCTAATCAAGGTGGTAGCGCAGGTAATCGGCGATTTCGCTGAGTGATGCATCAGCCTCTGGTATCTCGGGATAAAATTCGAAAACGTGCCACATGCCTTCCCACACTCTGAGATCGACCGCTGCGCCCGCTTCTCTCATGACCCGAGCCAGTCTCACGCAAGAACTCAGCAAAAAGTCTCGCGTGCCCGTCGTGATCATCGTCGGTGGGAAAGCAGAATCAAAACGGCCAAACACAGGTGAGATTTCAGGATTTGCTGGATCTTGTCCCGCTAAGTATGCGGCTTCGACATCTGCGATTTCGGCCAACTTGAGCATGGGGTCACGGTCGGCCTTGCCGCTGTCACCATAGTCATTGAGATCTGAGGCCGGCGAGAGTGCTGCGATTGCCTTCGGCATCATTTCACCACTTTGACGAAGCCTCTGCGCCACGCTTAGAGCGAGATTGCCGCCCGCACTTTCCCCAGCCAGACAGTAGGTCCCCCGACCGGCGAGGTCGCGAGCCACGCTCGAGCAATCGTCTAAAGCCGCTGGGAAGGGGTGCTCTGGTGCCAGTCTGTAGTAGGGGGCAATGATCCTTGCACCGGTTTTGACAGCGAGGGCAGCCGTAATGGGCAGGTCTTCATAAGGACTGCCCACCATGAACCCACCGCCGAAAAAATAGAGAATGGTCCCCGCGTCTGATGTTTGTTGGGTGGTGTCGCGCACGTCCATGCACGGGATACCAGCAATTTCGACGTCCCTGTATTCCACCGGATATTTGGTCAGGGCCAGCGCGATCGATGGCTCCTGAGCAACGCGCTGCGCTTCACGGACTTCTGCCATCGGTTGATCTGCCCGATACGGCGAGGCTGCAGGTTCCAAATTGGCAATAAAGTTCTCAGCCTCTGAACTCATCGCTCCCGGCGAACGTGGCATTCAACCTCCCTTTCGCTTACGCTGAGTTCAACCAGCGACGACCTTCTGATCAATGGCTCCAAAAATCGAAGCGCCAGTTTCATCAAACATCTCAAACCGAATGGTGTCACCCGGTTCCATGAAGCGTGTGGATGCTGCGCCGGTTTCGATGATCTCGATCATCCGTTTTTCAGCCAAGCACGATGAACCAACCTCTTCATGGTTGTCGTTGGACACTGTACCGGAACCGATGATGCTGCCGGCACGTAGTTCGCGGGTCCGTGCTGCATGAGCGATGAGATCGGCAAAATCAAAGTTCAGGTCTTTTCCAGCAGGGACCCTGCCGAATTCTTCGCCGTTGTAGGTGGTGACCAGCGGATGATTGATTTTGGCTCCGTCCCATGCGTCTCCGAGGGACTCTGGGGTCACGCAAATCGGAGAAAAGGCACTGGCGGGTTTGGACTGATAGAACCCAAATCCTTTGACGAGTTCTGGCTTCATGACGATCCGAAGCGAAATGTCATTGCATAGCATGACCAGTTTTATGTGGCTTGCCGCCTGCTCGACCGAAACACCCATGGGGACATCGTCGGTGATCACGGCAATTTCACCCTCAAAATCAAGCCCCCAGGCTGTATCCTTGATCGGAATGTCCTCTGTCGGTGAAAGAAAATGATCGCCGCCACCTTGGTACATCAGAGGATCAGTTTCCGCGCCCGGCGGCATCTCGGCACCGCGAGCCTTTCGCACCAAGCGCATGTGGCTGAGATAAGCGCTCCCATCTGCCCATTGGTAGGCTCGGGGTAGGGGGCTGGCGAGTGCATCGGGGTCATAGGGTTGAGTGTCCACCTTGCCGTTTTCGACATCTGCTGCGAGCTGTGCCAAGGCAGGGCCAGAGCTGGCCCAGGTCTCGATGGCTTGCTGCAGGGTCGACGCGATTGAACTCGCGGCGGCGATGCGGGACAGATCCTTGGAAACAACGACAAGGGTGCCATCTCGACCCCCTGATTTAAGTGAGGCAAGTTTCATTTTCTTTGGCGTCCTGATGACTATCAAAAAAGGGGTTAAGCTGGTCCAGCAGGCCAGAACCGCTGTCGGAAACGGCTCCAATATACCGATCCGGGCGGATCCAGATTGCGCGGGTGCCGAGGTCGCTTAGGGCTTGCGAGAGCGAAGGGTGTTGGCTGGGGTCAAGCCACCGGGTTCCACGGGGCATTCTGGTTGGTTCCACCGGACTTATAACAGCATGACTGTAACCGATCAGTTGATCAAAACCGCGCTGTCCCTGGCCCAGATCCACCTGACCAAAGGGTCGTCCGACACAGTCATGGGCATCTGTCGCACAGATCATGCTTGCCCCAAGTTCAGGCGTGATCGAACGCATCTGCGAGGCCCCGTTGTTCTGACCTTCTGCCATCTTGAGGGCGGAGTCACGGTCCAGAGTGTTGATCAGTCGGCCAAGACGTGTTGCCGTTTCGACGTATGCCCTCGCATGGGGCGCACGTTCAGCTGGATAGGTATCGAGCAGGGCCTCGTCTGCACCGTTCAGGCAGGCTATCAACTTCCACGCAAGGTTTGCGGCATCACGAATGCCCGTGCACATGCCTTGCCCCATGAAGGGCGGTGTCAGGTGGGCGGCATCGCCGGCGATCAGAAGCCGGCCACTGCGCCAGCGCGTTGCAACCTGTGAACGAAAGGTATAGACGGCGCGCCTTTCCAACTCGGCGTCGTCGGGGGTAATCCAACGCGATAGAAGGTCCCAGACGCGTGCAGGTTCCCTGATTTCAGCGTCAGTTTCTTCGTCTTTGATTGTCATTTCCCAGCGACGCCTATCCCCAGGGTTCCGACAATAGGTCATGGGGCGGTCAGGCGTACAAAATTGCATCGTATGATCACCAAGATCGGGACGCGAACGCTTGAGCAGGGCATCCACAACAAGCCAGCGTTCCTCAAACCCCAAATCATCCATTTCGCCGCCGATGACTTGGCGAGTCAGGGAGTTTGCACCGTCACATCCCACCAAATATCGAGCCTTGAAAATCTCGGTCTTGCCGCCTTGCGTAGTGCCAGAAAGGGTGACGTGGTCTTCATGTTCCTGAATTGAGGTGACATCAAAACAGGTCATGATTTCGGCGCTTGCCTCCTGCTCTAGTCTGTCGCGGAGGAGCGTTTCCAGATCGGGTTGATGCAGACGATAACTGGCGTTCCAACCGTGGACCGTAATCTCCTGTGGGCGAGGCCAGTCAAGCAAGAGGTTCTGATCCTCATCCACAAACTTCATTCCGGGATTGATGTAGACCTTCTCCTGCAGGTCTTCTGCGATGCCCACAGTTTGAAAAACCCTCATAACTTCGTCATCGAAGTGCACGGCGCGGGGAAGAGGGTACATCTCAGCTTCACGGTCGATGACCAGCACGGAAACACCTTGTGCAGCAAGCAGATTGCCGAGCGTCGCCCCAGTCGGGCCATACCCTATGACTGCAACATCATAGAGCATTCAGGCCTCCGGGTGCTGACCGTAGAGCCACGGACAATCAATCACGTGTGGTGCGCGATGGCCTTTGGCGGCCGTTTCCAGTCGCTTGTCCCGAAACTCTTTTTGCGCGGCTTCGGGTAAGTAAGGTCGCTCATGCCCCCAAAAACTGGGGCCAACATTGGTCTCATGCGGCTCCCATGTTGCCGGATCGATCAAGCGCCCACCCCAGCCACTTTCAACAAAGAACCCGGACGGCGTGTGAGCGTAGTAGCTGGTCATGTAGTCGTTGGTATGCCGCCCGAGTGTGTAGGCAATTTCCGCCATTCCGGTTTGAGCGAGATCATACCCCTGGCCGACATCATCGAGGTTATCAAACTCAACCATGAAGTGGTGAAACCCCCCTTGGCCCGAACCGACGATGGCGAAGCTGTGGTGACGCCCGTTGACGTGGAAAAAGAACAGAGGGATGGGGTCGAGGCCATAGTCACTGAGCTGGAACCCAAGCACATCACAGTAAAAGGGTACCAAAGCTTGTGCGTCAGAGACGTGGAGCACCGCATGCCCCATGCCGTAAGGTCCAGTTTTAAATCCACTGATCGGACGACCTGGCACGAAAGGGTCTTCTACCCGAAAGGGGTTCCACACCAATTCCAGACGATAACCCGCAGGATCAAGGCACCAGATCATTTCGGAGACATATCGCCGGTCGCACAAGGCTCTGTCAGCGTGTTGCACGCGATGCCCGGCTTGCTCAAGTCGGGTCGCAAGTGCGTCTAGGTCTGACTTCTCCGCAACCTCCCAACCGATGTAGGCAAGCGTATCGCCCGGTTCGTCGCTGACAATCAGGCGTTGGGCCTGATCATCCATACGAAAGGCCGTATTTTTCCCGCCCCGATCAAGCACCTGCATTCCCAAAACAGTGCCGGCAAAGCGACGCCAATCATCCGTCCGATCAGAACGGACGCCGATATAACTCAAGGCTGTAATCATCGCCGACGCCTCCTTGCCAACCAGAACAGATCGCTCCTCACGTAAGCGAGGTATAGCTTAGCACAGCTCATAGCAGTTGTTTTTACTCTTATTGGGTGCGCGAACATGAACAAAACCATTGGTCGTAGACTGCAAACTCAGGCCCAACAAGCTGGCTCATCCACCATCATACTGCGGCAATTATTTAAAAGGGGTAAGCCGCCTGTCTTACTCGGAGCGAATCAGCCGCTAGCTCATGAGCTTTCATTCGGGGAAAAACACGAGAAGTTGCAAGTGAGCTCTCCCCTTGGATACCCATAAAATAATTTAAACTTTAAGCTGCGTATCACTTAGAGACAAAATTTTTAATATTTGGGAGAAAGTTGTCTTTAAGTAGAAGCAAAAGGTGTGAGTGGAAAAAATGAGCGAATAAATTCTCCGCCAGGTATTGTCGTGGGAAGAGTTTGATTGTGTTTGTTCGCAGCAGAAGGAAATTGCCTGACGCGCTCCGTGCGTCGGTGTCATTCATGGCTATGGCGGCTGGATCCTTTGGTTGGTCTGGACTTGCCAACAGTAACGGGCAAAATCCATCATCTCCATGGCTGCTCTTGCCTGATTCTTTTACCACTCTCGAGGATGGCAAGGTCATCTTGTCACTGGAAACGGGAGAGCAGGTTACGCTGACGGCGGAGCAGTATGTAATCCTCGACGGTGGCTTGCTTCTGGTCGTCGATCAGCTTGCTCAGAACGCAATTGCCGCGTTGCCAGTAATCGGCTCACTCCGAACCCAGCATTTTACGGACGTTCAGCCTGTTCGCGCCCTTGATGGCAGTATCGTCCAGGCAGGAAATCAGCAACCGCTCTGGTCGGGTGAGGGGACAGCACCGCGACTGTTTGATGATATCGACATCCAACGCTTCGAGTTTGCACAAAACCAGCAGGACGAAGACGAGGATGACCAAGCATTAATTCTCGGCGGCGCCGGCAGTACTCTTGTTGGCCTTGGCATAACCATTCTCGGTATGATGAATAGTGGTGCCACTGAAGCAGCGAGTGGAGGAACGACCAGCGATGGCGGTAGCGATGGAGGCGGCAACGTAGGCCCCGGCGGTACTCAATTGAACCGGGCACCGAGTATTAGCTCCCCCCTGACAGCCTCAGTCGCTGAAAACACGGCCACAGCCTTTTACACGGTGACGGCTTACGACCCTGATGGTGACATTTGTACATGTGCAATCACGGGTGGGGCGGATGAGGACAAGTTTGAGCTGGATGGCGATCAGCTAAAGTTCAAGGTAGCACCTGATTTTGAAAGCAACGGCTCTGCAAACGGCAACAATACATACGAAGTAGAGATCACAATCGACGATGGGAATGGCGGTACTGACACTCAAACGTTGACAGTCAGCGTGACAGACGTGGCTGATAGCCCCGAATTCCTATCCAACAGCGGTTTCCAAGCCTTGACGCCAGCCGCGGCGCGCTCATTCACGGGTTCGGCTGGCAACAGCTTTATAGGTTACCTCGACGCGTCAACAACCAACCCGGACCCGCTCGTCGCTGCAGGGGCAGTATCGAGAGTGGCTACTTTCAATATGAGCGCGGGTGGTGACAACTTCTTTCTGGCTGCAAATTCTGCGGCCTTTTCGGGTGGATCACTGAATTATACAGGCGGTCCCGGTGATGACACGTTATCGTTCGGCGACAACTTGGCCTACACCGGTTCTGCGACCTTCGACATGAGCGCGGGTGGTGATAACGACTTCGTGGCCGCAGAATCTGCAGCTGTGTCCGGGTCGCTGAATTATACAGGCGGTCCCGGTGATGACACGTTATCGTTTGGCAACAGCTTGGCCTACTCCGGTTCTGCGACCTTCGACATGAGCTCGGGTGGCGATAACAACCTCGTGGCCGCAGAGTCTGCGGCTGTGTACGGATCGCTGAGTTATACAGGCGGTACCGGTGATGACACGTTAACCTTTGAGGGCTACCTAGCCTACTCTGCTGCTTCTGCAATCTTCGACATGCGCGCTGGTGGTGAAAACACACTTACGGCGCTTACTGGGGCGGCCAGTGAAACTGGATCCTTGGTTTATTATGATGGTGTAGGTAGCGACACTCTGACTTTTGGCGACGATCTGGCTATCTCTGGCTTTGCCAATTTCGTGATGTCAAACGGGGGCACAAATACATTACAGGCAGGCGAAAATGCTGCTTGGACGGCTGGCAGCGCGAGTTCACCTGGTCTCCTTTACACCGGTGGCAGTGGTGTGGATCACATCACGTTTGGCAATGGGTTAGGGTACAAAGGTTACGTCACTATCGACCTGTCAAACGGCGGTGACAACGTTCTCTCCTTTGGCGAAAGGGTTGGCCGAGAAGGGAGGTTAGAGGTTGTTCTGGGAACCGGTGCAGATTCGCTGACCTTTGGTAACGAAGCGGCTGTAAAAACATGGAACTTTGCTGAAGTAGAACTTAATTTAGGCGATGATACGTCTGCGGACACGATTGTGTTTCTGGGGAGCGTTGGTACCAACGGAGGCGTCTTTGTCATTCAGAACTTTGACCACGCAGACGGTGACACAATCGACCTTAACGATTTGTCAGGTTTCACCGCGTCTGTGACCGGCGCCGGCGCTGGTACTGCGGTTGAGATTTCGACAAACGATGCGGAACTCAGGCTGGAACTCGGGTCTAACTCTGCTGCGACGGCTTTGGATGCTGCGCTTGGCAGCACGGGTGGGACAATCATTTTCTAATTACCCGACATGACTGGGCATCTGCGGTCTAACGCCTAACCACAGGATAGAGTGACGAGAAGTTGGTTTGTTCACCCACAAGCGTTTGAGCAAATACTTGTGGGTGCCGTCAAAGGCTAGGTTATTTAAATTATGTCGTAGTCAGTGGAACCGCTGTTCGATCGTCCAATAGAGAAGTCACTGTTAAGGTCAGATTCGAAGTTGCTCTCCCAACTGACAAGTGCTGGCTCAGAGGTACCGATTGACGTGGATCGGG